>NZ_MQAD01000010.1:0-138281 GCF_001996285.1 Anoxybacillus kestanbolensis | reverse complement strand
GTCTCCGCGGCTTTTTGTTTCGCTAGCGCTGCGGCTTTCGCTTTCGCCGCTGCCGCTGCTTTTTTCTTCGCTAATTCTTCTTCGCTTAAGTCCCCTGTCTCCGCAGCTTTTTGTTTCGCCAATGCTGCCGCTTTCGCTTTCGCCGCTGCTTTTTTCTTCGCAAGCGCAAGGTCATCTTCGCTTTCGAGCGATGGCTCAGTTTGTTCGGCTGCTTGTTTTGCTGCCAATCGCTCTTTTGCTAATTGTTTCGCCCGTTCGGCCGCTTCTCTTTTTAGTTGCTGTAAATCTTTTTCATCGCTCATTTACAGCACCCTCTTTCCTGTTTTTGCTTCATAGCGAATTTTTTCTTTTAGTTTATTAATGCCGTAAATCAACGCAGCTGGATTTGGCGGACAGCCCGGGATGTATACGTCAACAGGCACAATTTGATCGACACCTTTGACGACGCAATACGATTTCACGTACGGACCGCCTGCGGTTGCACATGAACCCATCGCAATGACCCATTTCGGTTCAGGCATTTGATCGTACAAGCGGCGAACAATTGGCGCCATTTTTTTCGTGACTGTACCTGAAACGATCATGACATCTGATTGACGCGGCGACGTGCGGAAGAAAGAGCCGAAACGATCTAAGTCGTAATGGGAAGAGCCGACTCCCATCATTTCAATGGCGCAACAGGCAAGTCCGAACGTAAGCGGCCATAGCGAGTTGCTGCGCGCCCACGCTTTTAGCTGTTCTAATGTCGTTAAAAAGACGTTGCGACGCATTTCTTCCATTTCCTGATCTGATACGTTTAACAATTTTACATCCATTTTAACACCTTCTTCTTCCAAGCATACACAAGTCCAATCAACAACATGACGACGAAAATAAGCATTTCGATGATGGCAAATGCACCGAGCTTTTCAAATGCCACCGCCCACGGATATAAAAATACAGTTTCTACATCAAAAATGACGAACAGCAACGCAAAGATGTAATATCTCACGTTAAATTGCACGCGCGAATCGTGGAATGGATCCAATCCGCTCTCGTACGTTGTTTGCTTCGCTGCATTCGGCGCATGTGGACGAAGAAAACGTCCTGCTGTGAGCGCAACGATCGGAAGTAAAATACCTAAACAAAGAAACACAAAGACGACTACATAACTGTTTACATAAACGTTCAACGATGTCCCACCCCTTTGTGACTTTATACACATTTTTCGAAAACGTCACACTATTAAGACTGTAACCGATAACATTATATCACTTCTTCACATATGTGTCGATAAAACTTGTTCCAAAAACAAGAAAAACACCCCCCTCTTTCTAATAACAAAAAACCCTAAGAGACGATGCTCTTAGGGTTAAAAGTTGCGATTCGCGACATTTAAACGGTTGAGCGCGCGACGTAAAGCTAGCTCAGCCCGCTTATGATCAATATCTTCTTGTTTCGCTTGCAGACGGCGTTCAGCCCGCTCTTTCGCCGCTTTTGCACGCGCCACATCAATATCTTCTGCTCGTTCCGCTGCTTGCGCCAAAATCGTGACACGATCAGGGCGAACTTCTAAAAAGCCGCCGCTCACCGCGACAAGCTCTGTCGCGTTTCCTTTTTTTAAACGAACCGCGCCAATCTCTAGCGGTGCGACCATCGGAATGTGCCCTGGCAACACGCCGAGTTCGCCGCTTTGCGCTTTAGCGCTCACCATTTCCACATCCGCTTCATATACTGGGCCGTCCGGAGTTACGACACTGACTTTAATCGTCTTCATGGAAAATCCTCCTCGGTCCCTTATTAAACTTCTACGCCCATTTTTCTCGCTTTTTCAATTACTTCTTCAATACGGCCGACTAAGCGGAACGCATCTTCTGGAAGATGGTCATATTTTCCTTCCAAAATTTCTTTAAAGCCACGAACTGTTTCTTTTACAGGAACGTATGAACCTGGTTGTCCTGTAAACTGTTCAGCAACGTGAAAGTTTTGCGACAAGAAGAACTGAATGCGACGAGCGCGATGAACGACAAGTTTATCTTCTTCTGAAAGCTCATCCATACCGAGAATCGCAATAATGTCTTGCAATTCTTTGTAGCGCTGTAACGTTTGTTGTACTTTGCGCGCAACTTGATAGTGCTCTTCACCGACGATTTCAGGCGAAAGCGCACGAGATGTTGATGCAAGCGGGTCTACCGCTGGGTAAATACCCATCTCTGATAGTTTACGCTCTAAGTTTGTCGTTGCATCTAAGTGTGCGAACGTTGTCGCTGGCGCTGGGTCTGTATAGTCGTCCGCTGGTACGTAAATCGCTTGGATCGATGTAACCGAACCGACTGCTGTTGATGTAATACGCTCTTGTAATTGACCCATTTCTGTCGCAAGTGTCGGTTGGTAACCTACCGCTGAAGGCATGCGTCCTAATAACGCAGAAACCTCCGAACCTGCCTGTGTGAAACGGAAAATGTTGTCGATGAAGAACAATACGTCTTGTCCTTGCTCATCACGGAAATATTCCGCCATTGTTAACCCTGTTAACGCTACACGCATACGTGCTCCAGGTGGCTCGTTCATCTGACCGAATACCATCGCTGTTTTGTTAATAACGCCAGAGTCTTTCATTTCGTGGTACAAGTCGTTTCCTTCGCGCGTACGCTCACCAACGCCGGCGAATACAGAAATACCACCGTGCTCTTGCGCGATGTTGTTAATTAACTCTTGGATTAAAACTGTTTTTCCTACCCCTGCACCACCGAACAAACCGATTTTTCCACCTTTAATATAAGGTGCAAGCAAGTCAACGACTTTAATCCCTGTTTCTAAAATTTCAACTTGTGTAGAAAGTTGTTCGAATTTTGGTGCTGGACGGTGGATTGCATCGCGGCGAGCGTCTGCTGGGATTTCTTCTCCTAAGTCAATCGGCTCACCTAGTACGTTGAATACACGTCCAAGTGTAACTTCACCGACAGGAACAGAGATCGGTGCTCCTGTATCAATGACTTCCATGCCACGCACTAATCCGTCTGTCGTTGACATCGCAATTGTGCGTACTGTATCGTCCCCAAGGTGAAGGGCTACTTCTAACGTTAAGTCGATATCGACTTCTTTTTCGTTACGCGCTTTATGTTTAATTTTTAGGGCGTTGTAAATCGCAGGTAAGTGTCCGTCTTCGAACTTGACGTCTACAACAGGACCCATAACTTGAATAACGCGTCCTTTTGCCATCGTTTTCCCTCCTAACTGCTAATCAACCTTATTGCAATGCGTTCGCTCCGGCCACAATCTCTGTAATTTCTTGCGTAATCGCTGCTTGACGGGCACGGTTGTAAGAAAGTGTAAGCGTCCGAATCAATTCTTTTGCGTTGTCTGTTGCGTTTTTCATCGCTGTCATCCGCGCAGCATGCTCGCTCGCTTTTGCATCTAGCAAAGCACCGTAAATTAAACTTTCAGCGTATTGCGGCAACAATACTTCTAAAATTTCTTCTTGCGACGGCTCGAATTCGTAAGCTGTCAACTTTTTATCGGATGCTAAGTCCGTTAACGGCAATAGCTTTTTCTCCGTTACATCTTGTTGAATAGGGCTCACGAAATGGTTGTAAAACATATACAGTTCATCAAACGTACCATCCGCAAACATATTGACAGTTTTGTTCGCAATTTCTTTAATATCCGCAAACGTCGGTTGATCTGGCAAACCGGTAATATGTAAAGCTACTGGGATGTTGCGGCGTTTAAAGAAATTTAAACCGACGCGGCCGATTGCAATAATCGCATATTCCTCTGTTGAACGGTGACGCTCTTGAATCGTTTGGTATACCGTACGGAGCACGTTGCTATTGTAAGCACCTGCTAAACCGCGGTCAGACGTAATGACTAAATATCCCGTCTTTTTGACTGGGCGCTTCACAAGCATCGGATGAGAAGCGTCATTGCTGCCAAGTGCAACGCTCGCGACGACTTCTTCAATTTTTTCCATGTACGGCGTGAACGATCTCGCATTATGTTCAGCACGGTTTAACTTTGAGGCCGAGACCATTTCCATCGCTTTCGTAATTTGGCTCGTCTTTTTTGTCGTATTAATGCGCGCTTTTATATCGCGTAACGATGCTCCCAAAGGTTTCACCACCTTTTTCGCTCAATTGTTGAAAGGGGGGCGGAACAGCTTAACTGCTCCGCTTACGTTTCTTACTCCGATACAACAAACGTCTTTTTGAACGCTTCAATTGCTTTATTGAAGTCTTCTTCGTTTGGAAGATCGCCTGTTGTGCGAATATGCTCCATTAGCTTTTGACCGTTCTCGTCCTTATCTAACCATGCATGGAACTCTTTTTCAAAGCGGCGAATATCTTCGACTGGAATATCATCTAAGAAACCGCGCGTTAATGCATAAATGATCGCTACTTGCTTTTCAACTGGCAGCGGCTCATGTAAACCTTGTTTTAACACTTCAACTGTGCGCGCACCGCGAGCAAGTTTTGCTTGTGTCGCTTTATCAAGGTCGGAACCGAACTGCGCGAACGCCTCTAGCTCACGATATGCCGCTAAGTCAAGACGCAACGTACCTGATACTTTTTTCATCGCTTTAATTTGTGCTGCCCCACCGACGCGCGATACGGAAAGACCGGCGTTAATCGCTGGACGCACACCAGAGAAGAACAAATCAGACTGCAAGAAAATTTGTCCGTCTGTAATGGAAATAACGTTCGTTGGAATGTATGCTGAAATGTCGCCCGCTTGCGTCTCAACGAAAGGCAACGCTGTTAACGAACCTGCCCCTTTTGCATCGCTTAATTTTGCTGCACGCTCAAGCAAGCGAGAATGCAAGTAGAATACGTCACCCGGATACGCTTCACGACCTGGCGGACGGCGTAATAATAACGAAAGCTCACGATAAGCTGCTGCTTGTTTTGATAAATCATCATATACAACGAGAACGTGTTGTCCTTTGTACATGAAGTATTCGCCCATCGTTACGCCCGCATATGGCGCTAAGAATAAAAGCGGAGCTGGTTGTGACGCAGACGCTGTAACGACGATTGTGTAATCTAATGCCCCGTATTTACGCAACGTTTCAACGACGTTACGAACGGTTGATTCTTTTTGTCCGATCGCCACATAAATACAAATCATGTTTTTACCTTTTTGGTTGATGATTGTATCTACCGCAACGGACGTTTTACCTGTTTGACGGTCTCCGATAATTAACTCACGCTGACCGCGACCGATTGGCACAAGCGCGTCAATCGCTTTAATTCCCGTTTGTAATGGCTCATGAACAGATTTACGATCCATGACGCCAGGCGCTGGGCTTTCAATCGGGCGAGTTGCTGTCGTTTCGATTGGACCAAGCCCGTCAACTGGTTGTCCTAATGGGTTTACGACACGACCGATTAACGCTTCACCGACTGGCACTTCCATAATGCGACCTGTACGGCGTACTTCGTCGCCTTCTTTAATGCCTGTGTACGGTCCTAAAATAACGATACCGACGTTGTTTTCTTCTAAGTTTAGCGCCAATCCCATGACGCCGTTGGCAAACTCAACAAGCTCTCCTGACATGACGTTGTCGAGGCCATGAGCACGAGCGATTCCGTCACCGACTTGAATGACTGTGCCGACATCGCTCACTTCGATTTCAGACTGATAGTTTTCGATTTGCTTTTTTATCAGCGCGCTAATTTCTTCCGCTTTGATGCTCATGCATTTCACCCCTATCTATAAATGTTAGCGAGTTAACTGTCGCTGTAATCTTGCTAGTTTTCCGCTGACGCTTCCGTCGAAAATGCGGTTGCCGATGCGCACTTTTACCCCACCGATCACATCTTTATCGATGATGTTTGTGATGCGAAGCGTGTCGACGCCGACTTTTTTCGCGAACACTTCTGCAAGCGCCTTCGTTTCGTCTTCTGTTAACGGACGAGCGGAATAAACGATCGCTTCAGCTACACCGCGCGCCTCATTCGCTAGCGTAATGAAAGCATCTACTAAATCTTCTACAATGTCGATGCGATGACGATCTAAAAGCAACATAAACGTATGTTGCAGTACATTTGAAACGCTTGCAAACGCTTCTTGGATGAGCGCTTTCTTTTTCGCTAGCGCAACTTTCGGATGGTTCAATACAGAAAGAAGCGCTTCATTTTGTGCAAATACTTGTTTAACGACGCGAAGTTCCTGTTCGAGCTGATCAAGAAGCTGTTGTTCTTTCGCAATTTCAAAAAGTGCCGACGCATATCGTTTCGCTACGACTTGTTTGTTCATCGGCGTTCTCCTACCTCTTGAATATATTCGCTAATCAGCTTTGCTTGATCTTGTTCGCTCAATTCTTTTTCAATTACTTTCGATGCAATAAGTACGGATAAGGAAGCAACTTGTTGGCGCAACGCTGCCATCGCTTGTTCTTTCTCTTGCGCGATTTCTTGTTTCGCGACTTCTTTTAAGCGCTCCGCTTCAGCGCGCGCCGCTTGAATGATTTGCTCTTTTTGCTCTTCACCGAGCTTGCGTGCTTCCTCGATAAGCGCTTGCGCTTCTTGGCGCGATTTTTTCATTAATTCACGTTGCTCTTCTGCAAGCTTTTTCGCTTCTTGATGATGTTTTTCTGCTTGCTCGATTTCGTTCGCAATATGCTCTTCGCGTTGCTTCATGACGCCCATTAACGGCCCAAATGCATATTTACGTAGCAAGAACATGAGCAAGAGGAACATGAGTAATTGGAATGCAATATCACCACCGTTGAACCCATGTCCACCAGCACCTAATACAAACATGTTTACCACCGCGCGTTTCACTCCCTCCAAAAATCGCCCGAATATCGCTCGGAGCGTGTGCGTACGAACATAAAGGAATGGCGAAGGTTCTCGTATGAGACGGACTTCGCCATTATTGAACCGTTTCGTATAAGTTCACTTTGACAATTACATGCCCATAACCATGAACGCTACGACAACCGCGATAATCGGAATCGCTTCGACTAGTGCTACCCCGATGAACATCGTCGTTTGAAGTGCTCCACGAGCCTCAGGTTGACGAGCAATTCCCTCTACTGTACGACTGACAATCATACCGTTACCAAATCCTGCACCAAGTGCTGCTAAACCGATTGCAATTGCAGCTGCTAAAGCTCCCATATTTAACTCCTCCTTAAAAGCTGTTTTTTGAGAACAAAGTTGTTAATATATTCTAATGGTCATGGCTCACTTTGTGAGACATGTAAACCATCGTTAACATAGTGAAAATAAATGCTTGAATCGCACCAACGAAAATACTAAATGCTTGCCATACAATTGTAGGAATGATCGCTACAACCGTGCCAGCAAATCCAGTCGCTAGACTACCAGCCAACAATCCTAACAAAATTTCACCCGCGAAAATGTTTCCGTATAAACGGAGACCGAGCGTCAGAGTATTCGCAAACTCCTCAATAATCTTCAACGGGAACAAAAACGGCATCGGGCTGACAAAACCTTCGGCATATCCTTTTAACCCTTTCATTTTAATGCCGTAATAGTGAGACAATCCAACTACCATTGTAGCTAGTGTAAGTGTGATCACAGGATCAGCGGTCGGGGACTTCCACCATAGTTCGTCGTTAATGACGACCGCAAAAGGTAGACCAAGCATATTGGCTACAAAAATATACATAATCAGTGTAACACCTAATACTTGGAATCTCCCGCCTGTTTGCCAATCCATGTTACTTTTAATAATTCCTTTAACAAAATCCATAACCCACTCAAGAAAATTTTGCATGCCAGTTGGTTTCATCGACAAGTTGCGGGTAGCCAATAAAGCGATCACAAAAACGATGGCGGATGTAACCGTAATCATCATTACGTTTGACAAATTAAAGGTTAATCCAAACAATTCATACAGAGGAGCCTCATGATGCACCTTTACTCACCTCTCTTCCCCTTTGTTTTTTTGGAAAAAGAAATCTATCATAATGACAACATAAGATGTCATTAATCCTACCACTATCCAAACGATCGACAAGTGTTCTGGATAACGCAACGCAAAAATGGCACCCAATGTAGCGGCCGCCATGCGTGAGAGCATGCCGAGTGAAACTACTCGTTCCCCTAGAATAACAGCTCGTCCTAGTCGCTCAACCCTTCTAATGAGCGTCCACGTATTAAATAAGCCGACAATCGTTCCAATAATTAAACTTAAAAATATTTTTTCGTATGACGAAAAACCCCATCCTAATACATAAAGTGCCAACAAATATAGTATGTATGATTTGTGACGTCGCCAATGTTGCTGCAGTTCGTTCATTTTTCCTCTCCTGAAAAAAATGAGCGAATGAGGCGAATCATCGCATAAATACCAGCCGCCAAACCGAGGAGCAAACCGACAATTAAAAATAGCGGTTCGGTGCCAAAACGTTCGTCGACAAAACGCCCGCCAAAAATCCCAACTAAAACGGAACCGACAAGCTGGGAAGAGATAGCCGTCATCAAACCGATCGCTCGAAACGGATGGCGTTCATGTCGCCGCATACGAAAGCCTCACTTTTCATTTTCAGAATTTACTTTATTTTTAAAAAGGTTATCCTTATCCCTTTGTAAGCATACAATAGTGAAAACACGATGTCAATGTGTTCGATCACAAAAACAGGGAAAATTTTTGGAAAGAAAAAGGGATGCATCATGACATCCCTTTTTCGTGTTGAAATGGCGTTGGTGGAGCATCACTTTGTTTGAAATAGTAACGAATCGCTTCAACAATCCGCTTTGATGCCCACCCATCACCGTACGGGTTTGACGCTTTCGCCATTTGCTCATACGCTTTTTCATCTGTTAATAATTCACTTGCTAGCGTATAAATCGTTTGTTCATCCGTTCCAGCTAGCTTGAGCGTTCCCGCTTCAATGCCTTCTGGCCGTTCCGTTGTATCGCGCAACACGAGGACAGGTACACCGAGAGAAGGTGCTTCTTCTTGAACGCCGCCTGAATCGGTTAAAATCATATATGCACGGGCTGCGAAGTTATGGAAATCCACGACATCTAACGGCTCGATTAAATGAATGCGTTCATCGTCTCCTAATATATCATTCGCCAATTCGCGAACGACCGGATTTAAATGAACGGGATAAACAACTTGAACGTCGCGGTAATCGTCTACGAGCCGTTTAATCGCCCGGAACATATTGCGCATCGGTTCACCGAGGTTTTCGCGGCGATGCGCCGTCAGTAAAATCATACGGCTTCCCGCTACCTTTTCTAAAATCGGGTGGGTATACGTGTCGCGCACCGTCGTTTTTAACGCGTCAATCGCGGTGTTGCCGGTAATAAAAATGGCGTCGTCCCGCTTGTTTTCCGCTCGTAAATTTTCCGCCGCTTTCGCTGTCGGAGCAAAATGCAAATCAGCTAATACCCCCGTTAATTGGCGATTCATTTCTTCTGGAAACGGCGAGTATTTATTCCACGTTCTTAACCCCGCTTCCACGTGCCCAACAGCAATTTGGTTGTAAAATGCCGCTAGACTCGCGACAAATGTCGTTGTCGTGTCGCCGTGGACGAGCACGATGTCGGGCTTTACTTTTTTCATGACGTCGTCTAAACCAGCAAGCGCCCTTGTCGTAATATCGACAAGCGTTTGACGCTCTTTCATAATGTTTAGGTCGTAATGTGGTTGAATACCGAAAATATCGAGCACTTGATCAAGCATTTGGCGATGTTGTGCTGTCACAGTTACAATCGACTCAATATCTTCGTATTTTTGCAATTCTAACACGAGCGGAGCCATTTTGATGGCTTCCGGTCTCGTTCCGAAAATGGTCATGACTTTTCGTTTTCCCATTATGCTCACCTTACTTCGTCCCAAACAGACGGTCTCCAGCATCGCCAAGACCTGGTACGATATAGCCGTGATCGTTTAATTTTTCGTCTAATGCAGCGATATAAATGTCGACGTCTGGATGCGCTTGTTGCACCGCTTCTACCCCTTCTGGTGCAGCAATTAAGCACATAAACTTAATGTTTTTTGCGCCGCGTTTTTTGAGGGCATGAATCGCTTCGACAGCCGATCCGCCTGTCGCAAGCATCGGGTCGACAACAATAAAGTCGCGCTCTTCGACATCTGTCGGAAGCTTCACGTAATATTCAACCGGCTTTAACGTCTCTGGATCGCGATACAATCCAATATGCCCTACTTTAGCAGCTGGAATGAGCTTTAAAATGCCGTCTACCATTCCGATTCCTGCACGTAAAATCGGGATGATCCCTAGCTTTTTGCCTGCGATGACTTTCGCTTTCGCTTTGCTAACAGGTGTTTCAATATCAACTTCTTGAAGCGGCAAATCGCGCGTAATTTCAAACGCCATAAGCGTCGCCACTTCTTCGACAAGCTCGCGAAACTCTTTTGTTCCTGTATGTTTGTCGCGAATGTATGTAAGCTTATGTTGAATTAACGGATGATCAAATACGTACACTTTACTCATGTCAGTCGCCCCTTTTTTTCATATGCATTCTTGTAAATTTTACATAAAAACAAACGAGGATTCAACTTACGATTTAAAGAAAAAGGTGCCCCGATGGACACCTTATACGTACAGTGGAAATTTTTCAGTTAATGCGGCAACACGTTGGCGCGCCTCTTCTAATTTTTGCTCATCGTCTTTATGTTTGAGCGCAAGCGAGATGATGCGCGCAATTTCATCCATTTCCTCAAGCCCAAATCCGCGGCTTGTCACCGCTGCTGTACCGATGCGAATGCCGCTAGTAACAAACGGGCTTTCTGGGTCATATGGAATCGTGTTTTTATTGACTGTAATACCGATCTCATCGAGCACTTTTTCAGCCACTTTTCCTGTTAATCCGATGGAACGGAGGTCAATGAGCAATAAATGGTTGTCCGTTCCGCCAGAAACGAGTGTAAATCCTTCTGCTACGAGCGCTTCCGCTAAACGTTTCGCATTGTTTACAATGTTTTGTGCATACGTTTTGAAATCGTCTTGTAACGCCTCACCGAGCGCCACAGCTTTTGCAGCGATAACATGCATAAGCGGACCACCTTGAATGCCCGGGAAAATCGCTTTATCAATTTGTTTAGCAAACTGTTCTTGACATAAAATCATGCCTCCGCGCGGACCGCGTAACGTTTTATGCGTTGTTGTCGTGACAAAATGGGCATACGGCACAGGATTTGGATGCAACCCTGCCGCGACAAGTCCGGCAATGTGGGCCATATCGACCATGAAATAGGCGCCTACTTCATCAGCAATTTCACGGAACTTCGCAAAGTCAATCGTGCGCGGATATGCGCTTGCCCCAGCAACGATTAATTTCGGTTTATGCTTTAATGCTTTTTCACGAACGTCATCGTAATTAATACGGTGCGTTTCTGGATCAACGCCGTATTCAATGAAATTGTATTGAATACCGCTAAAATTCACCGGGCTTCCGTGCGTTAAATGCCCGCCGTGCGATAAGTTCATGCCAAGCACAGTATCCCCATGTTGTAAAATTGTAAAATATACCGCCATGTTCGCTTGCGCTCCAGAGTGTGGTTGAACATTTGCATGCTCCGCTCCGAACAATTGTTTTGCACGTTCGCGCGCAAGCTCTTCCACGACGTCAACATGTTCACAACCGCCGTAATAGCGACGGCCTGGATATCCTTCAGCATACTTGTTCGTTAATACTGATCCTTGCGCCTCCATCACCGCTTCACTAACGAAGTTTTCCGATGCAATCAATTCAATTTTCGTTTGTTGTCGTTTTAACTCATCTTGAATAGCTTGAAATACTTGCGGATCTTGCTGTGACAAGCGACTCATTGACAATCCTCCCCTAAAGTGTGAATATTCTTTTTTATCTTAACACATTTTCAAATGAAAAAGTGAACAAATTTAACCGATCGAACATGATTTGTTCGCCTTTTCTTCTGAATAGACGGCGCGTTCGCCTCCGATGAGCTTCGGTCTCGTTTTCGCAAATGTAACGATCGCATGTCCGATTTGCTTAATCGATGTGCGGACAGGAACCGCCACATGTTTTAAATGCATACCAATTAATGTAGCACCGATATCAATGCCAGCATCTGCTCGAATATGTTCAACGACAACAGGATCATGAAGTTGCGTATATGCGTATGCCGCCATTGCGCCACCCGCGTTGCGAACAGGAATGACGCTCACAATTTCCAGCTGCTTTGTCACAGCGGTTTGTCGTTCCACTACTAATGCCCGGTTTAAATGTTCACAACATTGAAACGCAAGCTGCACCCCTGTTTCATCGCGCCATTGTTTCAGTTCTTGAAACAACATCGCCGCCACATCCATCGTTCCCGCTGTTCCGATTTTTTCTCCAATGACTTCACTTGTACTGCAACCAATGACGACAACGTCATGATTCGTTAGCGGCACTTGCGCACGAAACTCAGCAAGCGCCTTTTGCCATTGACTACGCCATTGTTCCATGTCCGTCACGATACTCCCACCTTTATTGCTCGTTTTCATAAGCGGAAATTTTTTGAATGCGTTTTTCGTGACGACCTCCTTCAAATGGGGTTGTCAGCCATACTTTGGCAATTTCGCGCGCCAATCCCGGTCCGATGACGCGTTCGCCCATCGCTAATATATTGCTGTCGTTATGTTCGCGCGTTGCTTTTGCACTAAATACGTCATGAACGAGCGCACAACGAATGCCTTTCACTTTATTTGCAGCAATGCTCATGCCAATACCTGTTCCGCAAATTAATATTCCGCGGTCAAATTCACCGTTCGCTACTTTTTGTGCGACCGGCAACGCATAGTCTGGATAATCGACCGACGTTTCACATTCACATCCAAAATCTGTATATTCAATTCCCATTTCATCCATGAGTTTTTTAATTTCCTCGCGAATGCGAATGCCACCATGGTCTGATGCGATTGCTACTTTCACGTTTGAACCCCTCCTTATCGTTATAAAGAAAAAACCGTCTCTCTTCATTTTAACGGGTCGAGACGGTCTTTTCATCATTTATTATGCTTATAAACGAAAACGGGCAATCGTTTGTTTTAATTTTTCTGCTTGCTCACCAAGTTCTGTTGCTAGTTCACGCATGCTTTCGATGACCGCGGTTTGCTCTTGTGTTGCCGCTGTCACTTCTTCCGCCCCAGCGGATGTTTGTTCGGCAATCGCAGCCACTTCTTGCGATTGAACAGATGTTTGTTGAATGTATTTCGTTTGTTCATCAACAAGTTGGGCAATTTGTTTGACCGCATCTGCTACTTCATGAATGGATGCACTCATGTGCGAAATCGCTTCATTTGTCTCGTTTCCTTTTTTCGCTTCATCATTTGCTTTTTTTACTTGCTCCGTAATTTGGCTAACGACGTTGGCTACTTCATGTTGAATGTTTTGAACGAGCTCAGAAATGCCTTGTACCGCCTTAGCACTTTCATCCGCTAACTTTCTTACTTCTTCCGCAACGACCGCAAATCCTTTCCCGTGTTCACCAGCGCGCGCGGCTTCAATCGAAGCGTTTAATGCTAGTAAATTCGTCTGTCCTGCAATATCCCCAACAAGCGAAATAATTTGTCCTACTTCTTTCGCATGATCTTCTAAACGTCGCACGACATGTAGCGACGCTTCGTTGTTTTTCGCTAATTGTTGAATGCCAGCGATGAGCGAACCGATGACGCGACGGCTTTCTTCAAGCTTTGCAACCATCTCCGTCGACAGTTTTTCCGATTGCATCGCTTTTTGTTGTACGTTTCCTGCGATCGCTAATACATCTTCTACTGCTTCCGCTGTCGTTTGCATCGCCACCGCGGAATTATCCGCTCCTTTTGAAATTTCATCAATCGTGCGCGCGATGTTTTCCGCTTGTTCCGCCGCAACTCGAGACACGTTTGTCATCTCGACAACTTTTTCATTCGTATGGGCAAAATTTTGTTGAATGTTTTGCACGATTTCGCGTAAACTGCGCAACATATCGTTAAATGCAAGCGCAAGCGAACGAATTTCATCATCCGACTTTGGCACAGGTACATCTTGTCCAATTTCCCCTTCTGCTGCTTTTAACGCCGCTTGTTCAAGTTGAGAAAGCGGTTTCGTAATGAACCGCGCCGCATAATATGCCAATACACCAGACCAAAAAATACCGAGCAATAGCGTTAAAATGGTAAACGTATTTTCCCCAAACGGAAGCCATTGTTTGACGTAGTCATAGAGCACATAAATATAAAAGGCGCTTGTTGAATACGTAATGATCGCTAATACCGTTGTGAAAATGGCTAGCTTTTTTTGTAAGCTAAATGTGTATTTTCCCCCCATCATACATCCC
The DNA here is from genome assembly GCF_001996285.1 of Anoxybacillus kestanbolensis. Taxonomy (NCBI): domain Bacteria; kingdom Bacillati; phylum Bacillota; class Bacilli; order Caryophanales; family Anoxybacillaceae; genus Anoxybacillus; species Anoxybacillus kestanbolensis. The sequence goes on along the minus strand of NZ_MQAD01000010.1, from coordinate 124,031 downwards.
CCTTGCTTTATAGCTTTTCATGTAGCTTTTCATGTAGCTTTTCAATTGCTTGTTCGAGCTCATCGCGCGTTTGACGATACACGTCAATCGAGCCCCCAAATGGATCGATAACGTCTTTGCTGTCACCAAGAAATTCGTACAACGTAAACGTTTTTCCTTCTGCTTCCGGAAAACGAGACAACACATGTTGCTTGTGACTTTCGGTCATCGTCAATACATACGTTGCCCAGTCAATATGTTCTTTTGTTAGCAACGAAGCACGATGGTCGACATCGATCCCTTTTTCAGCGAGCACCGCTTTCGCATGTTGTGACGCATCGCTCCCCTCAAACGCAAAAACGCCAGCTGACCTCACTTGTACGTGCGGCAGTTGTTTATGTCTAAGTAGCGCCTCCGCCATCGGACTTCGACACGTATTTCCTGTGCATACAAACAAAACGTTCGTTTGACTCACCATTCACACCTCGCATCATTTCCCACATGTTTACTATTATTATAAAGCAAACCGTAAGACAAAATATAGAGTAAAAAAGAAAAAAGAACTGGAAACGCCCCAGCTCATAAAGGAAATAATAGTTTACATGCAAATAAAAGTAAAATGGCGCCACCTAACGCCTCGCTATATGTCCCTAACCAACGTTGAAAGCGACGCCCAAGAAGCAACCCTATCCACGTTAACACCATGCTCGTCAAGCCGAATGCGGTCACAGCGAGCACCATTTCCACCCCATAAATCCCTAAACTTAACCCGACAGAAAAACTGTCAAGGCTAACGCTAAACGCAAATAAAAACAAACCGATGCCAACAGGCCTCAGCCAACGTTCTTGTTCATGATGGAAGGAAGCGATGACCATTTGCACACCGAGAATAAACAACAATGCTCCTCCGATATATGTCGCTGCATGCCCTAATTGAATAGATAACAACCGACCGATCGTCATCCCAGCTAAAGGCATGACAACATGAAAAAAGCCTACCGTTGCTCCAATATAGGCAATTTGCTTCAAACGAAGCTGAAGCAATCCCATGCCGAGGCTGACTGAAAATGCATCCATCCCCAACGCAAATGCCATCATCGCTAATGTGATCATTTCCCCAATCATACAAATGCCTCCTTAGGACGTGCCCTCACGTTAACATATGCACGCGCTAAGGAGTTTAGACGTTATTTTTCCATCATTTGCTCATGCCCCGCTGCTTTTAATAGACGATTCATAATAGCGGCACCGATTCCTTCGTTCGGAAAAGCCTCGCTATAAATAATATCGACATTCGTTTTATCGAACGTTCGTAACGCATCATATAGCTGTTGAGCGACCGTGCGTAAATCGCTACGTTGTCCACACGAAATAATGGTATCCGCTTCATACGTATGACGTCCTTCTTCCGTCGTTAACACACCCACTTTAAAACCGTTGGCACGTTTTTCATTGACGAGCTGTTGTAAAAACGTAGAAGAACCGTGCACAACAACGAGCGGAGCTTTCGGGGCGTAATGTGTATATTTCATGCCCGGAGATTTTGGCACCGCTTCTTTTTCCACAAGCGCACGATCGATATCCACAACCCCAATCACTTGTTCAATGTCTTCTTTCGTCACACCACCCGGTCGTAAAATGGTCGGGATCGATGTCGTACAGTCAATGACCGTTGATTCAACCCCAACACCCGTCGGCCCTCCGTCAACAATGGCGGCAATCCGTCCATCTAAATCATCAAGCACATGTTTGGCTGTCGTCGGACTCGGTCTCCCTGAACGATTGGCGCTCGGTGCTGCGATCGGAAGCCCGCTTGCTTTGATAAGCGCAAGGGCAATCGGATGGTTCGGCATGCGCACCGCAACCGTATTTAACCCTGCTGTTACGCGCGGAGAGACTGCTTCTTTTTTTGGGAGAACGAGCGTTAATGGACCAGGCCAAAAATGCTCTATCAATGTGTATGCAACAGGAGGAATGTCGCAAGCAATATCATGCAACTGCTCCGTTGTCGCAATGTGAACAATAAGTGGATTATCGCTCGGTCTCCCTTTCGCTACAAAAATGTTTTCCACAGCTGCTGTGGACATGGCGTTCGCTCCAAGACCATACACCGTTTCTGTCGGAAAAGCAACAAGCTCGCCTCGTTGTAAATACGCTGCGGCCTGTTTCACTTGTGGACAACTGTTTAACTCATCCACATTTTTATCCACAAAAAACACATGTGTTTTCAATGCTTTCACCTCATACATATTCAAGTTGCTTGTTTGTTGATTGACATTTTACAAGCATTCCACAGCCACTTCTTTCATGAGTATAAAAGATTCATACAAAATACTCAACAATTGTCCACAAATTGTGGATATGTTATTGCTTTTTGTTGATAATTTTGTGGATATGTTATTGCATAAACTTTTTCCATACTTCTGCAACGAAAAATTTCACTTCTACTTGCTGTTCATCTTCCACAACGAGCGGTTGTTCAGTCATTTGTTCGATCGGTGTCTCTCGTTCCACTTGTTTTTCCACAGGACGAACGGCTTCACCTGTGGAGAAGTCGAGAAAACAGAGCGGTGGGAATAAAACACACCACCAATTCGCTCCTTCTCCTTTTCCTAGCGTAATTAATACCGCTTCGTATTCACCTGCTGGATATACATACGAGCCGTATATTTTCGTTGGAAATGATACACGTCCAAACGTCACGTTGTACGACTGATTGCTCTTTTTTTCTTGAAGAACACGAGCGACCGTTTGCTCAATGTCTGGCACATGTTGGGCAATAACTTGCTTTGCTTCCTCAAATGACGTTAAATCGCTTACCCATGTCGTAATTTGTTTATTTACTTCGTCGCGAACTGCACGCTTTAATGCTTGATCTTCCGGCGAATCGCTATTTGCTAAAATGCGCAACCGTACCGCTTCGTTTGGAATCACAACACCGCTTTGCGCCTCTGTTTGTTGGCTATACATCGTCACAAGCGCACCGATCATAATCATTGTTATATATAAAATAATCACGTATTTATTCATCGTTTATCTCTCCTTTCTTGTTATGCAGTGTAACCAGAAAAGGAGTTTCATAAACTATGAAAATGAAAAAATATAAAAAAGCTTCCGATGTTACTCGGAAGCGAGATCGGCGATGACGATGCGCTCCTTGCTGTTTATGTCAAAAAGGACGTCAACATGCGCGGAAGGAAATGTTTGTTGTAACATCGTTTGTACCGCCTGCCCTTGTCCGTGCCCGATTTCAAATGCAATAAGTGCTTGCGAGGTAACTACATGTGGCAATTGTTCCATCAAGCGACGATAAAACAACAAGCCGTCTTCGCCACCGACAAGCGCACGAAGCGGTTCTTTTTGTACGACGGGCGATAGCGCTGGAACGTCAGACGCTGGGATGTACGGCGGATTAGAAACGACAACATCCACTTGTATGCCACGGTCGATGATCGGTTGCAGTAAATCCCCTTCGAGCCAATGAACGCAAGCACCAAGCTGATTGGCATTTCGCGCCGCCACTTCCAGCGACGAAGCGGCAATATCAATGCCATACACATGCCACGTTGGCCGTTCTAACGATAACGTAATCGCAATCGCTCCGCTACCTGTTCCGACATCAACGACGGAAAGCGCTTTTTCGGTTGTGCGGGCAAGCACGTGAGAAACGAGCTCTTCTGTTTCCGGGCGCGGAATTAATACGTGTTCGTTGACGATAAACGTTCGTCCGTAAAACTGTTCATACCCGATTAAATATTGAATCGGTATATGTTCAAGCGCATGTTTTTTTACATCGGAGATAAATGTTTGCTTGCTTGCTTCATCCATTGGATCACGCAACGAGGCAAATAGTTGCGCGCGCGTCATTTGTAAGTGGTGGCGCAACAACCATTCTGCAGCCGTTTCTTCTTTGCCGTGCTCTCGGAAAAAAGAAGAAGCCCATTGAAGGACTTCATATATTTTACTGCTCATTGTTCGCTTGCTCCAATTTTTTCGATTGATCGTCTAAAATGAGCGCATCAATAATTTCATCTAACTTTCCTTCTAACACTTGATCAAGTTTTTGAATCGTTAAACCAATGCGATGATCGGTGACGCGATTTTGCGGGAAGTTGTACGTGCGAATACGTTCAGAACGATCGCCTGTTCCGACTGCTTGTTTGCGCGTTTGGTCGTACTCGGCGCGCGCTTCTTGTTGGTATTTATCGTAAATGCGCGCACGCAATACTTTCATCGCTTTTTCTTTATTTTTAATTTGTGATTTTTCGTCTTGGCACGATACGACGATTCCTGTTGGGATGTGCGTCAAACGAACCGCTGACATCGTCGTATTGACGCTTTGTCCACCCGGACCGCTTGAAGCAAACGTATCAACGCGAATATCTTTTTCGTTAATTTCAATTTCGATTTCTTCCATCTCTGGCAAGCACGCAACTGTCGCCGTCGACGTATGAATGCGTCCGCCTGATTCCGTCTCTGGCACGCGTTGAACGCGATGGGCACCGTTTTCAAATTTTAATTTTGAATATGCCCCTTTTCCTTGAATCATAAAGATGATTTCTTTATAGCCACCAAGTCCTGTCGGATGAGCTTCAATCACTTCTGTTTTCCATCCTTGCGACTCCGCATAGCGCGTGTACATACGGTATAAGTCTCCTGCAAAAAGTGCCGCTTCCTCTCCGCCTGCCGCTCCGCGAATTTCCATAATGACGTTTTTATCGTCGTTCGGATCTTTCGGAAGCAACAATACTTTTAGCTTTTCAACAAGCTGCTCTTCACGCTCTTCTAGTTCGCTAATTTCTTCTTTCACCATTTCGCGCATATCTGGATCGAGCTTTTCTTCAAGCATTGCTTTCGCATCCGCAAGCTGCTCACGCACCGTTTTATATTCACGATACGTTTGGACAGTCTCAGCTAAATCGGATTGCTCTTTTGAGTAATCACGCAACTTTTTCGGATCATTTAACACATCTGGATCCATTAATAGTTCATTTAATTTTTCATAACGGGCTTCTACTGCCTGTAAACGATCGAACATTTTTCTCACCTCGACTTTTCATTATATCATAAACGATCATACGAAAAAACTCGCCCTTATGGACGAGTCGCCGTTTCTGTACTTGTTTTCTTTTTCGCAGGATGATCAGGCACTTCATGATGATGGCGGCAACGTGGTTCGTACGATTCGCTCGCACCGATTAAAATGACAGGATCATAATAAGATGCAGGACGTCCGTCAATGAGCCGCTGCGTGCGCGATGCTGGGGAACCGCAGACAGTACAAACAGCTTGTAGTTTTGTTACCGATTCGGCGATGGACATTAACGTTGGAACAGGACCGAACGGCTCACCACGAAAGTCTTGGTCCAATCCAGCTACAATGACGCGATATCCTTCATCAGCAAGCTGTTGCACGACGTCAACGACATGCTCATCAAAAAATTGCACTTCATCAATTGCCACAACGTCCGTATGCGCAGTAATATGCTTGCGAATGTCTAATGCACATGACACCGGAATGGCAATAACAGACGTTCCGTTATGGGAAACGACTGCTTCTTCGCTATATCGATTATCAATCGCTGGCTTAAACACTTTCACTTCTTGCTTCGCAAACTGCGCGCGGCGTACACGACGAATGAGCTCCTCTGATTTTCCCGAAAACATGCTGCCGCAAATGACTTCAAGCCAGCCGGATTGCTTCATAACATACATGAGGGCGTCCCCTTTCTTTCAAGCTTTCACGAAAAAAACAGGCAAGTGAAAAATGTTCGCTTGCCTGTTTTCATGACATACGGATTACTTAAGGCCGTATTTTTTGTTAAATTTATCAACACGTCCTGCAGCAGAAGCGAATTTTTGACGTCCTGTGTAGAATGGATGGCACGCTGAGCAAATTTCTACGCGCACTTCGTCTTTAACAGAACCGCTCTCAAACTCGTTTCCACACGCACATTTAACCATCACTTTTTTATAGTTTGGATGGATTCCTGCTTTCATCTCATTTCATCTCCTTCCGCCCTGAATCTTTTCGAAACAGAGTTTATATGCAATGAAAAACACACATGATAAAATTATAACAACCGTTCCGTTGTTTTGCAACTATCCATTTATAACCGCTTTAAATTTCCGGCTGCTTTCCACTCTTCGTCTAACATCGCAAAAAACTCTTCATTCGTTTTCGTTTGCTTTAGTCGGTGAATAAAACGCTCAATAAAGTCTGGCGTATCCGACATCGTCTTGCGAATGGTCCACAATTTTTCTAAATGTTCTCTCGGAATTAACAATTCTTCTTTTCGTGTACCTGAACGACGAATGTCAATGGCAGGGAAAATCCGTTTTTCCGCTAATGAGCGATCAAGATGAAGCTCCATATTTCCTGTTCCTTTAAATTCCTCGTAAATGACGTCATCCATGCGCGAACCTGTGTCGACAAGAGCGGTAGCTAAAATCGTTAAACTGCCCCCTTCTTCAATGTTGCGCGCCGCCCCGAAAAACCGCTTCGGACGATGGAATGCCGCTGGGTCAATTCCTCCCGAAAGCGTACGCCCGCTCGGCGGAATGACTAAGTTGTATGCGCGCGCTAAACGCGTAATACTATCCATTAAAATGACGACGTCACGCTTATGTTCGACAAGACGCATCGCCCGTTCGAGCACAAGCTCCGCCACTTTAATATGGTTTTCTGGCACTTCATCAAACGTGGAACTGACGACATCGGCTGATACAGAACGTTCAATGTCCGTCACTTCCTCTGGGCGTTCATCAATGAGCAAGACAATCAGTTCAACATCAGGGTGATTCGTTGTGATGCTGTTAGCGATTTCTTTTAATAACATCGTTTTTCCTGCTTTTGGCGGTGCGACAATTAAGCCGCGCTGACCGAATCCGATCGGAGCAATCAAGTCGATGAGGCGGGTAGATAGCTTGTCTGGCGTCGTTTCCAGCTTCATTTGACGGCTTGGGTAAAGCGGTGTGAGCGCTGGGAAATGGACGCGTTCTTTCGCGATTTCTGGGTCTTCACCGTTTACAGCCTCGACGTGCAATAAGCCGAAATATCGTTCGTTTTCTTTTGGCGGCCGCACTTTTCCTGAAACTTTATCACCGTTGCGCAAATCAAAACGACGAATTTGCGATGCGGAAATATAAATATCTTCCGAACTCGGGGAATAGTTAATCGGACGCAAAAAGCCGAATCCTTCTGATTGAATAATTTCAAGCACGCCTTCCATAAAAAAGAGGCCGTCTTGCTCGGCGCGCGCTTTTAAAATCGCAAAAATTAATTCTTTTTTTGTTAGTTTGCTGTAATATGAAATTTTGTATTGGCGAGCTAACTCATATAGCTCTTTAATTGTCATATTTTCTAGTGTTGCAATCGTTAAATCTCCTAGCTCCATACTTACACCACTCTTTTATTTATTTTGATGAATTTCTCTTTGGATGGAAAAAGCGAAGATGAAAAGATGATGAGAAGGGACGTAACACGACTATTTTACCCTTTTTTCATATTGTCAATCAATAGAAAAAGAGCGAGAGCGCAAAAAGTTCGCGCATCTCGCGATCACTTCATAACAAGGTTCGGCTTTTTCTTCAAGCTATGGCGTCCTTCAATGAAACGAACGGTTCCTGACTTCGCCCGCATAACAACGGAGTGTGTTTCGCCATATGCCCCTTTAAATTGTACCCCCCGCAGCAATTCTCCGTCCGTTACACCCGTTGCGGCAAAAATAGCGTCATCTCCTTTGACGAGGTCCTCCATGCGCAACACACGGTTTATATCTAAGCCCATGCTCTTGCATCGTTCTACTTCAGCATCGTTTTGCGGCAACAGTTTTCCTTGTATTTCTCCACCGAGACATTTGAGCGCAACAGCGGCTAATACCCCTTCTGGTGCACCGCCTGAACCGAACAAAATGTCTACCCCTGTATGATCGAACGCTGTATTGATCGCCGCCGCAACGTCGCCGTCATTAATAAGCTTAATGCGCGCCCCCGCTTCGCGCAACTCGGCAATGATGTGCTCATGGCGCGGACGGTTCAAAACGATCGCTACAACGTCTTCCACATCTTTATTTTTTGCTTTGGCGACAGCTTTTAAATTATCGATAATGGGAGCGTTAATGTCAATCATGCCGACCGCTTCCGGACCAACAGCAATTTTATCCATGTACATATCTGGCGCATGAAGCAAGTTACCATGATCCGCCACAGCGACGACCGCTAACGCATTCCAGCCACCAGAGGCGACAATGTTTGTTCCCTCAAGCGGATCGACTGCGACATCGACGCGCGGGCCGTAACCGTTGCCAAGCTTTTCCCCAATGTATAACATCGGTGCTTCATCCATTTCCCCTTCACCGATGACAACCGTTCCTTTCATCGGGACTGTATCGAATACATCGCGCATCGCAGACGTGGCCGCCTCATCCGCTTCATCTTTTTTACCGCGCCCCATCCAGCGCGCTGCAGCTAGTGCTGCGGCTTCTGTTACACGGACAAGCTCCATCGATAAACTTCTTTCCATCGTTTCTCCCTCTCCCCTTTGTTGCATTATGTGTTCTTTAGTTGTTCGATTTCTTGCTCGGTCATTTGTTCGCGCCAAATCGTTGCGCCAAGATTAGCAAGTTTGTCAACTAAGTTGCTATAGCCACGGTCAATATGTTCCAACCCTGTAATTTCTGTAACCCCTTCGGCCATTAATCCCGCGACCACAAGTGCAGCTCCTGCACGCAAATCGGTCGCACGCACTTTCGCTCCTTGCAGTCGGGATGGACCTGTAATGATCGCTGAACGCCCTTCGACTTTTACGTTCGCATTCATGCGCCGCAACTCATCGATATGTTTAAATCGGGCGCTATAAATTGTATCTGTCACAATGCTCGTCCCAGACGCTTTCGTTAATAGTGAAGTGAATGGCTGTTGTAAATCGGTCGGAAAACCAGGGTAAACGAGCGTTTTAATATCGACAGCACGAAGATGTTCTTTCGTCGCAACAAAAATTTGGTCATCGCTCGTTTCGACAACAACGCCCATCTCGCGCATTTTCGCAATGACAGCTTCTAAATGTTGCGGAATGACGTTGTCAATAATCATTTCTTTCCCCATAGCCGCACCGATAATCATATACGTTCCCGCTTCAATGCGATCCGGAATAATGGAATGGCGGCAACCGTGCAACTGTTCCACGCCGTCAATACGAATGACGTCTGTTCCTGCCCCTTTAATGCGCGCACCCATGTTTGTCAATAGCGTCGCAACGTCAATAATTTCTGGCTCTTTTGCCGCATTTTCAATAATCGTTCTCCCTTTCGCCAAGACGGCAGCTAACATAATGTTAATTGTCGCCCCCACGCTAACGACGTCCAAATAAATGCGTGCCCCGCGAAGCTCTTCCGCCCGTAAATAAATGGCACCTTGTTCGTTTGTCACTTTCGCCCCAAGCGCCTCAAAGCCCTTGATGTGCTGGTCAATTGGGCGCGGCCCTAAATGGCAACCACCGGGAAGACCGATGACCGCTTTTTTAAAACGTCCAAGCATCGCACCCATCAAGTAATAGGAAGCGCGTAATTTTTTTACTTTTCCGTTCGGCAAAGGCATAGAAACGATATGTGACGGATCGATGACGACTTCGTTTTCATCGAAATGAAAAGCACCGCCAATTTCTTCGATTAATTGTCCGAGCACATGAACATCTGAAATGTTCGGCAATCCTTCAATGACTACAGGTGAGTTTGCTAAAATAGCGGCTGGAATGAGCGCGACGGCGCTATTTTTCGCTCCACTAATGCGCACGGAACCTTGAAGGAGGTCACCGCCAACGATTTTTAACTTTTCCATATACGTCTCCCTTCTCGCAAAGCAAGTCATAAAATGCGACGGAAAACTGCTTTATTATTTTTGATTTGCTTTGTTCCAGTCTGCTAAAAACTTTTCGATGCCTTGGTCTGTTAACGGATGTTTAAATAGTTGCATAAGTACATTGTAAGGAACGGTCGCAATGTGCGCTCCTTTTAATGCCGCTTCGGTCACATGTTGTGGATGACGAATGGACGCAGCGATAATCTCTGTGTCGATGTCGTGAATCGCAAAAATGTTAGCGATCGTTTCAATTAAGTCTAAACCGTTATGACCGATATCGTCTAAACGGCCTAAAAACGGCGATACGTACGTCGCACCGGCGCGTGCCGCTAATAACGCTTGGTTGGCACTAAAGACAAGGGTCACGTTTGTTTTAATACCTTTTTCGCTAAATACTTTAACCGCTTTGAGTCCTTCTGGCGTCATCGGCACTTTAATTGTAATGTTTGGCGCGATTTTCGCTAACTCTTCTCCTTCTGCAATCATTCCTTCTGCATCTGTTGCAATCACCTCAGCGCTAACGGAGCCTGAAACGAGAGAAGTAATTTCACGAAGACGATCGTGGAACGATACGTTTTCTTTTGCGACGAGGCTCGGGTTTGTCGTTACTCCCGCTAAAATGCCAAGTTCATGGGCGTGGCGAATTTCATCAATGTTCGCTGTATCAATAAAAAATTTCATAATTTTCAACCTCCTAAACGCTTTCAAAATTGGAATGAAACAAAACCGCCCGCTTCAGCAAGGCTGAAACGGTGCGGCTTGCCTTACAACGCTTTGCCGGAAGAACCGAATTCGCGCATTTTGCCAATCACTGTTTCTTTAATCGCATCGCGGCCAGGGCCGAGGAATTTGCGCGGATCGTACACTTTTTCATCTTTTGCTAATACTTCGCGCACCACTTTTGTAAACGCCATTTGGTTTTCTGTATTGACGTTAATTTTTGATGTACCGAGCGAAATAGCACGTTGAATTTGTTCTGTCGGAATACCTGTGCCACCGTGTAATACGAGCGGTACGCCTGTACGATCGCGAATTTCTTCCATCTCTTTAAAACCTAATTTCGGTTCTCCTTTGTATGGACCGTGTACAGAACCGAGCGCTGGCGCTAAACAGTCAATGCCTGTGCGCTCCACAAGCTCTTCACACTCATCTGGATTTGCATAAATGATCCCTTCTGCCACCACATCATCTTCTTGTCCACCAACAGTCCCGAGCTCCGCTTCAACCGATACGCCACGTGCATGAGCGTACTCGACAACTTCTGATGTAATTTCAACGTTTTCTTCAAACGGATGATGCGATGCATCGATCATGACTGATGTAAATCCAGCGTCGATCGCTGCTTTACATTTTTCAAAGCTTGAACCGTGATCAAGGTGAATAGCGACAGGAACAGTAATGTTCATGTCTTCCATTAACCCTTTCACCATGTTCACGACAGTTTTAAAGCCGCCCATGTAGCGAGCTGCTCCTTCAGACACACCAAGAATGACAGGAGATTTCTCTTCTTCTGCCGCCGCTAAAATCGCTTGTGTCCATTCTAAGTTGTTAATATTGAATTGACCGACCGCATACTTACCCGCCAATGCTTGCTTAAGCATTTCCGTCATTGAAACTAAAGGCATCGTTAAATCCTCCTTAAATGTAGCCATTGTTCACTATCCGAAAGCGCCTTTCACATGTACAATGACCAAAATACGACAAATTTATACAAGACGACATCGAATAGTATGTACATTATAAGAATAACAAACTTTGTTTCCACACATCAACATTATTCACTGAAACGGACGAAACTTTGTGAAAAAAGTTCAAAAAACTGTCAATGGTTAACCGATATATTTTTTCACTGCATCACGCATATCGTCTATGTCAAAAGGTTTCGCAAAATGAGTCAGCGCACCGAGCTTTTTCGTCTCATGAATCATATCTAGTTCACCGTAGGCCGTCATGACGATAACTTTAACATTTTCATTCATCTCTTTCATTTTCTTTAAAATTTCAACCCCATCCATGCCTGGGATTTTCATATCTAACAACACTAAGTCTGGAGAATGTTGCGCAAATAAATCAAGTGCCTGAACACCATTGGCTGCCTGATACGTTTCGTATCCTTCTTTTTGAAACACTTCGTTTAATAAAATACGAATGCCAAACTGGTCGTCCACAATTAAAATCTTCCCCGCCATATCAACACCTCTATTTTCTCTTTTTTCATATGTAAAGCTCCTATTTTTATTATCGTATCATTATTTCGAAATTTTTACCATTTATCCTGCTTCATGTTCGAATTTTGATCATTTTTTTATTTTTTAATATAATGAACACCATAGACAACGTCGCATGAAAAGGGGATTCACCATGTTAAAAATATTATCGACACAGCTTGCTGGAGTGTTTCAACGAATAAGCGCACAAGAAGAGGAGCAGTTTGAAGATGCTGCCCGCTTACTTGCACAAGCAGTCATTAGTAACGGAACGATTTTTATTTACGGCATCGATGAAATGGAAGCAGTTGTTGCGGAGGCGCTTTATGGAGCTGAAAAGCTACCAAACGTAAAACGGCTAGATATAAACGAAGTAACAACCGCTGATCGCGTGCTCATCGTTTCACGCTTTTGTACAAATGAAGAAGCGATTCGCATCGCTAAACAACTTCAAGAACAAAACATATGGACGATCGGTATGTCATCCATCATAGAAGAAACGACACAAACACTTGTTGATTACGTCGACGTGCATATTGATTTATGTTTAAAACAGTCGCTCGTTCCAACAGAAGATGGTACACGCGTTGGTTTTCCTTCTGCGATTGCCGCTTTATTCGCTTATCATAGTTTAGCGCTCATGACGCAAGAAATTGTCACAGAATACGAGTAAGAGGATGCCCATATCGGACATCCTCCTTTATTTTTGCAACGATGCGCGAATAAATTCGCGGAAAAGCGGCTGTGGACGCGTCGGACGAGATGTAAATTCTGGATGAAACTGCGCCGCAACGAACCATGGGTGATCTTTCAACTCGATAATTTCGACAAGACGGCCATCTGGGCTTGTACCTGAAAAGACGAAACCATTTTCCTCCATCATCGTACGGTACTCATTGTTAAACTCATAACGATGGCGATGACGTTCATAAATGACCTCATCTTGATATGCGTCGTACGCTTTCGTTCCTTCCACAAGCTTGCACGGATATAAGCCGAGGCGAAGCGTTCCACCTAAATCTTCAATGTCCTTTTGTTCTGGCAATAAGTCAATAATTGGATGCGGTGTGCTTGGATCGATTTCCGCTGAATGCGCACCTTTTAAGCCGACGACATGACGAGCGAACTCGACAGACGCCAGTTGCATGCCTAAACAAATGCCAAGGAATGGGATGCGTTGTTCACGCGCATAGCGAATCGCCTCAATTTTCCCTTCAATACCTCGGTCGCCGAATCCGCCCGGAACGAGAATACCGTTTACCCCTTGAAGCAACTGAGCGACGTTGTTTCGATCGACATGCTCGGAGTTAATCCAACGAATATCGATGTCAGCATCAAAGGCATATCCTGCATGACGTAACGCTTCGACGACAGAAATATACGCATCTTGTAGTTCAACATATTTTCCAACGAGCGCAATCGTCGTTTTGTTTGATAAGTTGCGCACTTTTTCAACAAGCGCAACCCACTCTGTCATATCCGGTTCGTTGCAGTTTAGTTTTAAATGTTCACAAACAATTTGATCTAATTTTTGTTCTTGAAGCATAAGCGGTACAGCGTATAGCGTATCGGCATCGCGCGCTTCAATAACCGCTTTCGGATCGATGTCGCAGAACAAAGCAATTTTATCTTTCATATCTTGAGACATCGGCATTTCTGTGCGCACGACGATGACGTTTGGCTGAATGCCTAAGCTGCGCAATTCTTTGACGCTATGTTGCGTCGGTTTCGTTTTCATTTCACCTGCCGCTTTAATATACGGCACAAGTGTACAATGAATGTACATCACATTGTCGCGACCGACATCGCTTTTAATTTGACGAATGGCCTCTAAAAACGGAAGAGATTCAATGTCGCCAACCGTTCCACCGATTTCAGTAATAACAACATCCGCATTCGTCTCACGTCCTGCCCTAAACACACGCTCTTTAATTTCGTTCGTAATGTGCGGAATGACTTGTACCGTTCCTCCTAAATAATCGCCGCGACGTTCTTTTTTCAATACGGTGGAATAAATTTTTCCTGTTGTGACGTTGCTGTATTTGTTTAAATTAATGTCAATAAAGCGCTCGTAATGACCTAAATCTAAGTCCGTTTCTGCCCCGTCATCTGTGACAAACACTTCTCCATGTTGATACGGACTCATCGTTCCTGGGTCAACGTTAATGTACGGATCAAATTTTTGAATGGTCACTTTCAAGCCGCGATTTTTTAGTAAGCGACCAAGTGAAGCAGCCGTAATTCCTTTCCCAAGCGATGATACGACGCCACCTGTTACAAAAATATATTTTGTCATGACCTTCCCCCTCGATTCATTTGGAATAGTTACAGTGTGTGCGAATTCGGGGAAAAATAAAAACGCTCCGCTTACAAATATGTAAGGGAGCGAACGTATCTCTATGAAAAGAGCCCAAACAGAATTCTACATATATCGAGGTAAAAAGTCAAGGTTATAATTCCTCATCTTCTTCTAACTCTAATTCTTCATCGACGACATCTAGCTCTTCATCAATCGGTTCATCATCTAAATCTAGTTCTTCGTCTAATAAGTCGTCAATCACTTCTTCGTCTTCATCTAATTCAAAATCGTCGTCTAACAATTCTTCGTCGTCCAATAATTCCTCATCTAAATCGTCATATACTAATTCGTCCTCATCGACCATGTCATCAAAGTCATCAAAGTCATCCGCCACTTTTTTCTTCTTCTTCACGCGTTCTACAGGCACCGCTTCGTCTTCTGTTTGATCATACGGATACCACGAGCGTAAGCCCCAAGCCGTTTCCCCAACACAAATAAACCGGCCGTCGACGTTTAAATCTGTATAAAACTGCGCTAGTCGTGCGCTTACTTCACTTTCAGATAGCCCTTTCATCGCGACGAGTTGCTCGACCATCTCTTGAAATGACACCGTCTGTTTTTTCTCACACAATAGCAAATACGCAAGTTCGACGAAAGACATCTCTCGCAATTGTTCTTGAGAGTATTGCTCCAAACTCACTTTCCGCACTCCCTTTCTCCAACGTATGAAAACAACAAAAATCCATACCATTCATTATAAACAAATTCATTTACTTTATGCTAGACGGTTGCCCAAAAAAAATGTCGGGACATCCCCCGACATTACATATTGCGGCGATATTGTCCACCGACTTCATACAACGCTTTCGTAATTTGTCCTAAGCTTGCTACTTTGACTGTTTCCATCAACTCAGCAAAAATGTTGCCACCGCTTACTGCGACATGTTTTAAACGAGCGAGCGCCGCTTCCACTTCGTCTTTATGTTCTTCATGGAATTTGCGTAAGTTTTCAAGTTGTAATTGCTTTTCTTCGTATGATGCGCGTGCAAGCTGTAGGCTTTCAATTTCTTCTTCAACCGCTGCGTTCGGGTTTAAATATGTGTTTACCCCGATGATCGGCAGTTCTCCGCTATGTTTTTTCATTTCATAATACATCGATTCATCTTGGATTTTACCGCGTTGATATTGCATTTCCATCGCGCCAAGTACGCCACCGCGCTCATCAAGGCGCTCAAACTCTTTTAATACCGCCTCTTCCACTAAGTCGGTTAATTCTTCGATAATAAATGAACCTTGTAGCGGATTTTCGTTTTTCGTTAATCCATGCTCTTTTGTAATGATGAGCTGAATCGCCATCGCGCGACGAACAGACTCTTCGGTCGGTGTTGTGATCGCCTCATCGTAGGCGTTCGTATGCAATGAGTTACAGTTATCATGAAGCGCCATAAGCGCCTGTAGTGTTGTACGAATGTCGTTAAAGTCAATTTCTTGCGCGTGAAGCGAACGTCCTGATGTTTGGACATGATATTTCAACTTTTGACTTCGTTCATTTGCCCCGTATTTTTCACGCATCGCAACCGCCCAAATGCGTCGGGCTACGCGACCGATGACAGTATATTCTGGATCGAGACCGTTGCTGAAGAAAAATGATAAGTTTGGCGCAAAATCATCAATATGCATGCCTCGGCTTAAATAATATTCCACGTACGTAAAACCGTTTGCTAGCGTAAATGCCAATTGCGTAATCGGGTTTGCGCCTGCTTCGGCAATGTGGTAGCCTGAAATCGACACAGAATAATAGTTACGAACGCGATTGTCAATGAAATATTGTTGAATGTCCCCCATCATACGCAACGCAAATTCCGTTGAGAAGATGCACGTATTTTGTCCTTGATCCTCTTTTAAAATATCCGCTTGAACTGTTCCGCGTACCGTCTGTAACGTTTGCGCTTTCACTTGCTCATATTCTTCTTTCGTCAACTTTCGCCCAAGCTCTGCTTCTTTTTTCTCTACTTGTTGATCGATCGCCGTATTCATAAACATCGCTAAAATGATCGGCGCAGGACCGTTAATTGTCATCGATACGGATGTAAGTGGGTCGCATAAATCAAATCCTTTGTATAGCTTTTTCATATCGTCTAACGTACAAACGCTTACGCCGCTTTCGCCAATTTTCCCGAAAATGTCTGGACGTTCATTCGGGTCTTCTCCATATAACGTCACAGAGTCGAAGGCGGTGCTTAACCGTTTCGCCGGATCGTCTTTGCATAAGTAATGGAAGCGCCGATTCGTTCGCTCTGGCGTACCTTCTCCTGCAAATTGCCGCTTCGGATCTTCCTCTTGTCGTTTAAACGGGAACACACCTGCTGTAAACGGGAATACACCTGGCACATTTTCCTTATAAAGCCATCGTAAAATTTCTCCGTAATCTTTAAACTTTGGTAACGCGACTTTTGGAATATCTAAACCTGCTAAACTTTTCGTTGTGAGCGGGGTGACGATTTCTTTATCGCGCACTTTCGTCACAAACTCTTTAGCGGCATATTTCTTTTTGACATCTTCCCATGAAGCTAATAGTTTTCTTGACTCTGGCGTTAATTTTTCTTCATATGATCGCTTGGCCTCTTGCAAGGCTGATAATGCTTGTTCATGATAGCGCTCATTCATCGTTTCGATAGCGCCTTCGAGCTGAAATACGCGGCGAGCAATTTCACATTGTTCATTGACGCGCTTATGATATTGACGGATCGTATCGGCAATTTCACGCAAATAATGGCGGCGTTCGTTCGGGATAATGACGTTTTGTTTTTCAACATGATCGACTTTTTGCAACGTCGTCGTCCAATTCGTGCCCATTCGCTCATTAATTAAGTCGACTAATGCGACAAATAACGTATTTGTTCCCGGATCGTTAAATTGGCTTGCGATCGTGCCGAATACAGGCATTTCGCTTACGTCGCGATCAAATAATTGGTGGCTTCGCTGATATTGCTTCTGTACTTGACGCTTCGCATCTTCTGACCCTTTGCGCTCAAATTTATTAATGACGATGAGATCGGCATAGTCGATCATATCAATTTTTTCAAGCTGAGATGGGGCGCCAAATTCGCTCGTCATGACGTACATCGCAATATCGCAAATATCTTTAATTGCTGCATCCCCTTGTCCGATGCCGCTCGTTTCCACAATCACTAAGTCAAAACCCGCTGCTTTCACGACTTCAATCGCGTCTTGAATGGCAAGCGACAATTCCGAACGTGAACTACGCGTTGCTAAGCTGCGCATATATACGCGCGGAGAAGAAATGGCGTTCATACGAATGCGATCCCCAAGCAACGCACCGCCCGTTTTTTGCTTCGTCGGGTCAACCGATAAAATCGCCACTTTTTTCTCGGGAATTTCGTTTAAAAAACGACGCACAAGCTCATCAGTAAGCGAACTTTTTCCCGCACCACCGGTTCCGGTAATTCCGATAACTGGTACGCGTTTCGCCATCGCTTTCACTTGTTGCAAAACCGCTTCCGTTGTAGCGGCAACTTCGCTATGAGTATTGACGCGATTTTCGCATACGGTAATTAAGCGCGCCACCGCTTGAACGTCCCCGTTCGCTAATCGCTCTACTTCATCGGTAATTTCCTTGACGGTCGGAAAATCACATTCTTCCATCATGATGTTAATCATTCCTTGCAATCCATAGCGACGCCCGTCTTCTGGTGAGAAAATGCGGGCGATGCCGTATTCGTGCAACTCTTTTATTTCCCTTGGAATAATGACGCCACCGCCACCGCCGTAAATGCGAATATGCCCTGCGCCACGCTGTTGTAATAAGTCGTACATATATTTAAAAAACTCCATATGGCCGCCTTGATATGAAGATACCGCAATTCCTTGTACATCTTCTTGAATGGCGGCGTTCACAATTTCCTCAACGGAGCGGTTATGGCCGAGATGAATGACCTCCGCTCCGCTTGCTTGTAAAATGCGACGCATAATGTTAATGGCTGCATCGTGCCCATCAAATAAACTAGACGCCGTCACAAAGCGAACGTGATGTTTTGGACGATAAATGTGAGCCATGTTTCTCCCATCCCCTTTCGCTACCGCTTCATAATGCCTTCAAGCAATAGCTTTGTTTGCAATTCAATATATTCATCGAGCGTATACATTTTTTTCAACGCCCAACGACGGAATCCCCACATTTGACCGAGAACGAAAATGTTATGTGCAAACAATTGAATTTCTCGTTCCGTTAATGAAAATACCCCATTGTCTACGCAACGTCGTAAAATATGTTCGAACATCGCAACCATTTGCAATTCTTTATTAAGCACATACGGAAGCGATTCTTTGCCGAGCGACTTTGCCTCTTGATACATGACGAGCACTTCGTCTTGCAGCTCGTCAACGACACGGAAATAGTAATCAATCGCTAATTTTAAACCGTCTAAATCCCCTTTTGTCGTATCGATTGCTTGCTCCATACGATCGCGCACTTCATCGTAAATCCGATCGCACACTAAATAAAGGACATCTTCTTTTTTGCGAATGTATTCGTATAACGTTCCGATGCTAAAGCCAGAAGCGCGGGCAATTTCGCGCGTCGTCGTTTGATGAAACCCCTTTTGCTTAAATAGCGAAATCGCCCCTTTTATCATTTGATTACGCCTTTTTTTCACAAGCCGTTCGTCTTTCACAGACGCGGGCACTTCACGTTTTTTCATCACATCACTCCTATTTCGTCAACATTCTTGAAATGACGATGCGTTGAATTTCTTGCGTGCCTTCATAAATTTGCGTAATTTTTGCATCGCGCATAAACCGTTCGACTGGATAGTCTTTCGTATAACCGTAGCCACCGAAAATTTGTACTGCCTCCACGGTGACTTTCATTGCTGTATCCCCTGCAAACAATTTCGCCATCGCAGATTCTTTTCCGTACGGTAAACCGTTTGATTCAAGCCACGCCGCTTGATACGTTAGTAAACGAGCAGCTTCAATAGCAGTTGCCATGTCAGCTAGTTTAAAGGCAATGCCTTGTTGTTCTGCAATTGGCTTGCCGAATTGAATACGTCCTTTCGCATATTCTACCGCTGCATCTAACGCCCCTTGCGCGATGCCAACCGCCTGCGCTGCGATACCATTCCGACCGCCATCAAGCGTCATCATCGCAATTTTAAATCCTTCTCCTTCTTCACCGAGCAAATTTTCTTTCGGAATGCGACAATCTTCAAAAATGAGCTCCGTTGTTGGCGATGAACGAATGCCGAGCTTTTTCTCTTTTTTCCCGATCGAAAAACCAGGCGTTCCTTTCTCAACAATAAATGCGCTAATGCCGCGGTGCTTTTTCTCTGGATCTGTCACCGCAAAAACGACATAAATGTCCGCTTCTCCACCGTTTGTAATCCATACTTTTGAACCGTTTAATACGTAATGATCACCATCACGCACCGCACGCGTTTTCATCGCTGACACGTCAGAACCTGCACCCGGCTCAGATAAACCGTACGCCCCAAGCTTTTCCCCTGTCGCTAGTGCTCGTAAATACGTTTGTTTTTGTTGTTCTGTCCCAAATTTATAAATTGGCCAACTTGCTAATGAAATGTGAGCAGAAAGCGTCACTCCCGTCGATGCGCATACCTTTGAAAGCTCCTCCACCGCGATGACGTATGCCAAATAGTCGCTACCGATACCGCCGTATTCCTCTGGCCATGGGATGCCCGTCAAACCGAGATCTGCCATTTTATTAAAAATGTCGCGATCAAAACGTTCTTCTTCATCGCGTTCTGCTGCGGTTGGTGCAACTTCGTTTTTCGCAAAGTCGCGCACCATTTTTCGTATCATTTCATGCTCTTCGCTTAATTGAAAGTTCATTTCCCCATCCCCCTAAACAAATGTTTACTAATGACGAGCCGCTGAATTTCGCTCGTTCCTTCGTAAATTTCACATACTTTCGCATCGCGGAATAATCGTTCAACCGGATAGTCTTCGGTATAACCGTTGCCTCCGAAAATTTGTACCGCTTCAATGGCGTTTTCCATCGCCGTTTTCGATGCAAAAAGCTTCGCCATCGACGCTTCTTTTCCACATGGCATACCGTTTGAGCGTAAAAACGCTGCACGATAAACAAGCAGTTTAGCCGCTTCAACGTTCGTGGCCATATCGGCTAGTTTAAAAGCAACGCCTTGTTGTTCTGCAATTGGCTTACCGAATTGAATGCGTTCTTTCGCATAATTCGTCGCATGTTCAAGCGCTGCTTCCGCAATGCCGAGCGATTGCGCTGCAATTCCGATGCGACCGCTATCTAAATTAGCCATCGCGATTTTAAAGCCATCGCCTTCTTGACCGAGCAAATTTTCTGCTGGTACGCGCATATCTTCAAACGATAATTGAACGGTGCGCGATCCGTGAAGCCCCATTTTTTTCTCGTCTTTTCCGATGACAAGACCTGGGGTATGTTTTTCAACGATAAATGCGCTTACTCCTTTACTTCCTTTTTCTTCTGGATTTGTACGGGCAAATACGATGTACGTGTCCGCTTCTCCACCATTGGTAATAAATACTTTCGAGCCGTTTAATACGTAATGATCGCCGTCGCGAATAGCTGTCGTTTTTAAGCTTGCCGCATCCGATCCTGCCCCTGGCTCCGTTAAGCAAAACGCCCCTAAATATTCCCCGCTCGCTAGCTTCGGCACATATTTTTGCTTTTGCTCTTCCGTTCCAAAATATAAAATCGGATTGGTGCCGACAGACGTATGGACAGATAAAATGACTCCAACGGTTGCGCTCACTTTTGAAATTTCATGTATCGCAATGATATATGATGTAAAATCCATCCCCGCTCCACCGTATTGTTCAGGAACGGTAATGCCCATTAACCCAAGCTCCGCCATTTTTTTAAGGATAGGGCGCGGAAACTCTCCGCGCTCCATATGCTCGACGAACGGTGCAATTTCATTTGCTGCAAACTCGCGCACCATTTGACGCATCATTTGTTGTTCTTCTGTAAAATGAAAATTCATGGTGTCAACTCCTTTATTCGTACGTGTAAAATCCTCGCCCTGTTTTTCGTCCGAGCCAACCCGCTTTCACATATTTGCGTAAAAGCGGACATGGGCGGTATTTATCGTCACCAAGCCCATCATGAAGCACTTCCATAATGTATAAACACGTATCTAAGCCAATAAAATCCGCTAAAGTGAGCGGTCCCATCGGATGATTCATTCCGAGCTTCATCACTTCGTCGATCGCTTCCTTTGTGGCAACGCCTTCGTATAAACAATAAATCGCTTCGTTAATCATCGGCATTAATACACGATTGGAAACAAACCCTGGGAAGTCGTTCACTTCAACCGGTACTTTTCCTAACGTTTTTGTCATTTGCTCAATCGCTTCATACACTTCGTCAGCCGTCGCAAGACCGCGAATAATTTCGACAAGTTTCATAATTGGTACCGGATTCATAAAATGCATGCCAATGACTTTTTCTGGTCGTTTCGTTGCTGCGGCAATTTCTGTAATCGGTAAAGAGGACGTATTTGTTGCTAGAATGGCATGCGAAGGTGTAATTTCGTCTAGTTGTGCAAACAGTGCTGTTTTCACATCCATATTTTCAACAACAGCTTCAATGACGACATCGACATCGCTTCCATCTTGCAAATTTGTCGATGTACGAATGCGACCCATTGCTTCATCGCGCTGTTGTTCACTTAACGTTCCTTTTTCAACAAATTTATTGATGCTTTTTGCAATATTGTTGAGCCCCCATTGTACACGCTCTTCGTTGACATCATTTAAAATGACATCATACCCTGCCGTTGCGCACACTTGGGCAATTCCTGATCCCATTTGGCCTGCGCCAACAACCATCACTTTTTTCATGTCCCCATCCCCCATTAATGAACTTCAATCATTATTGCATCGCCTTGACCGCCACCGCTACAAATCGCTGCAATGCCAAGGCCGCCTCCGCGACGTTTCAATTCATGAATTAACGTAATCATAATGCGCGCTCCGCTCGCTCCGATCGGATGCCCAAGCGCAATGGCACCGCCGTTTACATTTACTTTTTCTTCTGGCAAGTCAGCAATTTTCATGCTTGCTAAAGCGACAGCAGCAAACGCTTCGTTAATTTCAAATAAGTCAATGTCGTTTACGGTTTTGCCTGTTTTACGCAACAATTCGTTGATGACGATGCCTGGTGTTTTCGGAAAATCTTTCGCTTCAATGGCAATCGCCGTATGGGCTACAATTGTCGCAAGTGGCGTGAGCCCTTCTTTTTGCGCGCGCTCTTCGCTCATTAATACGAGCGCAGCTGCTCCATCGTTTACCCCCGGCGCATTGCCTGCTGTAATCGTGCCTGTTGGATCAAATACGGGCGCCAGTTTCGCTAATTTTTCAAGCGATGTATCCTTACGCGGTGATTCATCCACCGCTACGGTGATCGGTTCCCCTTTTCGTTGTGGAATAGAAACAGGGACGATTTCTTCAGCAAATTTGCCGCTTTCGATCGCCGCAATCGCTAATTGATGGCTGCGATACGCCCAGCGGTCTTGTTCTTCGCGCGTAATGCCTAACTCTTTTGCTGTTTCACTTCCGTAAATACCCATATGCACACCTGTAAAACTGCATGTCAATCCATCATAGACCATTAAATCTTTCACCGTCGAGTCGCCCATACGCAATCCCCAACGTGCTTTCGGTAATATATACGGCGCATTGCTCATCGATTCCATTCCACCTGCAACGATGACGTCCGCATCTCCAGCACGAATGATTTGATCACCGAGCGTGACGCTACGCATCCCTGAGGCGCACACTTTATTAATCGTTTCGGTTTTTGTCTCCCACGGAATCCCCGCTTCTCTCGCTGCTTGCCGCGATGGAAGTTGTCCTTGTCCACCCTGCAATACGGTGCCAAATACGACTTCATCGACATCTTCTGCACTAACATTTGCGCGCACGAGCGCCTCTTTGATCGCAATACCTCCAAGCTGCGCTGCGCTCAATGCGCTTAAACTGCCACCAAACTTTCCGAAAGGTGTACGTACCCCACTAACAATGACCGTTTTCCCCATGTTTCTCCCCCTTTTCGTTATAAGAAAGCCCTTTCAAAAATATTGAGCGAACGCTCGTTCAATGATGGACGGGCAAAGAAGGCGCACGACAAGCCGCACACCTTCCTATTGCTTTCATTATACTGAAAATATCTTAAAAATAAAACTATTTATTTTTTTTAGAATTTTTAATGAACAGGTCCAAATACCGCCTTTTCTAACAACTCCGCCACATCATACGTGCCAACTTTTTCTTCTACTTCTTTTGCTTTCGTACCATCTGATAGCATTGTTAAGCAGTACGGACAGCCAGAGCTAATAACTGTCGGATTCACTTCTAGCGCCTGTTCTGTGCGCGCGACGTTAATGCGGGTGCCTGTTGTTTCTTCCATCCACATTAATCCGCCACCAGCGCCACAACACATGCCTGTTTCGCGATGGCGTGCCATTTCAACAAGTTTCACGCCCGGAATCGCTTTCAAAATTTGACGCGGTGCATCGTATACGTCGTTATATCGACCTAAATAACATGAATCATGGAATGTCACGACTTCGTTTACTTCATATTTCGGGACAAGACGACCTTCTTCAACAAGCTTTGCTAGTAACTCCGTATGGTGATATACTTCCGCTTCAAAGCCGAAATCTGGATATTCGTTTTTGAATGTGTTATACGCATGCGGGTCGATCGTCACAATTTTTTTCACGCCCGCTTTTTCAAATTCGGCAATATTGGCTGTCGCTAATTCTTGGAATAAAAATTCGTTTCCTAAACGGCGTGGCGTATCGCCCGAGTTTTTCTCCTTGTTTCCTAAAATCGCAAATTTCACGCCTGCTTCATTTAATAGACGCGCAAAGGCTAACGCAATTTTTTGGCTTCGATTATCGAACGAACCCATCGAACCAACCCAGAATAAATATTCGAATTCTTCCCCTGCTTTTTGCATTTCTTTTACTGTCGGAATGCGGACATCTTCACGCAACTCGCGCCAATTTTCTTTTTCTTTGCGATTGAGTCCCCATGGGTTTCCTTGACGTTCGATATTTGTCATCGCCCGTTGTGCATCTGGGTTTAACTTTCCTTCTGTTAATACGAGGTAACGACGCAAATCAATAATTTTATCGACATGTTCATTCATAACTGGGCATTGGTCTTCACAGTTGCGACACGTCGTACATGCCCAAATTTCTTCTTCCGTAATGACATCGCCAATTAAGTTCGGCATTTCAATCGTTGCGGCTTGTTCTTGCATTCCTTGTGCCATAAAAGCGAGCTGGTTTCCTTTTGTGTTCGCAAACGCAAACGTCGGCACCCAAGGAGCTTTCGATGTAATGGCTGCACCTTTTTCTGTTAAATGGTCGCGCAACTTTAAAATAAGATCCATCGGTGATAACATTTTCCCTGTCCCCGTTGCTGGGCACATGTTCGTACAGCGCCCGCACTCGACACAGGCATATAAATCGATAAGTTGCGTTTGCTTAAAGTCTTCAATTTTCCCGACGCCAAACGATTCTTGTGTCTCATCTTCAAAGTTGATTTTTTCAAGTTTCGGTCTCGTTAATCGGCTGAAAAAGACGTTAACTGGTCCGGCGATTAAATGGGCGTGTTTTGATTGTGGCACGTACACTAAAAACGTTAATAAAATAAGCAAATGCACCCACCAAGCGACAAAAAACAACGCCGCTGCTCCTGTTTCGCCTACCCAACTAAACGCAAGCGCAATGGCAGAAGCGACAGGTTCGCTCCATGATGATCCTTCGTTATGCCAAATGCGTCCCATACCGTTACCGAATAACACCGAAAGCATTAGTCCACCGATAAAAATAAGGACAAGTCCTGCTTTGAAATCACGTTTTAAACGGACGAGCTTTTCGATGTAACGGCGATAAAACGCCCATAACACCGCCACTAAAATAAGCAATGTGACAATTTCTTGGAAAAACGTAAACGCTGGATAAAGTGGCCCGAGCGGCAAGTGCGCCCCTGGCACAAGCCCTTTAATAATGAAATCAATGGCACCAAACTGAACGAGAATAAAGCCGTAAAAGAACATGACGTGAATAATGCCGCTTTTTTTGTCTTTTAACAGCTTTTTTTGCCCAAAGACGTTCACCCATATGTTTTGTAGACGCTCTTTCACTTTTCCATCAAACTCAACTTTTTTCCCTAACTTAATATACGCAATGCGCGTTTTCACGAGATACACAAACAAATGAACGGCGTACGCTGTCACAAGTAAAAAAACAATCCAGTTCAACCAAAGCACAATACCCTTCCCCCTTTGTTGTAAAAATAAAATAAATTTTCTGAACAAACTTACTTTCATTATATAATGAATGAGCATTCAGTCAATATTTTTTCTCATTTTTTATTTTCTTTTTGGGAAAACTACAACAATGAAAGGAGTGGGGGCATGCGCTGGCTCATAGTTGCTATTATTTTATTGTTTCTTCTTTTGCTCGATTATAAATGGGGCGATAAAGTGTCAAAAACGACAGCACGAAAAAAAATCGGTGTCGAACGACAAAGCGACATCACGCTATTTACGACGGGTGAAACGTTGTTTGAAGACTATTTCGCGCAATTAGAGCAAGCGAAACATCATATTCACATTTTATTTTACATCGTACGCAATGATGAAATCGGGCAACGATTTTTTTCTTTACTTGAGCAAAAAGTAAATGAAGGAGTAGAAGTGCGTCTACTTGTTGATTGGGTTGGCAGTTTCGGGCTACCGTCATCCCTCCGACAAAAAAGCGGGCAATTTGCCTTTGCGAATCGTCCAACATTGCCGTTTTTTTTCTACAAATTGAACGAACGAAATCACCGAAAAATTACCGTTATTGATGGAAAAGTTGGCTATTTAGGTGGGTTTAACGTCGGAAAAGAATATATTGGTCAAGATCCGAAGTTTGGCCATTGGCGCGACTATCATTTGAAAATTATGGGAGAAGGGGTTCATGATTTGCAGCGACAATTCCAAGAAGATTGGAAAAAAGCGACTGGGCAATCGTTTGGAGATGATGAACGGTATTTTCCACCCCTTCAAAAAGGAACGGTGAAACACCGCTTTCTTCCGACAGATGGAGCATATTTGGAGGATGAGTTTATTCAACTGATCGAACAGGCGAAAAGGGAAATCTTGATCGGTACCCCGTATTTCATTCCGAGCCAAAAATTGATGAACGCTCTTTTGAAAGCGATGAAACGAGGTGTTCAACTAACCATTATTGCCCCGATGCAAGCGGATCATCCGTTTGTCAAAGAAGCTTCATTTCCTTATTTTCGTCAGCTTCTTCGCGCAGGAGCTCGTATTTATCAGTTTTATAACGGGTTTTACCATGCAAAAGTAATTGTCATCGATGACGATATATGTAATATCGGCACAGCGAATTTCGATCATCGCAGTTTGTTCATCAACTACGAAATGAATTGTTACATATATGACAAACCGTTCATTCAATATGTGAAACAAACGATCGCTCGCGACATCGACACATCTACATTATTGACAGCGGAATATTTTCGCAAGCTGCCTTGGCTTGACCGACTAAAAGAAGGCGTTGCGACTTTGATGTCTCCATTGTTGTAATGAGAAAGGGTGCCCTATTGAGGACACCCTCTTTTGCATTACATTTTTTCCGGTGCATGTACACCAACAAGCGCTAACGCATTTTTCAATGTAATTTGTACAGCTTTCATAAGCGCCAGGCGAGCGCGGCTTTTTTCAACATTCGTTGCATCAAGCACTTTTTCCGCGTTGTAAAAACTATGCAACGCTGAAGCAAGATCAAAAATGTAGTTCGTCATGCGATGTGGTGAACGTTTCACCGCTGCTTCCGCAACAGCTGAAGGAAACTCTCCGAGTTTTTTCAATAAGTCGATTTCTTTTTCCGCTAATTCGTATGTGAAAGAGAGTTGCCCATCATAAGATAATCCTTGTTCTTCACCTTGACGAAGCATGCTGCATACACGTGCATGAGCATATTGCGCATAGTACACAGGGTTTTCATTCGATTGCGACACCGCTAAGTCCATATCAAAATCTAAATGCGTATCCGATGAGCGCATCGCAAAGAAATAGCGCGTGGCGTCTAGTCCGACTTCTTCCATTAAGTCGCGCAACGTAACAGCCTTTCCTGTCCGCTTGCTCATGCGCACTTTTTCACCGTTTTGATACAAGCTGACAAGCTGAATAATTTCAACTTCTAATACATCAGGGTCGTATCCGAGCGCAGCGATCGCCGCCTTCATGCGCGGAATGTAACCGTGATGATCGGCTCCCCAAATGTTAATAATTTTTTCAAACCCGCGCTCAAGTTTATCTTGATGATACGCAATATCTGGCAATAAATATGTGTACGTGCCATCTTGTTTGATGAGCACGCGGTCTTTGTCGTCACCGAATGTCGTCGAACGGAACCATGTCGCGCCATCTTGTTCGTAAATATGTCCTTTTTCGCGCAATGTCTCAAGCGCCTTTTCGATTTTTCCGTTATGGTAAAGAGACGTTTCCGAATACCATACGTCAAACGTGACGCGGAAGTCCGCTAAATCTTTTTTAATTTTATCCATTTCAAACGCTAATCCGTACTCGCGAAACTGTTGAAGTCGCTCTTGTTCATCGAGCGCGACAAACTTGTCGCCATGTTCTTCTGCTAATTTTTTCCCTAGTTCAATAATATCTTCACCGAAGTAGCCGTCTTCTGGCATATCTTTATCAATGCCAAGCGCTTGAAAATAGCGCGCTTCGACCGACTTGGCTAAGTTAGCAATTTGGTTTCCGGCGTCGTTAATGTAATATTCTCGCGTGACGTCAAAACCTGCTTTTTTCAAAATGTTGCATAACGAATCACCAACCGCTGCTCCACGTGCGTGACCTAAGTGCAAACTACCTGTCGGGTTTGCGGAGACGAACTCAACTTGCACTTTTTGACCGTTGCCGACGTTTGTTTCACCGTATGCGTCCCCTGCTTGTAAAATGGTTGGAACGAGTTCTGTTAAATAGCGATTGTCCATGTAAAAATTAATAAACCCTGGTCCAGCAATGTCCACTTTTTTCACGAACACAGCTTCACCGTTAAAATGGCGTACAATGTCTTCCGCAATCATGCGTGGTGCCTTTTTTGCAACGCGCGCGAGTTGCATCGCAACGTTTGTTGAATAGTCGCCGTGCGCTTTATCTTTTGGCGTCTCTAAAATGATGTTTGGAACGTCCGCTTCTGTCGCGACTCCTGAGCGAATGACTGCTTCCCTGATTTCTTCTTTTAACTTTTGTTTCATTTGTTCAACAATGTTCATTTTTTTGCCTCCTTAAACGAAATCGTCACCGTATGACGACCAACGTGTTTCCCTGATAAATGGAGTATGTAAGAAAAAAACAACTGCCCTTTTTTCGTTTTCTCGTTATACTGATACAGCACTTGTTCTGTTTTTGTTTTCATTTCCCAGCGCGCCATCGGGCTTTCGTACGTGCCGATCGTTTCCGACTGCTTGCGAAACGTATGTCGCATCGAGATCGCACCGGAACGGAGAACGACGACTTCATCATTGGCAATTTTCACGACGTTTTTGATCGTTTCTCCTTCATACGTCTCTTCAAACGTTACATACGTTGCGTCTCCTTTTAAGTAGTATAAACCATTTGCCTCAATGACAACAATTTCTTTTCGTGCACCGTCGCGAATTTCTGTCACCTGCTTTAGCTGTATCGGTACTCCGTTCACCTTCCCCACATCCTCGCTGTTGTTGTGACTGTAGATAAGTATAGAAAAAGAGGCGCATACATGCAATAGGCGGCCTCTTTTTAGAGACCGCCGAACAGGTTACGCTTGCTTTAAGTTTTTTAATACATTCCATGCAAACACGAGCACCGCGAGCGTCACAAGAGTACCTCCGATCGCTGTGAGCGGAATGAATGCTTCATTTCCAGAAACGACAAACGCTAAACCGATCATCATCGCTGGTAATCCGATGTTATGAAGCCAAAAGTGTGCTTTCGCTGTTTTTGTTTCCGCAATATGAGGGAATAAATGATATAAAATGCCAGCAAGCGTCAACGCCGTCCAACCGAGCAAGTTAATATGGACGTGGACAGGTGTAAATGTAAAAACGTGCGTCATCGACATATAAAGCCCTAAACAGACGCCAATTGCGAAATAAACAGCCGAAATTTTAATCAATCGAATACCCATTTTTCTCACCTCCTTTCAAACGTTTCCATCATGTAAATGTTACTTTCAATGTATGATGTTGGCAATACTTTTATGAAAAAAAATCCCTGTCGCGCGGACAGGGATTTTTGTCTTTATTTTACCCAACCGAGAAGCATTTCGCGCACGAGTTTGCTTGCTGTGTTGGCTGTTTGTTCAGAGTGATCATATACAGGCGCAACTTCGACTAAATCTGCTCCGACAACGCGCACATCGGAGCGCGCAATCGCATGAATCGCAGCTAATAGCTCTTTCGATGTAATGCCTCCTGCATCAACAGTTCCTGTTCCCGGCGCATGCGCTGGATCTAATACGTCAATGTCGATTGTCACATATACCGGGCGGCCTGCAAGCGTTGGAAGCACCTCTTTTAACGGCTCAAGTACGTCAAATTTCGCAATATACATCCCGTTTTGTTTCGCCCATTCAAATTCTTCTTTCATTCCAGAACGGATACCGAAAGAATATACATTTTTCGGTCCGATCAGCTCAGCAATTTTACGAATTGGCGTCGAGTGCGACAACGGTTCACCCTCGTAATGTTCGCGTAAATCTGTGTGCGCATCCATATGAATAATTGCTAAGTCTGGATATTTCTTATATACCGCTTTCATAACTGGCCAAGACACTAAATGCTCGCCGCCAAGACCGAGCGGAAACTTTCCAGCTTCCAATATACGATCGACAAACTGTTCAATCATGTCTAAACTGCGCTGAGCGTTACCGAACGGTAAAGGAATATCACCCGCATCAAAATATTTCACTTCATCAAGCTCGCGGTCTAAATATGGACTATATTCTTCAAGCCCGATCGACACTTCGCGAATGCGCGCTGGACCGAAGCGAGAACCTGGGCGATAGCTCACTGTCCAGTCCATTGGCATTCCATAAATAACCGCCTGACTTTCTTCAAAATTTGGGTGGCTCTTAATAAATACGTTGCCAGAATACGCTTCATCAAATCGCATCGTTTTCTCTCCTTACTTCACTAAGTCTTCAACAAATTTCGGCAATACGAAGCATGCTTTATGAAGCTGTTTTGTGTAATATTTCGTTTCGATGTCATGGAAACGGTCATCGCTTACTTCAAGCGGATCATACTTTTTCGAACCGAGGGTGAACGTCCACATACCGCTTGGGTACGTCGGAATGTTTGCGATATATAAACGCGTAATCGGGAAAATTTCGCGCACATCACGTTGAACGGTGCGAATTAAATCTGCTTTAAACCAAGGGTTGTCTGTTTGCGCAACAAAAATACCGTCTTCTTTTAACGCTTTCGCAATGCCTGCATAAAACCCTTTTGTAAATAAATTCACCGCTGGGCCAACAGGTTCTGTCGAGTCAACCATAATGACGTCATATTTATTTTCACTTTGCGCAATATGCATAAAGCCGTCATCTACTTTCACTTCAACGCGTGGGTCGTCCAATTGACCGGCGATTTCTGGCAAATATTTTTTCGAATACTCGATCACTTTGCCGTCAATTTCAACAAGCGTCGCTTTTTTCACGCTCGGATGCTTTAACACTTCACGAATGACACCGCCGTCTCCGCCACCAACAACAAGAACGTTTTCTGGATTTGGATGCGTAAATAACGGAACGTGCGCCACCATTTCATGATAGACGAACTCATCTTTTTGCGTTGTCATCACCATTCCGTCTAAAATAAGCATGTTCCCGAATTCTTCTGTTTCGACCATATCGAGCTTTTGGAATTCCGTTTGCTCTGTATGTAAAGTGCGTTTAATTCGTGCTGTAATCCCAAAGTTGTCCGTCTGTTTTTCAGTAAACCAAAGTTCCATATTGAACACCCTTTCGTCAATAATGCACCGCTTATCATGCCCAAAAAATAAAATGCTAAACATGAAAAAGTATAGAGCAATCTAGCAAAATTTCAAGTAAAAATTGCTAGAAAACGTTTAAAAAAATAAAAATGTTTTTATACTAAATTGTAAACGTAAAAAATGAGGTGATGGCTATGGAGACGATTGCCATCGAACGATGGAAACGAACGTTTAAATATATGCGACTCTTTCTTTTGTTCGCTTTTGTTGCTAGCTTGTTATGCACACTCACGATCGCCGGGCTTATTATATTTGCGAAATGGAAAGGCCCTCCCCCTTTAGCCGTTCCGCAATCCACAATTTTTTATGCAGAAGACGGAACGAAAATTGGTGAAAATCATTACGGAGGAAAAAGATATTGGATAAAACTATCCGATATGTCTCAACACGCCATTGAAGCGACGATTGCGGTGGAAGATCGAAAATTTTTTGACCACTACGGTTTCGACTTGAAGCGCATCGCTGGGGCGATCGTCGCAGATATTAAAGCGATGAAAAAAGTGCAAGGAGCAAGCACAATTACTCAACAATATGCCCGCAACTTATTTTTAAGCTACGAAAAAACGTGGTGGCGAAAAATACAAGAAGCACTGTATACGATTCAACTGGAAGCAAACTACGAAAAAAACGACATTTTAGAAGGATATTTAAACACCATTTATTACGGACATGGTGTATACGGCATTGAGGCAGCCGCCAACTTTTATTTCGGAAAATCGGCCCGCGATTTAACCGTAGCGGAAGCAGCGATGCTCGCAGGCATTCCGAAAGGCCCGAGCTACTATTCGCCGCTTGTGGATATGGAACGAGCAAAAAAACGGCAACGCATTGTCTTACATTCGATGGTCGAGGCAAAATTTTTATCCGAGAAAGAAGCCGAAAAAGCAGCAAATGAACCGCTTCATTTTTCAAACGGCGAGCATATGAAAACAAAAACGATCGCCCCGTATTTTCAAGATGCGGTCAAACAAATGTTAAAAACAAAACTCGGATTTGATGAAGAAACGATTGAAATGGGCGGATTGCGTGTGTATACAACGCTCGATATCGACATGCAAGCAATCGCAGAAGCAAAAATAAAAGAAACGATTCATTCGCAGTCTAACATTCAAGTGGCGCTTGTCGCGATGGAGCCGAAAACAGGTGAAGTGAAAGCACTTGTCGGAGGGCGTGACTATGAGAAAAGTCCATTTAATCGGGCAACACAAGCAAAACGTCAACCTGGCTCTACATTCAAGCCGTTTTTATATTATGTCGCGCTACAACATGGGTTTACCCCATCAACGTTGTTACGTAGCGAACCAACGACGTTTACACTTGAAGACGGTTCGACATATGCACCGCGCAACTTTAACAACTATTACGCGAACGATACAATTACACTCGCTCAAGCGATTGCCTTATCTGACAACGTCTATGCCGTAAAAACGCATTTGTTGCTCGGACAAGACAAGCTTGTCGCCATCGCCAAACAACTTGGCATTACAAGCAAACTGAAACAAGTGCCATCGCTTGCGCTCGGGACGTCGCCCGTTAAGGTGATGGATATGGCACGCGCCTACAGCATTATCGCCAACGGTGGAAAAAAGGTCGAACCTGTATTTATTAAAAAAGTGACAAACTTCGAAGGAAAAGTGCTATACGAACAACAATCAAACGATGAACAAATACTCGATCCTGCACTTGCTTTTGTGACGACGCATTTAATGACCGGCATGTTTGATCCGACATTAAATGACTATGCTTCGGTGACAGGACAGTCGATTATGTCACGCATGACTCGACCATATGCTGGAAAATCGGGGACGACGAAAACAGATAGTTGGATGATCGGTTTCACGCCGCAACTTGTCACAGCTGTTTGGACGGGATATGACCGAGATGAAACGATTGATCGCACAGACGAAAAACAATACGCCAAACATATTTGGGTCAATTTTATGGAAGATAGTTTACGCGGAAGAAAAGTCGCGACATTCGAACCGCCAGAAGGCGTCGTTGGCGTATATGTCGATCCTCATAGTGGGAAACTTGCGACAACCGCTTGTCCGATCAAACGGTTAAGCTACTATGTCGTCGGTACAGAACCGACCGACTACTGCAAGGACCATCCAGCGGAAAAGAAAAAGAAGAAAAAGAAAAAGGAAAAAGATTCGTGGTTAAAACGGTTGTTTGATTGGTTTTAAACATAAACGCCCAAGCGAGTATGCTTGGGCGTTTATGCGTCCTAGTTTTATCATGTGTTACATTTGTACTTTTAGTTTACTCCTTTTCCCACTCAACGACAAGTATACATAGGTTTTCGTTCACAAAACCGTCACATTTTATCCATGATTTTGAAGCTGACGTTTTAACTCCTCGCTTGAGCGTTCCCACATGTCGCGGTTATGTTGTTGTAAAAACGAAGCTAACACCTCTTTTGACCGCGCATCCATATGATCGACAATAATATGACGCTTTAATGATTTGTCCATGCGGTTCACATGCTCAGGAAGCGATTTATATCCACGACGCGCCGCACGATCGACCGTCATTTCGCATGCTGTCACCCCGGCATAATACGCCCCTTCTTCCGCCTGATCAATCGTTACCCAGACGAGCCAATAAGGCTTGCCGTTTGGCACTTCATCACGATTTGGTGTGAACTTAATGCCTTTCTCTACGACGCTGCGCGCATGCATCGCTCCCATATCAATAAACGCTTCGCCTGCTTCAACATCGATAATGACAGGAGAAACGTTCGCCAAACTAAGCACCCCTGTACCAAACGTTCCGTGCACTTTCGGCTCTTTTTTAATAATGTTAAACATCGGCTTTTTTTTCTCTTCCACGATCGTTCATCCTTTCATCATAAAATGAGCGTTGAAAATATGTCTTGTAGCCATTGAGCAACCGTTGGAATGGCTACGTGGAAAATTGGTCGAATCGTATATTGATCTAATGGCGTGAAAATGAGAATTAAAAAAATGAGCGCTCCATAATTTTCAAATTGTGTCATTTTTGCACGTATATGCATCGGCGCTAAATCTTCGATGATGCGATACCCGTCAAGCGGAGGAAACGGCAATAAGTTAAAAACGAACAGTAAAATATTCAATCCGATATAAATTTCAAAAAACTGATACAACCCGTCTCGAAACCATATTGGAATAAAGTCAAATATGCCGATGCGAATCATTCCATACCATAAAGCAAAACCGATAGCCGCAAGCAACAAATTGCTGAGCGGGCCAGCGACAGAAACGAGAATACCCGCCACACGTGGATGACGGAAATAGCCACGATTGACCGGCACCGGACGCGCCCAACCAAATCCGGCAATGAAAATAAGCAACGTCCCTAATATGTCTAAATGGGCGAGCGGCGACAACGTCAGCCTCCCTTGTTGTTTTGCCGTCGGATCGCCAAATTTATACGCCACGTATGCGTGCGCAAATTCATGAACAGAAAATGCAAGCGCAAGCGCCAATACAACATACGGTATTTCTCGAAGCGGATATGCTAAAAATTGGTCCACGTTTCTTCTCCTTTTCAAACGTTTTTATTTTTTGATTATTATACACGAAAAACAAGGGAAAGCACTACTGAGAACGGTCGATGAATGGTATAATAACGATTGTCGAATGAAGAGGAAAGGGGCGGTGGCCATGCCATATGTAACAGTAAAAATGCTTGAAGGACGCACAGAAGAACAGAAACGAGCGCTCGTTGAGAAAGTAACAGAAGCCGTTGCGGAAACGACAGGTGCACCGAAAGAAAAAATTGTCGTCTTTATTGAAGAAATGTCGAAAAATCATTATGCGATTGGTGGCAAACGATTAAGCGACGAAAGCTGACCATAACGGGTCAGCTTTTTATGTACGCTTGTTCGCGCAACTGCTCAATATAACGGTACGCTTCCTCTATTTCTTCTTCCGTATACCGCTGTTTGCTTTTTAATGTAAATACTTTTTCTTTCACTTCATCTTTACTTAAATCTTCAAAATATAAAATCGTCGAAACTAGCTCTAAAAATCTTGCACTTTGTTCATTTAAACTGCGTAAACAAACGTCTAAATCAGGCATGTCCAAATGATAGTGCGTCAAAAACTGCTCGCCCGCTTCCGTCAACACGTAACGATATTGATAGTACCCGCCTTTTTTTTCTTTCATTTCTTGCACAAAGCCAACGTTACATAACTCTTCCATACGCAACGTCAATTCTTCCGAATACGGACCGTAAAAATGAAAGTCGAACTTTTCATAAAAAGGAAACTTCATCTTTTTCGCAATGTAAATCATTTTTTGTAGTTTTTTTCGACCGACAATTTCCCCTACTGCTGCTAACGCTTTCAACATTTTCGCATGCTCGAAAAGCAACGCCCTCATCTCCTATTCATATAAAAGTTGTTTAATTTTTTTCTTCACGTTTCGTTTTGTCGATAAATCATCGAGAAAATCTTGCGGAAAGTATAATTTATGATCGGTGCGCCGTTTCCCGGAAATCGCATCAACAATCGTCGATTCCCGCGATAATTCACGCAACTCCCCATTCGGCATTAACAAATAAATCGGAAGCCTCTCCTCTTCTTCTCCCGGTCGGTAAAAATCGTAAGGAAGATCCGATGAAGAATCAACGACTAAATAATAATCCGGGTCAATGCCTGCTTTTTTAAACAACGTCGTCAATTCCACTAGCTTTTTCATTTCCTCATTCGTCGGTTGAAATTCGACGTATTTAAATAAATTACGATGCATAAAGCGACAGCATAAATCGCTTAAAATCGTATCTCGTTCATCTTGCCATTGTTGAAAATAATATAATGTTACCGCTTCATCTAGTTTCAAGTAGTCTTCTAGTTGCATATTTCCATGAAAAAGAGATTGGAAATGAACAGGAGGTGTTTGAAATGTATAACCAGCTAAATATAAATGTTTCGCACGGTGCAAAATTTTCGTTAAAATGACTTCGGCGCTACGCGTGACGGGATGGAAATATACTTGCCAATACATTTGATATCGGCTCATAATATAATCTTCTACCGCATGCATGCCGCTTCGTTTAATGACGACTTGCTCTTCGCGGGGACGCATGACACGCAAAATACGTTCCATATCAAAATGCCCGTAACTGACGCCTGTATAGTACGCATCGCGCAATAAATAGTCCATACGATCGGCGTCAATTTGGCTTGAAATGAGGCTAACGACAAGCTTATTTTCGTACGTCTTCGCAATGACTTCCGCCACTTTTTTCGGAAAATCAAACGATACGCGACGGAGCACCGCATTTACTTCCGTATCGCCTAAAATAATTGCGCGCGTAAATTGTTCATGATCAAGATGAAACACTTTTTCAAACGAATGCGAAAACGGTCCATGTCCTAAATCGTGCAAAAGCGCAGCGCATAAACAAAGCAAGCGCTCGTTTTCATCCCAATCCGGTCGGCCGGCGAACACATCGTCAACGATGCGACGGACAATTTCATAGACACCAAGTGAATGATTAAAGCGACTATGCTCCGCGCCGTGAAACGTCAAATACGTCGTACCGAGCTGTTTAATGCGGCGCAACCGTTGAAATTCTTTTGTACCAATTAAATCCCAAATAACTTTATCACGCACATGCACATACCGATGCACCGGATCTTTAAACACTTTCTCTTCGCTTAATTTTTCGTTGGGATACAATCCTTCTCCCTCTCTTCCGTTCATAACATAGCTTTATTATAGAGCGTTCTTTGTAAAAAACAAAGACTTCCTTTTTCCTGAAATAAAGAAAAAAATCACCTTCGAACACAAAGGCGATTTTTTATTTTTTCAACTTCGCAGCAATCTTTTCTATTAATTCATCTTCCGTCATCGCTGATACAGGGCGATTGTTGACGAACGCAAACACTTTTTTTCGACCCGGACCGCAATATGATTGGCAACCGATTTCAATCGTGGCGTTCGGATCCAACTTTTTTAACCTTGGCAACAACGTTTTTAAGTTTGTTGCTTGGCAATCGTCACAGACGCGAAATTCATTTTGCATAACGTCCTCACTCCTTTTCGCTAACGAGTATTCTAACGCGTATACGCGAACAATGCAAGCTACATCTATTTCCTTTGAAAAATAGTATATCTTTCTTGTTTTTTGGTGATTATGAAAGTAAAAGAATGTGAAAGGAGTTTTTTTCATGACAAAAAAACGACAAGATGCTTGGACTGAAGAAGAAGATTTATTGCTAGCTGAAACGGTGTTGCGCCATGTGCGCGAAGGGAGCACGCAGTTAAATGCGTTTGAAGAAGTGGGCGATAAATTAAACCGCACGTCAGCGGCATGCGGGTTTCGCTGGAATGCAGTCGTGCGTCAACAGTACGAAGAATCGTTACAAATGGCAAAGAAGTTCCGTAAACAACGGCAACGCGCACTTGGAAATAAACATGCGTTGCGAAAACGGCCGCTTTATACACCTCCTGTACCTTCGCTTGAAGAGTTAGGAATGGAACCGTTAGAAGTGCAGGCGAATGAATATGAACATGTCGAAACAAGTCAGTTAACGCTTGACCATGTCATTGCTTTTTTGCACTCTTTAAAACAATCGTATATCGGTCAAGAAACAGCGCTAGTAGAAAATAAGCAGCTAAAACTTGAGCTCGAACAACTACAACAACAATATAAACAACTAGAACAACAATTTACAAAACTTCAAAAAGAAAATGAAGAATTACGCGAAGATTACGGAACGATGGCACGCATCATTAACCGTGCAAGACAAATGGAAATTTCAGAAGATGAGTTTAAGCCCCCTATTTTCAAAATGGACCGCAACGGAAATTTAGAAAAAATCGAAAAGATTGCCGAGTAAAAAAGCTGTCACATCGGACAGCTTTTTTATTTCGGCAACATCGTCTCGTTTCGGTCAATCATACGCTGAAAATACATGTAATATCGCTCCCACTCTTCCGGGGTGAGCGATGATGGCTCGAGCCTACTTCCAAACGCTTGGAGCGCTTCATATAGTCGGATGATCAGCGCTGAAACAGTCATTTCTTTACCGAGCAGTTCACTTAATGATGCCATCGTATGTGGAACGATTGTCGGATACGTAAACTTCGTTTGTTCTCCCGCCAACGCTCGCTCATAAAACTGACGAATAAACTCCGCTCGTGTTGCGCCGCTTTCGTTTGCACATATATATACTTGCACGGCAACACCGCCTCGAATGCGGCGCTGTGAAATGCCCGCAAACTTTTTTCCATCAATGCTTAAATCAAAACTTCCCGGACAATACGAGCCAACAACTTCCCCTGCTTGCACGCGTGCTTCTGGCAACATGCGTGCAATGAGTGTCGCCATCGCTTCATATCCTCGATCAATATCAATTCCTTTTTTTGTATCAGGAAAAATAAGCGAAACGTTTAAAACCCCTTCATCTAATACGACCGCCAACCCACCAGAGTTGCGAACGATCGTACGCCAACCTTGTTCATGTAAGTAGGCGAGTCCTTTTTCAATGTACGGCAATTTCGTATCTTGAATGCCGAGCACAACCGTCTGATGATGCACCCATAAGCGAACAACCGGCTGTGACTGACCGCGACCAACCGATTCACAAAGCGCATCATCAAACGCAAATGACTGCTTCGCATCAAACGATGGCCCGAGGCTCGTATGATCGATCACTCGCCACGTTTGTTGTTGCAACAATTCGCTCATCATTCCATCGCCGCAAGCGCCTGCGCTGCTGTGATAAGTGATAATTTGTATACATCTTCGGCGTTGCATCCGCGGGATAAATCGTTTACTGGCTGATTTAATCCTTGTAAAATTGGACCAACTGCTTCAAAATTGCCGAGACGTTGAGCAATTTTATAGCCGATATTTCCTGCTTCTAAACTTGGGAAAATAAAGACGTTCGCATCACCTTGAATAACGGAATCTGGCGCTTTCTTTTTCGCCACAGATGGAACGAACGCGGCATCAAATTGAAACTCGCCATCAAGCGTTAACTCCGGCGCCATTTCTTTTGCGATGCGCACCGCCTCGATCACTTTTTCTGTTTCTGGCGATTTCGCTGATCCTTTCGTTGAGAAGCTAAGCATCGCTACACGCGGCTCAATATCAAACATTTTCGCTGTTTGTGCACTCTCTACAGCGATTTCTGCTAAATCTTGGCTATCTGGTGCAATGTTAATCGCACAATCGGCAAATACATATTTCTCATCGCCACGCACCATGATGAATACGCCAGACGTTTTACGAATGCCCGGTTTCGTCTTAATAATTTGTAGCGCGGGACGTACAGTATCTGCCGTCGAATGCGCGGCGCCGCTAACAAGACCGTGCGCTTTTCCCATATAGACGAGCATTGTGCCAAAATAGTTTTCACCAAGTAAAATGTTGCGAGCATCTTCTTCTGTGACTTTCCCTTTTCGGCGTTCAATGAAAGCCGCCACCATTTCATCCATTCCTTCATATGAGCGCGGATCAACGATTTCTACTTTTTCCAACGTCAAGCCGAGCTCTTTCGCCTTTTGAACGACAGCTTCTTGATCGCCGATGACAATCGGCTGTAATACATTTTCTGCCGCTAGACGTCCGACAGCTGTTAAAATACGTTCATCTAATCCTTCTGGAAACACGATCGTTACATTTTTCCCTGCCACCTTTTGTTTTAAGGCTGCAAATAAATCACTCACGAAATGTTCCTCCTTAGTTTAAAAAAATTCGTCTATCTATTAGAATACTCTTATTGAGACGAAAAGCAATGAATTACGCCGCAAACGAAAATAGTCTTTTTTTTATAACAATTCTGTTTTTTAAACTGAGTGATATATCGCCTAAAAAGTGATATATTTGTTAAGGAATATGTACAAAACAAAGGAGCGTTACGTATGTCACAATGGATTCATCACCTTGAACAATGGTTGCTTGAGTTTGGCGTCATTGGTTTAGTTATCGTTTCATTTACGGAATCTTCTTTTTTCCCTATCCCGCCTGATGTGTTATTAATTCCGTTAAGCCTCGCGCAGCCGGAGAAAGCATTATGGTTTTCGTTTTTAACGACCGTCGCTTCCGTACTTGGCGCCTTGCTTGGATGGTACATCGGGAAAAAATTTGGCAGACCGGTTTTGCGCTATTTGATTTCTGATGAAAAAATGGACAAAGTCGAGCAATACTTTCAACAATACGGAGCGATGGCGATTGTCATCGCAGGATTTACACCTATTCCGTATAAAGTATTTACCATTTTCTCAGGCATTTCAAACGTCAGCATTCGCACGTTGCTTTTTTGGTCGTTCATCGGCCGCGGAGCGCGCTTTTTCGCTGAAGGGCTCATTATTTTCATCTTAGGTGCGCAAGCGAAAACATTTATTGAACAGCATTTTACAACAATCACGATCGTCGGCGGCATCGTTATTGTTATTGCTTTTCTTATTTATAAACGATTCAAATAGTGCGTTTGGCATAAACGAAACGCATATGATACAATTTCGGTAGTACATAACAAAAGGAGTGTTGGACATGAGCGAAGCAGCGCAAACGTTAGACGGTTGGTATTGTCTTCATGATTTTCGCACAATTGATTGGGTGGCTTGGAAAACGCTCTCAAATGATGAGCGTCAAGAAGCAATTCATGAGTTTTTAACGCTAGTGGAAAAATGGGAAACAACGGAAGCGGCTAAAGAGGGAAGTCACGCCATTTACACGATTATGGGGCAAAAAGCAGATATCATGTTTATGCTTTTACGTCCAACGATGGAAGAACTTCACGAAATTGAAACAGCAATCAACAAAACAAAGCTTGCTGAATATCTCATCCCTGCGTATTCATACGTTTCTGTCGTTGAGCTAAGCAACTATTTGCCGGCAGAAGCTGGCGATCCGTATGAAAACCCAGAAGTGCGCCGCCGTTTATATCCGACTTTACCGAAAACAAATCACGTATGCTTCTATCCAATGGACAAGCGTCGTCAAGGAAATGATAATTGGTACATGCTTCCGATGGAAGAACGCCGCAATTTAATGCGCGCACACGGCATGACGGGTAGAAAATACGCTGGAAAAGTCGTACAAATCATTACGGGTTCGGTCGGCTTTGACGACTATGAATGGGGCGTCACGCTCTTTTCAAACGATGTACTTCAATTTAAGAAGCTCGTATACGAAATGCGATTTGATGAAGTGAGCGCAAGATTTGGTGAATTCGGCTCGTTCTTTGTCGGCAACATTTTGCCAAAGGAAAAAATACAATCGTTTTTACATGTATAGGCCTCCGATTTGGAGGTCTTTTTTTATGATGTGCTTCATACA
Organism: Anoxybacillus kestanbolensis; assembly: GCF_001996285.1. Lineage (NCBI taxonomy): Bacteria > Bacillati > Bacillota > Bacilli > Caryophanales > Anoxybacillaceae > Anoxybacillus > Anoxybacillus kestanbolensis. The sequence goes on along the minus strand of NZ_MQAD01000010.1, from coordinate 82,290 downwards.
TATAACAATGACGACTTTCCTCACATTTTCGCATGTTTCATCATAGGCTAATAGCGATTTCCATAAAGCGAGGTGAAGGGATGGCTGTTGTTGCATATACAGAAGAAGATGTCAAATTGCTTGCGCGTCTCATGCGCGCAGAGGCAGAAGGAGATGGACAACTCGGCATGCTTATGGTAGGGAACGTAGGAATTAATCGAGTCATCGCAAACTGTCTAGATTTTAAGGGACTGCGTACCATTCGACAAATGGTATTCCAAAGTCCTGGGGGATTTGAAGCTGTACAAAAGGGGTATTTTTATCAACGTGCCCGCGAAGAAGACATGCGCCTTGCCCGGCGCGTCATTCGCGGTGAGCGATTTCATCCAGCAACGAATGCGCTTTGGTTTTTCCGACCAGATGGTCCTTGTCCACCACGATGGTTTAATCAATGGAATACCGGTCGCTTCAAATCTCATTGTTTTTACGCGCCAACTCGCTCGGATTGTCCACGCGTATATTAATTTAAGGGAGGGATTAGTATGAGTGAAGAAAGACAACAAGTTCCTTATTATGCATATCCTTACTACTATCCGTACCAAATGCCAACATATCCATTTGGGTTGCCTACACCAACGTTTACGCCCCAAACGGGAGCGATGCAAACACCAACGACCGCAAGCCAGCCGCTACCGGGGATGCTCCCGATTGAAGAGTCGTACATTGAAAACATTTTGCGCCTAAACAAAGGTAAGATCGCCACAGTTTATATGACGTTTGAAAACAATCGTGAATGGAATGCGAAAATTTTCCGCGGCGTCGTTGAAGCAGCTGGACGCGACCATCTTATTTTAAGTGATCCACAAACAGGCATGCGCTATTTATTGCCGATGATTTATCTCGACTATGTGACATTTGATGAAGAAATTAATTATGAATATCCATTTGCACCAGGTGTCGGATTAAGCACATATGCTCCACGTTAAAAACGAGGCGTCCAACGCGCCTCGTTTTACATATGTTTGATCGCAGTATACGCTAAAAGTAACCAAGCGATAATAAACGACACGCCTCCAATCGGCGTAATCGCTCCAAGTATTTTGATTTGTGTTAAGCTTAGCACATATAAACTACCTGAAAATAACACGATCCCTACAAGCATAAACCATCCAACCGGCGTCACGTTCGGCCATTTTGTCGCAAACAACGCAACGAGAAATAAACCAACCGTATGGAACATTTGGTATTGCACCGCTTTTTGCCACGTGTCTATATATCGCTCTGGAATTCTCCCTTCGAGCACATGCGCTCCGAATGCACCGAGCGCGACACATAATGCTGCGCTAATGGAAGCGATAATTGTAAATATTTTCATGTTAATTCCCCCTAAAAATCAAGTAATGATGGTCCGTTCGCTTCAGCATCGATATCTAATCGTTCAGTTGTTGTCGGCTGCGGTATCGTAATCGCCGTCACATTTTGTGATCGTTGTTGTAAAATGACATCGCACAATGCGCGAACCGCATATATATGCTCACGCATCGCCTGCGGTGAGGACGACTGCTTCGCCTGTGCGATTTCTTCTTCGATCTTTGTTAATACATTTGTCACCGATATGTCCAAAACGTTTTCACTCCCTACTTCTTTTTCCTTTACAACAATGGTATCTTATACATAGCAACTTTTCAAATTGAAAACGCTTTAATTGGACAAAGGAGTGACAACAAATGAAACGGACATGGTGGAAAGAAGCTGTCGTATACCAAGTATATTGGCGAAGCTTTTTTGATTCAAACGGCGATGGATACGGCGATTTAGAAGGACTCATTCAAAAGCTCGATTACATTCACGATTTAGGGGTCGATGTCATTTGGCTCAATCCGTGCTACGAGTCACCAGATAAAGATAACGGATACGACATTTCAGACTATTATCGCATTATGGATAAAGCAGGGGATATGGAGACGTTTGATCGCCTGCTTCACGAAGTGCATCAACGTGGAATGAAATTAATTATGGACCTTGTCGTAAACCATACATCCGATCAACATCCTTGGTTTATTGAGTCGCGTTCGTCAAAAGACAACCCGAAGCGCGATTGGTACATATGGCGTGACAAGCCAAACAACTGGCGTTCGTACTTTACACCGTCCGCATGGGAATACGATGAAAAAACAGGGCAATACTACTTCCATTCCTTTGCAGTTGAACAACCAGATTTGAATTGGGAAAATAAAGAAGTTCGTGAAGAAATTTATAAAATGATGCGCTTTTGGTTAGATAAAGGCATCGACGGATTCCGTTTAGATGCGATTGCTTTATTAGCGAAGCCAGACGGATTTCCGGACGCAGAAAATCCGTATGACATTCGCTATTTAACAAACAATCCGGGCGTGCACGAGTATTTACAAGAAATGCACGACAAAGTACTTAAACATTATGACATTTTTACCGTCGGGGAAGTTGCTTTCGTATCGCCAGAAGAAGGCTTAAAATATGTCGGGGAAGACCGAAACGAGCTACATACACTGTTCCATTTTGAAGTATGTGACGAAATGCCGACATGGGATCCGATTCGCTTTAAACAAATTCAAAAACGTTGGTATGAAGGGTTGTGGGGGAAAGGATGGAACTCACAATTTTTAAACAACCACGACCATACGCGACAAGTGACGCGCTACGGAAACGACAAACAATTTCGAGTTGAATCAGCGAAATTGCTCGCTACGCTCGTGCATACGTTGCCTGGAACGCCATACATTTATCAAGGAGAAGAAATCGGCATGACGGGCGTCAAATTTGACTCAATTGATGACTATAACGACATTGCGATGAAAAACAAATATGCGGAAGAAGTCGCGAAAGGTCGCGATCCGAAAGAAGTGCTAGAAAGCTTGCAGCTATTGAGCCGCGATAACTCGCGCACACCAATGCAATGGGACGATAGCGAACATGCAGGATTTACGACGGGAACGCCTTGGTTAAAAGTGAATCCGAATTATAAAGAAATTAACGTGAAACAAGCGTTAGCGGATCCAAACTCGGTGTACTACTACTATAAAAAGCTTATTCAATTACGCAAACAAAATCCAGTCATGGTGTACGGCACGTTCTGCGATCTTTCAGAAAATGAGCCGTATATTTATGCCTATACACGCGAGCTCGATGGCGTTCGCTGGCTGATCGTTTTAAATCATTGCGACAGCGACAACGTATATACATTGCCAGAAGAGCTCAGCTCTGCAAGCCACCATCTCTTGCTCGGCAACTATACAGACGTCAAAGAAGAAGGAACGACGCTTCATATGCGCCCACACGAAGCGAGAATTTATGCATTACAGTAAGCAGCCGATGTGGCTGCTTACTTTTTGTTTACCGCCTGTTCAAACGCTTCTAACGCTCGTTTTTCCCCAAAGACGATGACGATGTCGCCCGCGCAAAACCGCTCATCTGGGGGCGGGTTCCCAATGATGGCGTCCTGTCGCTGAATAGCAATAATCGTCACTCGAAAGCGCGTCTTTACCGCTTGATCGCCGACAGACGTATGAACAAATGAAGAATGAGGCTCAATCTTTACTTCCTCAATGGCGTATTGTTCGGTACGGTCGTGAAAAATCGTATCAACATAATCGACAGTAACTGGCTTTAATACCGTCATCGCCATGCGCTGGCCGCTCGGCACACGCGACAACTTGAATGTCGCGGTTTATTCCTTTTGCTGTTAAAGCAATAAAGACGTTATCAGCATCAGATGGCAACGCGGCAATTAAGCCAGCCGCCCGTTCAATGCCTGCCGCGATCAATACGTCGTCTTCTGTCGCATCCCCTTTGACGTACGGAATAGGATCGTCCATTTCCTCAAGCCAATCCGTGTTTCGCTCAATAACAACGACACGTGTCCCATTTTTGACAAGCTAGCGCACCACTTGTTCGCCAACGCGCCAAAATCCGCATACGATAATATGATTTGCCATCATCTCGATTTTCTTTTTCATTTTTCGCCTCCGTACCGTTTTTGAAAATTCGCCTTCCATCATCATAGAAACGACCACCTCTGTCGCGTATGTGACGATGCTGATGCCGACTGGAATAATGATGAGGGTAAACAATTTTCCATAAAATGTTTGTGGAACAGCATACCAACCGTTAAAATGGTGACAACTGTCAGCCAAAGCGCATCAAAAAAAGATAATTGTTCTGAGAACATAGATCCTACTGTGCCTGCGATAATGGCTACCATCATCGCGACGACAGAAACGACGATGGAGCGCGATGAACTCATCCGTTCCCCTTATTTTCTTTTTTAGCAAACTTCATGCACGGCGTACCAGACGATTGTTTCACGACAATGGAAGGGAGCGTAGCACTTTTGAAACCGAACGCACGACAACCGCGCGGCAGCTGTGGGTCCCACGTGACGTAAAAATGTTTGCATGCATAACAGTTTATTCGTGTATCAAATGTTTTCGATTTGCCAATCAATCGTCTCTCTCCCTATTTGTTGTAAAAACGCGTTCGTTTTCGAAAACGGGCGGCTGCCGAAAAAGCCTCGCGCGGCTGAAAGTGGGCTCGGATGCGGGGCTTCAATAAGATAATGATGTCTATTTGTAATGAGCGCTTTTTTCGCTTGCGCATGACGCCCCCATAAAATAAAGACGACCGGCTCCGTCTTTTCATTCACAAGTTCAATGACACGATCCGTGAAATGTTCCCATCCTTTTCCTTTGTGCGAGTTTGCTTCCCCTTGCCGTACCGTTAATACCGTATTTAACAATAATACCCCTTGCTTCGCCCATTTTAACAAATAGCCATTGTTCGGTATGTAACAGCCGAGATCATCGTGTAATTCTTTAAAGATGTTTAATAACGACGGAGGTAAAGGGACGCCCGGTTTAACAGAAAAACTTAATCCGTGCGCTTGATTCGGTCCATGATACGGATCTTGGCCTAAAATAACGACTTTCACATCGGCATATGGCGTGTAATGAAGAGCGTTGAAAATATCGTGCATATCGGGATAAATCGTTTTCGTGCGATATTCTTCTTTTAAAAACTGACGCAACTTCAAATAATACGGCTTTTGAAATTCCTCTTCTAATAGAGGCGCCCAATCATTTTTCAATATGCTCATCGTTTCACTCCTTCCTAACATAAAGGCTACCCTAACGATAGGATAGCCTGTTTTTGCTTAAAACTGAATTTTTTCTTCTAAAAAGTCTTTTAATTGTGCGATTGGAATGCGTGTTTGTTCCATCGTGTCGCGATCACGCACAGTTACCATTTGATCTTGTTCTGAGTCGAAATCATACGTAATACAGAACGGTGTTCCGATTTCATCTTGACGGCGATATCGTTTTCCGATCGAACCAGACTCGTCGTAATCGACCATGAAGTGCTGGGAAAGCTGTTCAAAAATAGCACGTGCACCTTCTGATAACTTTTTCGACAACGGCAATACGGCGGCCTTGTACGGCGCTAATGCTGGGTGAAGATGCATAACGGTGCGCGTCGTGCCATCTGCAAGTTGTTCTTCTTCATATGCATCAATCATAAAGGCAAGCGTCACGCGGTCTGCACCGAGTGAAGGTTCAATGCAGTACGGAATGAAACGCTCATTCGTCTCTTGATCGAGGTAATGGAAATCTTCTCCTGAATATTCCATATGACGGCGCAAATCGTAATCGGTGCGCGATGCAACGCCCCATAGCTCGCCCCAACCGAACGGGAACTTATATTCAATATCTGTTGTCGCGTTGCTGTAGTGAGATAGTTCATCTTCAGAATGATCGCGCAAACGAATGTTTTCACGCTTCATGCCAAGCGATAAAAGCCACTGTTCGCAATATTGTTTCCAATAATCAAACCATTGCAATTCCTCGCCCGGCTTGCAGAAAAATTCAAGCTCCATTTGCTCAAATTCGCGCGTACGGAATGTGAAGTTTCCTGGTGTAATTTCGTTCCGAAAACTTTTTCCGATTTGCGCAATACCAAACGGCAATTTTTTGCGCATCGTCCGCTGCACGTTTTTAAAGTTTACAAAAATGCCTTGTGCCGTTTCAGGACGAAGATAAATTTCGTTCGCGCTCGATTCCGTCACACCTTGGAACGTTTTAAACATTAAGTTAAATTGGCGAATGTTCGTAAAGTCGCGACTGCCGCAATCCGGACAAGCGATGTCGTGCTCTTGAATGAGCTGCTCCATTTTTTCAAATGGTAGCCCATCGACAACCATTTCAATGCCTTTCGCTTCAAGGGCGCTTTCAATAAGTTTGTCTGCCCGGTGACGCGCTTTACATTGTTTACAGTCAATCATCGGATCGTTGAAATTCCCTAAATGACCTGACGCTTCCCACGTGCGCGGATTCATTAAAATCGCTGCATCTAATCCGACATTGTACGGCGATTGTTGGACAAACTTTTTCCACCATGCGCGCTTAATATTGTTTTTTAATTCTGTCCCTAACGGACCGTAATCCCACGTATTCGCTAACCCGCCGTAAATTTCTGAGCCAGGAAAAACAAAACCGCGATGTTTCGCATGTGCCACAATTTGATCCATCGTTACCGACATATTTCATCCTCCTCTTATGAAGTGTAAACAAAAAAACGCTCTCGTCCTTAGGCCTTTCGCCTAGGGACGAGAGCGTAACTCCCGCGGTTCCACCCTAGTTGATGCGTAACGCATCCACTTTTTGCGTGAAGCAACTCCAGACTGCCGTTTCGCTAAGCGTCTTTGCTAGGCTTCCACCGCCCCTAGCTCGCTATAAAAGAACGATCTTAGCTACTATCCATCTTTCATCGTTGCACCTGTATTTCGTTTGGCTAATATTGTATCAAACGACAATACGAGCGTCAAGGGAGTGGAGAATGGTTAATTTCGAATTAAGTAGTCAAACGCACCTAAAGAAGCTGTTGCACCTGAGCCCATGGAAATGATAATCTGTTTATATGCGCTATCTGTACAATCGCCAGCAGCGAAGACGCCAGGAACGTTTGTTGCACCGCGTTTATCGACGATAATTTCACCGAAGCGATTGCGCTCTACCGTTCCTTCTAACCATTCTGTATTCGGTACAAGCCCGATTTGCACGAATACACCTTGAAGTTCAATATGGTGCTCTTCGCCTGTTGCGCGATCAATATATGTGAGACCGTTTACTTTGTCTGTACCTGTAATTTCTTTCGTTTGCGCATTTTTAATGACTGTTACGTTCGGTAAGCTGTACAAACGATCTTGCAACACAGCATCCGCTTTTAATTCTGGCGCAAACTCAAGAACGGTCACATGCTTAGCAATTCCCGCCAGGTCAATTGCCGCTTCGACCCCAGAGTTACCACCGCCAATGACCGCGACATGCTTTCCTTCGAACAACGGACCGTCGCAATGCGGGCAGTAAGCAACCCCTTTATTTTTGAACTCCGCTTCGCCAGGGACGCCGAGATTGCGCCAACGCGCACCTGTCGCGATAATGACCGCTTTACTTTTTAAAACGGCGCCGTTTTCAAGTTCAACTTCAATGAGGTCTTTCTTTTCCAACCGTTTCGCACGCTGCAAGTTCATAATGTCAACATTGTAATGTTTCACATGTTCTTCAAGGCTTGCCGCGAGCTTCGGACCTTCTGTATATTTGACGCTAATAAAGTTTTCAATACCTAACGTGTCTAAAATTTGACCACCGAAGCGCTCGGCAACGATTCCTGTACGAATGCCTTTACGCGCTGCATAAATCGCTGCTGTTGCACCAGCAGGTCCACCACCGATGACAAGCACATCAAATGGGTCTTTTTCTGCAAAAGTAGAGGCATCCGGTGTGCTTCCTAACTTCGCAAGAATTTCCTCAAGCGACATGCGTCCGCTTGCGAACGGTTCACCGTTTAAAAAGACAGTTGGCACCGCCATCACGTCTTTTTGTTCGACTTCTTCTTTAAATGCTGCTCCATCAATCATCGTATGTGAAACATTCGGATTTAGTACGCTCATGACGTTTAATGCTTGAACGACGTCCGGACAGTTATGGCACGTTAAGCTGACGTATGTTTCAAAACGGTACGTTCCTTGTAAACCTTTAATTTGATCAATGACCGCTTGATCGACTTTTGGTGGTCTTCCACTCACTTGAAGCAACGCAAGCACGAGAGAAGTAAATTCATGTCCTAAAGGCACGCCCGCGAATACAACGCCTGTATCTTCACCAACGCGATTGATGCTAAAACTTGGTGTTCTTTCTAGCGTTGTTTTCTCTACTTTGATTTTCGATGACATTGTCGCAAGCTCATCGACTAAAGCAAGCATATCGCGGGAAACTTTATCGTCTCCCGCGCTCACTTTTAACACAATGTCATTTTCCATCAATTGTAGATATTGGGCGAGCTGTGCTTTAATTTCCGCATCCAATATCATTGACATAAGCCTCCTTAAATTTTGCCTACAAGGTCAAGGCTTGGCTTAAGCGTTTCTCTGCCTTCTTGCCATTTTGCTGGGCATACTTCGCCAGGATTGTTGCGCACGTATTGTGCTGCTTTAATTTTGTTTACAATTGTGCTTGCGTCGCGACCAATGCCGTCAGCGTTAATTTCAACTGCTTGAATAACGCCATCTGGATCGATAATGAACGTACCGCGTTGCGCAAGACCTGTTTCTTCATCAAGCACTTCGAACATGCGTGATAATTTTTGTGAAGGGTCGCCGATCATTACGTATTCAATTTTGCTAATAGCTGGCGAATGATCGTGCCATGCTTTATGCGTGAAGTGTGTATCTGTTGAAACAGAGTATACTTCAACACCAAGCTCTTTTAATTTCGGATATTCGTTTTGTAAATCTTCTAATTCTGTTGGGCAAACGAACGTAAAGTCTGCTGGATAGAAGCAAACAACGCTCCATTTTCCTTTTAGATTTTCTTCTGTTACCTCGATAAAATCACCGTTATGATACGCCATCGCTTTAAATGGTTGAATTTGTTTTCCTACTAATGGCATTGTGAATCATCCTCCTCGTTGTATTTTTTTTGCATATGCATAGCTTGTCCCAGTCATTCGAAATTTATGACTGAAACAATAATAAAATTATAACAATTACAATGCGATATAAATTATCATATAGGAATGTTTATTTGTCAAGTAGGAACTATCGAACCATCTTAGTTTTTCGACATACACCTCTTTTATTCCTTTTTCACTAATAAAAAAACAGAGCCTGCACAGCGACTCTGCTTTCTCACGTTATAAAAGTGAAACTAAGCAAAAGGAGAACATTAAATAATACTGCAACGACAAAAATCCACTTTTGTTTCCTTTTTTTCTTGACGATATATTCTGCAAATACAACAGTTAAGAAAGCGAAACAAATAAATGATAAAAATAATGCGATCCGTCCATCAAACACATGTCGAACAAGAAGTGGTGACAACAAAAGTAAAACAAATAATTGCTGGATGCTCCACCAATACATCCCGCTCCCTCCTAGCGACGAACGAGATGAGCGAGCCGCGAACGAAACGGTTCACCATCCCATATGACTTCACTCTTTGCTTGCCGTTTTTGCACATCCGGCTCTGATAAAAGGAGCCAAAAGTTTTTCGTCGGTAAATCACCCAACCCATGTTTTTCACTTAATCGGTTTAAATACATTTGTCTCGTTTCATTCATTTGTTTCGATAAATGATCTCCTTCATTGGAAAAAGCATAAAGAACACTCGCTGTCGGTACGCGTTTGACACAAAACTCTTTCGCTACACGTAAAAAGAAATCCCAATCCCAATAATTATGAACGTATGAATCAAAATACCCGATTACATCATGAATGGTGCGCCGATACATGCTCCCTGAAGGAACATACGTCGAAAATGTACGCATTGCTTGTAAATCATATTCATATGCAAATAAAAAGCGATCGGTCGGTATACGCATACCATTTTCCGTGCGATAATGAAAAATTTCTACGTCCGAATATACAAAATCCGCATCATTCATATTCGCGATCATTCGCTCCATATGGCACGGCAATAGTAAATCGTCGTCATCACAAAGCATGATAAAATCTTCTGTTGCTACACGCACACCGATATTCCGCGCTTCAACATGCCCGACGTTTTCTTGCAATTCAATGAGTTCGATCGGGAGCTCAGGATATGCATCAACCGCAACTTGTACAGATGAACCTCCATCGTTAACAATAATCACTTGCGTTGGCTTATACGTTTGTTTACTTAATGACTCTAACAATTCCGCTAATGGAAGTAGTCGGTTATATGTTGCAATGACTACAGAAACACCCAAATGACATGTCTCCTTTCAAAAATTAAAGAAGCTACAATGATACCATTATAGCTTCTTTTTGTACAATTATGCGAGTTCTTGTTGTTTCGTTTCTTTCCCGAGAAAAAGAACGGCGAGTACACCGATAAAAATGGCGACGCAAAAAATCGCAAAAATCATCGTCATCGACACGTTTTGTGCAACTAAATAACCGACAAGAAGCGGTCCTAAAATGCCCCCGATGCGTCCGAATGAAGCTGCCATGCCTGCCCCTGTCGCGCGAATAACCGTTGGGTATTGTTCTGGCGTGTAGGCATAAAGCGCTCCCCATGCGCCGAGATTAAAGAATGATAACAGCGCTCCAAACGTCACTAACATCGCAACCGACTCGGCATTTCCGAAGAAATAAGCGCTTAACGCTGTCCCAACTAAATAAATAATGAGCACCGCTTTTCTTCCGATGCGTTCAATCAACCAAGCCACGCTAAAATAGCCCGGCAACTGTGCCAACGTCATAATTAGCACATATTCAAAGCTTTTAATTAAACTAAATCCTTTCATCACCATCACGCTCGGCAGCCATAAAAACATGCCGTAGTACGAAAAGACGACCGCAAACCATAAAATCCAAAGCATCGTCGTTTGCTTCGCATAAGGTTTTGCCCATACGTCTGCGATATTGCGCCAAACAGAACGACGCTCTGCCGTTTTTACCGCAATAAACTTTTGTGAATCGGGCAAGTTAATACGCAAATAAATGGCGTATAACGCAGGTAAAGCCCCTAAAATGAGCGCCATTTGCCATCCATATGCAGGAATAACGAAAAAGGAAATAAGCGCAGCTAATAGCCAGCCACCTGCCCAAAAGCTTTCTAATAAAACGACAACTTTCCCGCGCTCATGAGCGGGTACGCTTTCCGATACGAGCGTGGAAGCAACCGGAAGTTCACCGCCAAGTCCCATACCGATAAAAAAGCGTAAAATTAAAAATACCGTTAACGTTGTCGCAAAAGCAGATAAGCCGCTTCCGATCGAAAATAATAAAAGCGTAATAATAAATACTTGCTTTCGACCGATACGATCAGCTAACAATCCGAACACAAGAGCACCGACGGCCATACCGATCGAGTTCATGCTCCCAATCCAACCCATTTGCTCAGCTGTTAATCCCCATTCCTTTTGCAAAGCCGCAAGAATGAATGAAAGCATCCCAACATCCATCGCATCAAACAACCATCCAAGCCCCGCGATCCAAAGCAACTTGTTTCTTGATACATCTTGACTCATGTCACCCCTCCGTTGTCAGCTGTCAAATTATCCTCTACACGATTATATTTCCTTTTTTGTTATGTATCAATGCAAAAAGCGTCGGAAAAGCCGACGCTTATCGCAAATCTTCTTTTAAAAAAGCTCCAGGGAGAAGTTCTTTCACCGTCGTTTCCTGTACATCGCCTTTCATATTGGCTAAAATAACAGGCATATTCGGGTCACACAATTCAACAATGACTTGACGGCATGCGCCACATGGCGGAACAGGACGCTCTGTATCCGCAACAACAGCTAACATCGCATACTCATGGTCTCCTTCTGAGTACGCTTTAAATAAAGCTGTACGTTCAGCACAGTTACATAAACCGTATGATGCGTTTTCGATGTTGCAACCTCCATACACTTTCCCATCTTTCGTTAATAGCGCTGCTCCAACTTTAAACTTGGAATACGGAACGTACGCCCGTTCTCTCGCTTGTTTTGCCGCTTCAATTAACCGCTGTTTACTCATTGTCGATCATCCCTTCTTGGGCTGTTTAGTTAAAAAACGTCTTCATTAACCAATCGGCAACGACGCCACCTAAATATACGCCAAATACCCCCATCATTCCTGCCAATACAGGCGGGGCTGGCAATGGCAAACGTAAAAATTTAAATAAAATCCCAACAACAAGCCCAGCAAGTAAGCTAAGTACTACTTCTTTCATCGGTCAATTCCTCCATTAGTATGCTTCGTTTGAAGTTGTTCCTTCCATAATCGCTGGTCCAGAACTTGTACCGATACGGTTTGCACCTGCATCAATCATCGCTTTTGCATCTGCCGCACTACGCACACCACCAGACGCTTTCACTCCAACGTTTGGACCAACTGTTTTGCGCATTAATGCAACGTCTTCTACTGTTGCCCCACCGCTTGCGAATCCTGTCGATGTTTTCACAAAATCTGCACCAGCGCGAACAGCAATTTCGCATGCGCGCACTTTTTCTTCATCTGTTAACAACGCCGTTTCAATAATAACTTTTGTTAACGCTTTTCCTTTTGCAGCCTCGACAACAGCACGAATGTCGCGCTCTACAAGATCATCGTCACCATCTTTTAACGCACCGATGTTGATGACCATATCGACTTCTTGCGCACCGTTTTCAATCACTTGTTTCGTTTCAAATGCTTTTACTTCTGGAGTTGTTGCTCCTAACGGGAAGCCAATGACAGTACATACTTTTACTTTTGTTCCTTGCAAACGTTCAGCCACAAATTTTACCCACGTTGGATTTACGCATACAGATGCAAATTCGTACTTTTTCGCTTCTTCTACCAACTTTTCAATTTGCGCTTTCGTCGTTTCTGGCTTTAATAACGTATGATCGATCATGCTAGCAATGTTCATCATTCATTCCCCCTTAAAATTAGAAGTGATCGAAGTGCGCGAGGCGCTTCGTCGTTAAATAAACATACCCGCAATGGATGCACTTAACAGCGAAGCGAGCATCCCGGCAAGGACAGCTTTTAAGCCCATGCGTGCAATATCGCTACGACGATTTGGCGCTAAGCTTCCTAAACCACCAAGTAAAATTCCCATCGAAGAAATATTAGCAAATCCACATAGTGCAAAGCTAATTACAGCTACTGTTTTCACTGATAAATCTGGAATTTGTGGTGCAAAAGATGAATAAGCGACGAATTCGTTTAAAATCAATTTTTGGCCGATAAACCCACCAGCTGTTACTGCTTCAGACCACGGCACACCAATCGCAAATGCAATAGGCGCAAATAAGAAACCTAAAATTTTCTCAAGCGTTAACCCATCGTAATTAAACAAGTTACCGATTCCGCTGAGCAATCCGTTAATTAAAGCAATAAGGGCGATAAACGCTAACAACATCGCACCGATATTTAATGCTAACTTTAAACCGTCGCTTGCACCGCGCGCAGCCGCATCGATGACGTTTGTCGATTGTTCATCTTTTTCCATTTCAAACTGTTCATCTTCTTTAATCGGCTCCGTTTCAGGCACGATCATTTTCGCCATAACTAATCCGGCTGGGGCAGCCATGAAGCTTGCCGCAAGCAAATATTCAAGCGGAACACCTAAAAGCGAGTAACCGACAAGAACAGAACCAGCAACAGACGCTAATCCTCCCGTCATAACTGCAAACAATTCAGATTGTGTCATTTTGGACAAATACGGACGAATGACAAGCGGCGCTTCCGTTTGACCGACGAAAATGTTTGCTGCTGCTGACATTGACTCCGCTTTGCTCGTCCCAAGCAATTTCGCGAGCGGGCCACCGATCATTTTAATGATCCACTGCATCACCCCAATGTAGTAGAGAACAGAAATTAATGCTGAGAAGAAAATGACGACAGGCAACACTTGGAACGCAAAGACGAATCCGATTCCTTCTGCCGCAAACACACCACCGAACAAAAAGTTAATTCCTTCGTTCGCATAGTTAATAATGTTCGTCACACTATCCGTTAACCATTGCAATGTAGCTTTTCCTGCTTCCCACTTTAAAACGATAAACGCAAAAGACACTTGAATCGCAAGACCACCTAAAATCGTTCGTGGATTAATCGCCTTGCGGTTATTTGAAAAAAGAAAAGCAATCCCAAGAACAACAAAGATACCAACAAGTCCCCAAACGATATTCATGTTGCACACTCCTAATAAGTTTTTTTGTTACGTAATCAATATAACAAGAAAATGAACGTATGTAAACGTTAACATGAACAAATGTAAAAGAAAATTCATGGTTTCGCTAAATCTTTCTTCCTTTTTACATAAATAAAGGGGGCTTTTATTCTTTTCCCCCTCTTCCCTTTCCTTTATTCTTTTTCTAACAAACATTCGGCAGTAAATTGATCTGTTACTAATACGTTTGCATATTTTCCTTTCAATGCTCCGTATATGCCAGCAACTTTATGAATACCTCCCGCAATCACAATCGAGTATTCCTTATTTTTCAACTCTTCTAACTCAATGCCAAGCGTGCGGGCATTTAACTCCTCGCTACATAGCTTTCCGTTTTGATCAAAAAAGCGTGAACAAATGTCACCGGCTGCTTTTGAATAAATCGTTTGCAAATCTTCTTCTGTAAAATAACCAAGCTGGAACAATAGCGACTCCGATTTAATTGGTCCAATCGTAAATACAGCAATATTCGCTTGTCGTCCAAGATCGAGAATTTTACGAATGTGGCGATCCGCTTCCATCGCTTGCTTGACAACGACATGATCGACGATGGCCGGGAGAGGCAAGTGATGTACCGTTGCATTGAATGCGCTTCCAAACAAATGTAAAATATCAGAAGCGAACGTATTCGTTTCCGACAAACTGACGCCACCTTTTAATTGCACAACTTTCACATCTTTGACGTGTTTATGCCTTAGCTGTAATGCGACGTGATATAACGTTGTTCCCCATGTGACACCGATCACATCGCCGTCTTTGACGATCGACCGTAAATATTCTGCCGCTTCTTTTCCTAAATATTTTTTAATAATGCCATCTTGATGTTCAGGGACCGACACAACAATTGCTTTTTTTAGATTGAACTTTTGTTCAAGTTGTTTTGCTAGCTGTTGAATATCTTCAGCCGGATCGTTAATTTTAATTTCTACAATCCCTTCTTCCTTTGCTTGTTGTAGTAAACGCGACACCGTCGGCCGCGATACACCAAGCTTTTTCGCAATATCGTTTTGATTGTAGTCTAGTAAATAATACAATTTCGCTGCTTCAACGACTTTTTTTAGCTTATCTTGCTCCATCGCTTCATCACCTTTTATTATTGACTGAAAAAAGGAGCAACCTTCCATATTTGAAGGAATACTCCCTTTTCTTTCATCATACGAAAGCAGTTGAACATTTGACAAGCAAAAGTTTTAACATAATTTCCATTTAGATAAATGAAACGAAGCTTCTGCATTTGTCTGAAATGAGATATGTTCATTTTCTTCTTTCGTGAAAAACCGTGCCGTAAATACTTCTTCTCCATCATTTAAGAAAATTTCAATAGACGACGTATCGATAAACATGTGAATCGTGTGTAATTGTGATAATAAACATTGTCGTTTCTCTTTCATGCCATTTCGAGCAAAGCTTTCTCTCTCTAACGTCGCAACTTTTTGTTCAAAATCATATGAGAATGAAACATTGTTTTGTATATGAATGGATAAAACGCCTTTACCATCGATATGTTTAAGTAGCAGTTCAATCGTTTTTCCTTTTACACCATCAAATTGTCTAACTTCCTTCTGCAAGAATACATTTGGATGGTGAACTTCGTCACTCCGAAGCAACTGCAACTGCTCAATCGGACGCTGATATAATTTATCTCCGATTAAAACGAGTTCACGCGGTAATGTCAATGCATGTACCCATCGATAAGCAATTGTCGGGTGCTGATCTTCGTCTTGATCTGGTACCCCCATCCAAGCAATCATCACACGACGCCCATGCTCGTCGACCATCGTTTGTGGCGCATAAAATTCAAACCCTCGATCCAGCTCAGTAAATGTACCGTGTACATATTGTCCTGTTTCATAATTTAACTGTCCAACAAAATATCCTGCTTGATATACGTTTTGGTAATGCATACCTTCTGGTTGTAATCCTTGTGGACAGACGATGAGAACATCTTTTCCACCCAAACGGAATACATCTGGGCACTCCCACATGTACCCAAAGTTCCCGTCCTCTCCTCCTGCTATAGCACCGATATGCTCCCAATGCATGAGATCATCAGAGCGAAATAATACTGCCTTTCCATCTAATTGCTCGCTCTGTGCGCCAATCACCATATACCACTTGTTTTCATGCTTCCACACTTTTGGGTCACGAAAATGAGCCGTGTAACCGTCTGGGAGATGAACAACAACCCCCTTTTTTTCAAAGTGAAGGCCGTCACTTGATATTGCCATACATTGATACGTATGGCGTGTTCCGTCATCGCCTTTGACATTCCCTGTATAAAAAAGTGTAAGTACACCATCATTGTCCACGGCGCTTCCAGAGTAGCAACCGTTTCGATCAAACCATTCGCTTGGAGCTAATGCAGGCGCTTGTCTTTCCCAATGAACAAAGTCATGCGATGTATAATGTCCCCAAAATTTTGCTCCATGTGTCGTTTGAAACGGCATCCACTGATAAAACACATGGTACGTCCCTTTCCAATAAATCAGTCCATTTGGATCGTTCATTAATCCGACAGGAGGCATTAAATGATAACGCAAACGATTTGGGTCACTTTCAACAATTGAAGCATATTTTTTTATTTCTTCTTCCGCGAGCTGTATTTGTTTTTTTTCGTTCAATGATTTCATCTCGACCAACCTTCTCGTAAAATTCGTTCGACTTCATCACGCGTCGGTAAAGCTGTCATCGCCCCTTTTGTTGATGCAGCTAGCGCCCCTGAAACACTCGCAAAACGCGCCATTTGTTCAACTTCCGCAAGCGACAAGTCGTCGATCGCCCCTTCTCGCTCATGCAAGCAATAAAGCATACCGGAAACAAACGCATCTCCTGCCCCTGTCGTATCAACCGCCTCTACTTTAAGCGCTGGCGTAAATACGGATCCTTCTTTCGTAAACGCATAACTACCATTCTCTCCTAGCGTAACAACGATGAGGGGAATATTGTATAGGGCAAGGGCATCAATACCTTTTTGGATATCTTGCTCTCCTGTAATGAATGTCAACTCTTCTTCAGAAATTTTAAGTACATCCGCTTCTGGTAACATCGACACAATCATTTGGCGAGCTTGTTGTTCGCTTTCCCACAGACCGAGACGTAAATTCGGGTCATACGAGACGATCATTCCATTTTCTTTAGCTAACATAACAGCCCGCTTTGTCGCGCTTCGTGCTGGCTCACTAATGAGTGAGATCGAACCAAAATGAAGAATGCGATGTGTCCGAAATAACGACTCATCAATTTCTTCTTCGCACAAAAAGCGATCAGCGCTCGGGTTAATGTAAAAATCAAAGCTCCGTTCTCCGTTTTCGGCTAATGTCACAAAAACAACACCGGTACGAACATCGTCACTAAATTGAAGCGAAGTTGTGTTGACACCGTATTCATCGAGCGTTTCTTTCAAAAAAACACCGAGTACGTCACATCCGACTTTTCCAACAAATGTCGATGGTATGCCAAGCCGTGCGACACCGACCGCGACATTCGCTGGCGCCCCACCAGGACTTTTTTGGTAAGCCTGATTTGTTGCATCGAGCGGAATAAAATCGATTAACGCTTCACCAAGACTAATAATTCCTTTCTTCATCGTTATTCCCTCCTACAAAAAAAGGCGAGTATTCGCTCGCCTCTTATTCTTCTTTAAATCCTAATATCCATGTTGCCACAAACGCTGTACCAACTGCAATTGCAAAGCCGATTAAATAGTTTATTAAGTTCGCCATCCCCATCGGTGCCACGATCGCAATCATTGGAATACCAGTTAATCCGTACGCGTTTGCGACAACGTTTGTAAATACAACATACGCTCCACCGACAGCACCACCAATAGCTGCTGCAATAAACGGTTTTCGATATTTTAAGTTAATCCCAAAAATAACAGGTTCAGTAATGCCGAGAAAAGCGGAAAATGCAGCTGGCAAAGCGATTTCCTTCGTTTTCGTCCGTTTTGATTTTAAAAATACTGCTAAACCCGCTCCACCTTGAGCAACGTTTGCCATTGACCAAATAGGCAATAAATAGTTTTTACCAATATCCGCAAGTAATCCGGCTTCGATCGCATGGAAACTATGATGAACACCTGTAATTACAATCATCGAATACAGACCACCGAAAATGAGGCCTGCAAGCGCTCCACCTGTGTCATATACGAAGTTTAACGTTGTTGTAATTCCTTTCCCAACTATATTTCCAAGTGGACCAATGACTAAAATCGCAGTGAAGCCTGTTAAAATAACTGTAATAAATGGTGTAACAAGTAAGTCGACTGCGTGTGGAACGACTTTGCGCAAGCTTTTTTCGATTTTACTCATGACATATGTTGCAAGCAAAATTGGAATGACCGTTCCTTGATATCCAATCATTGCGATATCAAAGCCGAGGAAATGCAAATACTCTGGTTCAGCACTTCCTAACCCCCAAGGATTCAACAAAGCAGGATGGGTCATAATTCCCCCGATCACTGCTCCTAGAAACGGGTTTCCCCCAAATTCTTTCGCAGCACTATAACCAATTAAGATCGGCAAAATAATGAAAGCCGCACTTGAGAACATATCAAGTAATACAATCCATGCACTATCTGGCGCTACCCATTTAAATGCCTTCATCATCCCAAGCAATCCCATAAGCAATCCGCTAGCTACAATAGCCGGAATAATTGGAACAAAAATATTTGATAACGTTTTCGCAAGACGAGCCAGCGGATTCATTTTTTGCTTGACTGCTTCTTGGTGCACATCAGCACTTACGTTTTGTAAACCTGCTTCTTTGACAAACTGTTCGTATACTTTGTTGACAACACCTGTACCAAAAATAATTTGATACTGACCGGAACTAGAAAATGCACCTTTTACCCCATCAAGTTGTTCAATTGCTTGTTGGTCCACTTTCTTTTCGTCTTTTAGCACAAG
The DNA here is from genome assembly GCF_001996285.1 of Anoxybacillus kestanbolensis. Lineage (NCBI taxonomy): Bacteria > Bacillati > Bacillota > Bacilli > Caryophanales > Anoxybacillaceae > Anoxybacillus > Anoxybacillus kestanbolensis. The sequence goes on along the minus strand of NZ_MQAD01000010.1, from coordinate 63,182 downwards.
ACGAAGACGAGTTGCACAATGAACCGCACTAATGACATTTTCTTTTCCACCAAGCAAGGACAAAAGTTGCTTTGTGACGAGTTCATAATTCATATAAGTTCCTCCTCGTATAAAGATGATAAAAACAAAAAGACCTAAAATGTACATACGAATGCTTTTTAAACATGGTCGTACATTTTAGGTCTTGCCTGCTTATGCAGTCACAATCCTACGATATTTCATTTTTTATGCGCTTTCATTTTAGCTTATCATTCAAAATTCGTCAACATTCTACAAAATGATTATTTTGTGGTTAAGCGTTGAATATGTAGCGTAATATAAGCTAACTCGGTGACAGGAAATTGGATTCCGTATTCCTTTTTTGCATATTCAGCCATCGCAACAGCGCATGCAAACTCTCTTTCGTATTTCGTTTGAATGAGCGTTAACATCTCTTCATCCATCGAATGAAACAACTCACCATTTTCAATTCGGTTCAGTGCGAAGCGCAAATGTGTCACAAGTCTTTGGTAAGATATTCCTTCTTCATCAATATGAACATGTAATGTTTGTTTCATCAAATCGATCATTTCTCGAATTAAAGTGGTTTGTTTTAACGTTCTGTTCATGCTAGCTGCGTCCATTTTCGCTGTATGAATATGAAGAGCAATATGGGCAACTTCATCATCCGGAATGTCAATACCGAGACGGTCGCGAATAAGCTGCTTTGCCCAAAGACCAATTTGGTACTCTTTCTTATACAGCACTTTAATTTCATTTAACAATTTATTTTGAATTTGATACCCTTGCTGAATGCGTTCAATCGCAAATGATAAATGGTCTGTCAATGCAATGTGAATGTGGTTATTCAACGGTGCCTGCAGCTGTCCTTCTGCATAGCTAATAATTTCTTCCGCGATATCAATGTGCTCTTCTGGAAGGGTACGTAACAACTCTTGGAACTTTTCATTCTCTTCTTCCATCACAAAAATTTTTTCGATTTTTGCACGAGGTACAATATCATTTTTCTTTTTTTGAAAAGCAATTCCCGGTCCCATTACAATTTTCTCTTGCCCTTCATCCAATACAACGACAGCGTTATTGTTCAAAATTTTATGGATTCGCAACGTCATCTTCGTCCCCTTAACACCGATTGTTTTATCACATATATATTATTTCAATTTCACTTTCATTAAAACAGTACTTCCTCTTTCTGCTTGTTCTATATGCTCTCGATGACACTCGTTTACCACCTCCCCGTTTGTAATCACTACTGGGGTAAGGGAACTTTTCGCCTTTTGTTGCACAAGCGTCAAGTCAAACGACAAAAGTAAATCCCCAGCCTTCACACGATCCCCTGCTTTCACGTACGCTTCAAATCCTTCTCCATGCATATGAACTGTATCAATGCCAACGTGAATAAGAATTTCTAATCCTTGATCCGAACGTAAACCAACAGCATGTTTTGTTGGGAACACTTGCACTACTTCTCCATGGATCGGTGAAACAACAACGCCATCTGTTGGTTCAATCGCAAAACCATCGCCCATCATTTTCTGGGCAAACACAGGGTCTGGAACATTTTCAAGCGATCGTACATTTCCTGTTAACGGAGAAACAATGACCTCTTCACGCTTACGAAACAAGCGAAACATTTGAAATATCTCCTTCCTTAGGAATTATTTGGATAAAAAATAAAAGACCTAAAACGCAAGAAAGAAACCTTCCTTCATCCGTTTTAGGTCTTGCCTGCAACGCAGTCACAATCCCACAATATACGACTTTCTCACTTGTAGATTAAGGTAAGCTCTTTCATTTGTCAATATGCTACAATAATCGTAAAACAACGTAAGAAACGGAGTGGATGTCATGAATCCTTTTGCCACTCATTTTGAAAGTTTAGAGGAGTTTGCCGATCGTGTGAGCGAGTTATTGCAATGTCCGATTACGATTGAAGATGCAAACCATCGCTTAATTGCTTACAGTGGACATGAGCATTATACCGATCCCGCCCGTACAGCGACCATCATTCATCGTCGTGTGCCAGAGCGCGTCATTAATAGTTTGTGGCGCGAAGGGGTGATTCCAAAACTTTTACAAAGTGAGGAGCCTGTTCGTGTCGCTGAAATTTCAGAAGTAGGGCTAGGCAATCGCATCGCTATCTCGATTTGGAAAAATAAAGAGGTGCTCGGATTTATTTGGGCAATTGAAATGAATGAGCCGTGGACAGAACATCAGTTTGATTTGTTAAAACAAGCAGCGAAAGCAGCAAAAAATTTATTGTTGCAATTACAAATTCGCAAACATAAAAAAGAAGAGCGCATTCAAGAGTTTTTTTGGAAACTACTCACCGGACATTTTTCATCTCCCCATGACATCGTTGAACAATGCCATCAACTAAACGTACATGTGTATCCGTTTTTTTCTGTCGGCATTTTTCAATTTCAACAACACATTCAAACGCAAGTAGAGCGGCAAATTGATTACTTATTAAAAACGACACAACAACTCGCTATTCCGCTTTATACGATTGATCGTCAGCGCTTAATTGTGCTCGTTGCGCCAAGTTCGAACGTCTACGGTGAAGCGCATATTGAACGATTTTTCCGTTCATTTATGACGCAAATGAAAGAACGATTTCGCGTTGACATTATGATGGGAGCATTCGGAAATGTATATGAGTGCTATACAAAAATTGCTAAAAGCTACGAAGAAGCACAAACCGTATTAAAAATGAAGCGCGCATTTCCTCATCAACTTGCCGATGTTCAAAGTTACCAACATCTCGGCATGTATCAGTTTTTCGATTTACTTTTTGAGAAAAAACGACATGGGGATTTCCACAACGCAGCACTCGAAAAGCTGAAACAATACGATGCACAGCATCATACAAACTTAGTTGAGACGATCGAAACGTATCTCGACTGTGACAGCAACGTCAATGAAACGGCGAAAATGCTCAATATTCACCCGAATACGCTTGCTTATCGGCTAAAGCGAATTAGTGAAATCGGAAACATCGACCTAGGAAACATGAGCGAAAAAGTGAAACTATATATCGATATGAAATTAGACAAATATCGGGCAACATAGCTTTTGTGGATTTCCACAAAAGCTCGTTTTTTCTTTTTCTTTTCTAAACAAACAACAAATGATAAAAAACATTTATACTGTAAATAATAATGAAAGACAACATGAAGGGGGAAACAGCACATGATTATTGGTGTTCCAAAGGAAATTAAAAATAACGAAAATCGCGTAGCGATTACGCCAGCTGGCGTTATGTCATTTGTCAGCAATGGACATACTGTTATCATTGAGAAAGATGCAGGAATTGGAAGCGGTTTCACGAATGAAGATTACGTTCAGGCAGGGGCGCAAATCATTGAGCACGCTGCAGACGTTTGGGCACAAGCAGATATGGTGATGAAAGTAAAAGAGCCGCTACCGAGCGAATACGAGTATTTCCGTCCAGGATTAGTGATATTCACATACTTACATCTTGCTGCTGAGCCAGAGTTGGCACGTGCATTGAAAGAAAAAGGTGTCATTGCGATCGCTTATGAAACAGTACAAGTTGGTCGTACATTGCCACTTTTAACACCGATGAGCGAAGTAGCAGGACGCATGGCAGCACAAATTGGCGCACAATTCCTTGAAAAACCAAAAGGCGGAAAAGGAATTCTTCTTTCAGGCGTTCCTGGCGTTAGTCGTGGAAAAGTGACAATTATTGGTGGCGGTGTCGTCGGAACAAACGCTGCAAAAGTGGCGATCGGCTTAGGTGCAAACGTAACGATTATCGACTTAAGCGCAGAACGTTTACGTGAACTTGACGATATTTTCGGAAGCCAAATTAATACGCTTATGTCTAATCCAATGAACATCGCACAAGCTGTTGCGGAGTCTGACCTTGTGATCGGTGCCGTATTAATCCCAGGAGCAAAAGCGCCAAAACTTGTGACAGAAGAAATGGTAAAAGCGATGCAACCAGGCTCGGTCATCGTTGACGTAGCGATCGACCAAGGTGGCATTGTGGAAACGAGCGACCATGTGACAACACACGACAACCCAACATACGTGAAGCACGGCGTCGTTCACTATGCAGTCGCGAACATGCCGGGGGCGGTTCCACGCACATCTACACTCGCATTGACAAACGTCACAATGCCATACGCACTACAAATCGCAAATAAAGGTGTACACAAAGCTGTTGCAGATAACCCGGCATTACGTCTTGGTGTAAACGTAGCAAACGGAGAAATCACATACGAAGCAGTCGCACGCGACCTCGGTTACGATTACGTTCCTGTCGAAGTAGCGTTAGATAAACAATTGTTAGCATAAAGAAAAAGGTGTCCTGACAAACGGGACACCTTTTTCTTATAACACTTTCGATAAAAACGACTTCGTTCGCTCATGTTGTGGCGCATCAAAAATTTGTTGTGGCGTTCCTTCTTCGACGATTACTCCACCGTCCATAAAGAGAACGCGATCCCCAACTTCACGAGCAAATCCCATTTCATGCGTCACGACGACCATTGTCATTCCTTCTTTTGCCAGTTGTTTCATGACGGCAAGCACTTCCCCGACCATTTCGGGGTCGAGCGCAGACGTCGGCTCGTCAAACAACATCACCTTCGGCTCCATCGCGAGCGCACGAGCGATCGCTACACGCTGTGCCTGTCCGCCTGATAAAGAATCCGGATATACGTGCGCTTTATCTTGTAAACCGACTTTCGCAAGCAATTGCATCGCCTTTTCTGTCGCTTTTTCTTTCGACCATTTGCGCACTTTCATCGGGGCGAGTGTAATATTATGAAGTACCGTCATATGCGGAAATAAATTAAATCGTTGAAACACCATGCCGACTTCTTCACGCACTTTATTTAAATCCGTTTTCGGATCTTTCAAATGAAATCCGTCAACGACGATATCCCCCTCATCAAAATCTTCCAACATGTTTAAACAACGTAAAAATGTCGACTTTCCCGATCCAGACGGACCGATGACAACGACCACTTCTTTTTCACGAATGTGTGCGTCAATACCTTTTAACACTTGTAGTGATCCGTATGATTTTTTCAGATTTGTGACTTTAATCATGCATCATACCTTCTTTCTAACCGGTGTAGCAACTTGCTTACTGAAAGGGTGAGCACTAAATAAATAAGCGCAACCGTTAAGTACGGTTCCCAGACGCGATAATATTGCCCTTGCATCGCTCGTCCCCAATACATAAGCTCAGGTGCCGCAATAATTGCTGCAAGTGATGAATCTTTAATAAGAACGACAAATTCGTTGCCAAGCGGCGGAATCATGCGCTTGATCGCTTGTGGCAAAATAATGTAACGCATCGCTTGCACATGTGTCATACCGAGCGAGCGAGCTGCTTCCATTTGACCACGATCGATCGATTGAATGCCGGCCCGAAAAATTTCTGCGATATACGCAGCGGCATTTAAAGATAACGAAATCGCGCCAGATACGAGCGGATTCGGTTGAGAGGTAAAAATAGGCATCACACCAAAATGAATAAGTAAAATTTGTACAAATAATGGCGTGCCACGGAAAAAATGAACGTACCAATCAAACGGCAAACGAACAAGACGATTTTGAACCATTTTCCCAAGCCCAATCGCCAAGCCGAGAATCGTTCCGAAAAGGATACCGATCAAAGATAAGCCGATCGTCCATAATACCCCTTTCAAAAAAAACGGGGCATATTCTACAATCATGTTGAAACGAAAATCCATCATCCCTCACCTTTCTTCCTGTAAAAATTGCGTAACTGTCTACAGTTACGCAATTTTTCGTCGACGTTATTGCTGTTGTTGTAATGATTCAATATTCGGTTCTGTGCCAAACCACTTTTTATAAATTTCTGTATACGTGCCATTTTCAATGACTTTTTTCAACGCTTCGTCTACTTTTTGTTTGAGCTCGCTACCTTTCGGGAACATGAAACCGTAAAATTCAGATTCAAAATGATCTGGATCTTCAAATGCTACAATTTTCGCATCTGGGTTGTTTTTCACATATTCGTTCGCAACAGCATTATCTGTCACAACCGCCTCGACACCACCGTTTAATAAATCCATAATCGCAACGACTGAATTCTCAAACTTTTTAATATTTGGATTCTCTTTTCCTAAAATTTTTTCAACCGCCGTTTGTCCAGTTGTACCATTTTGCACTCCGACTACTTTTCCTTGTAAATCTTTCGCGCTTTTAATTGAACTTCCTTCTTTCACGAGAATCATATGTGTCGATTCAAAGTACGGAATAGAGAAGTCGTATGTTTTTTTCCGATCGTCGTTAATCGTAATGCCCGAAACGGCCATATCTGCTGTCTTTCCTTGAATGGCCGCAAACAGTGGATCCCAGCCGATATTTTTTAATTCATATTCTAACCCTGCTTCTTCCATGACTGCTTTTAATAAGTCGACATCAAATCCGACAATTTCTCCTTTATCCATATATTCAAACGGGGCAAATGCTGCATCTGTTACAACGGTAATTTTCTTTTCTGTTGTTTCCGTTTTTTCTGTCGAACCGCCGCATCCGACAAGCGCAAACATAAGTATAAAAACAAGTGTTGCAATCATTCCTTTTTTTATCATTGTTACTCCCCCTTACTATTTGCTGTAAAATAATAAACGCTTGTGTATAAACATGTTATGCTCTCTATGTTTCACATATTATCAGCTTTTTATTTTTTATGCAACAAATTTTATAAAAATAATTTTTTGAAAAATCTTTATTTTAAAAAATGTTTTCGCTCAATCTTTCACAAATTTTTCAACACTTTATTCTCCCGTGCGTGTAATAAAGTAGTATTCTTTATATAGGGGGTTACTATTCCTTAATGATTGGGAGGAGATTATGATGGCGCTACTTACTGTGAACGAAGCTTTAATGGACGCTTGGAGAACGTTCAAAGGCGATAAGTGGAAAAAAGAAATTGACGTTCGCGATTTTATTTTAAATAACGTAACCGTTTACACAGGGGATGAATCGTTTTTACAAGGTCCAACGGAAGCGACAAAAACACTTTGGGAACAAGTGATGGAACTTTCAAAACTTGAACGCGAAAAAGGCGGCGTTCTCAACATGGATACAGAAATTATATCGACCATCACGTCGCACGGACCAGGCTATTTAAACAGGGAACTTGAAAAAGTTGTCGGTTTTCAAACAGATCAGCCATTTAAGCGAGCGCTCATGCCATTTGGGGGCATTCGTATGGCTGAACAAGCATGCGAAGCATACGGTTACCAGGTGAGCGACGAAGTAAAGAAAATTTTCACACAATATCGGAAAACGCATAACCAAGGCGTATTTGACGTGTATACGGACGAAATGAAAGCGGCGCGCAAAGCAGGCATCATTACAGGGCTTCCTGACGCCTATGGACGCGGTCGCATTATCGGAGACTATCGCCGCGTCGCGTTATACGGTGTCGATCGCTTAATTGAAGAGAAGAAAAAAGATTTACGCAACACAGGCGCGCGTACAATGAGTGAAGATATCATTCGTCTCCGCGAAGAATTAGCTGAACAAATTCGCGCCCTCCAAGAACTAAAAGAAATGGCGGCAAGCTACGGCTACGATATTTCAAAGCCGGCGCGCAACGCACACGAAGCGTTCCAATGGTTATATTTCGCTTATCTTGCGGCGATTAAAGAACAAAACGGTGCAGCAATGAGTTTAGGTCGCGTTTCTACGTTTTTAGATATTTATATCGAACGCGACTTGCAAGAAGGGGCATTAACAGAACGGGAAGCACAAGAGCTCGTTGACCATTTCGTTATGAAGTTACGCCTCGTCAAATTCGCGCGAACACCAGAATATAATGAGCTATTTAGCGGCGACCCGACGTGGGTAACCGAGTCGATCGGCGGTGTCGCGGTTGACGGCCGTCCGCTTGTGACGAAAAACTCGTTCCGCTTCCTGCATACGCTCGACAACTTAGGGCCTGCACCGGAACCAAACTTAACGGTGCTTTGGTCCACACAATTGCCAGAAGCGTTCAAAAAATATTGCGCGAAAATGTCGATTCAAACAAGCTCTATCCAATATGAAAATGACGATTTAATGCGCCCTGAGTTCGGCGATGACTACGGCATTGCGTGCTGCGTATCCGCCATGCGCATCGGCAAACAAATGCAATTTTTCGGCGCGCGCGCAAACCTTGCGAAAGCATTATTATATGCGATTAACGGCGGCATTGACGAAAAACTAAAAGTGCAAATCGGTCCAGAATTTGCGCCAATCACATCTGAATACTTAGATTACGATGAAGTGATGCGCAAATTTGACAACGTCATGGAATGGCTTGCTGAATTGTATATTAATACATTAAATGTCATCCATTACATGCACGATAAATATTGTTATGAGCGCATTGAAATGGCGCTCCACGACACACATGTCATGCGTACAATGGCAACGGGAATCGCCGGCCTTTCTGTTGTCGCCGACTCATTGAGCGCAATGAAATATGCAAAAGTAAAAACGATTCGCGACGAAAACGGCTTAGCTATCGACTTTGAAATTGAAGGCGACTTCCCGAAATACGGTAACAACGATGATCGTGTAGATTCGATTGCTGTCGATATTGTTGAACGCTTTATGACAAAATTGCGCAAACATAAAACGTACCGCGATTCAAAACATACAACATCGATCTTAACAATCACGTCAAACGTCGTCTATGGGAAAAAGACAGGAAATACACCTGACGGCCGCCGCGCAGGCGAACCGTTTGCACCTGGCGCTAACCCATTGCACGGTCGCGACACAAAAGGAGCGCTTGCGTCATTAAGCTCTGTCGCAAAATTACCGTATGAATATGCATTGGACGGCATTTCAAATACGTTCTCAATCGTGCCAAAAGCGCTCGGTAAAGATGACGCGACACGCATTCAAAACCTTGTCGCCATTTTAGATGGTTATGCACTGAAACGCGGTCATCACTTGAACGTCAACGTCTTTAACCGCGAAACGTTGCTCGACGCGATGGAACATCCTGAAAAATATCCGCAACTAACGATTCGCGTATCAGGTTATGCGGTCAACTTTATTAAATTAACACGTGAACAACAAATTGACGTCATTAATCGGACGTTCCATGAAACAATGTAACGGAAGCTCCCACGATGCGTGGGAGCTTTCTACCTAGGAGGAAAACATCATGAACGGATTTATTCATTCAGTCGAATCGTGCGGAACAGTTGACGGTCCTGGTATTCGTTACGTCATTTTTACACAAGGGTGTTTATTGCGTTGTCAATATTGCCACAACGCAGATACGTGGGAAATTGGCAAAGGAAGACAAATGTCTGTTGATGAAATCATCGCTGATGCCCAAACATACTTGCCTTTTATGCAGGCATCCGGTGGTGGAATAACGGTCAGCGGTGGCGAACCGCTTTTACAAATCGACTTTTTAACGGAACTATTCCGTCGCTGTAAACAGCTTGGCATTCATACAACGATTGATTCGTCTGGCGGATGTTATACGACGGAGGCATCGTTCCAACAAAAGCTTGATAAATTGCTTCAATATACGGATTTAATTTTGCTAGATTTAAAACATATCGACGAAAAAAAACATCGAAAACTAACAGGAAAAACGAACGAACATATTTTAGCTTTTGCACGTCTATTATCAGAACGAAACGTACCCGTCTGGATTCGCCATGTGCTCGTTCCAACCATCACAGACGATGAAGAAGATTTGCATCGCTTAGCTGACTTCATTCGTACGTTGCGCAACGTCGAAAAAATTGAGGTGCTTCCGTATCATCAACTCGGCGTTTACAAATGGAAAGCACTTGGACTGACGTATCCGCTTGAAGGCATCCCGACACCATCAGAAGAAAGTGTTGAAAAAGCAAAACAAATATTAGGCGTAAAATAAGCTGGTCGTCATTGACCAGCTCTTTGCATAAACCGTTGTTTTAACTCGCCCCACGTCAATTGTGTTGTCCGCTGAACGAGCCAATCAGGCGACAGCGGAGCTAAATGAGCTCCGATACCAACGGAAAACATATTTGTTTGCTTAATTGCTTTCATGCCTGCCTCTCCGTCCTCAATGGCAATACAACAAGACGGATCGACATGAAGCTCTTCCGCAGCTGTTAAAAAAATTTCTGGATCTGGCTTCATGCGCGTAATTGTTTTCACATCGACAATGACGTCAAAAAAAGAACGTACGCCAAGCCGTTCGACAACCGTACGTGCGTTTGAGCTTGACGATGCGAGCGCCATCGGGACACCGTCGCGCTGAATGTCGCAAAGAAGCGCCAACATCCCCGGCAACACGTCGTTTGGCGACAATTGCTCGATCAACTCCCGATAATATTGGCCACGGCGGTCGCCAAGGGCTCGTTTTTCTTCTTCTGTCCATTCATGTACTGTTTCACCGAGAAGCGCCTCGACCATCGCCTGTCTGCTCATGCCTTGTAGCTTTTGATTGAGCTGTCGATCAAACGGTACCCCAATTTCATCGGCGACACGTTTTGTCGCGATATAATATAGCTCAACCGTATCTGCAATGACGCCATCTAAATCAAAAATAACTGCTTCAATCATTGCGTCCTCCCATTTGACTTTCCACCATTTTTCTTAGCCGCGGGCTAAGCGAAAGCTTCATCCAATGTTCATATATTTCTTTCTTTTCCGCTAGCGACAAATGATAACGCTCCCCTGCCACTTGTTTTGCTCGCTTCGTCACATCGTAAAGAGAAATAGCTGCTGCAACGGAAATATTGAAACTTTGCACAAATCCATTCATCGGAATGACGAACTTTCCATCTGCCAAAGCAAGCGCCTCTTCTGATACACCACGATGCTCATTTCCGAACAAAAGCACTGTCGGCTTCGCTACGTCAATTTGTTCAAGCGGAATTGTTCCTTCTCCTAAATAGCTTGCATATACTTGATAGCCGTTTTGTTGGAGATGGCGGATGGCCTGTTCAATCGATGAATGTTTATGCACATTGAGCCACTTGTCCGCATGTCGCGTCACCCATTTATTCGGTTCAAATGGAGCCGCTCCGGTGACGACATGAACGTCTTGAATACCGAACGCCTCGGCTGAACGTAACACCGCGGCTTGATTGTGCGGGTCATCAACCGCTTCCGTCAAAATGGTGATATATCTTGTTCGTTCGCTTAGCACATCGTACATGCGCTTTAAGCGACTTGGCAAAATCATTTCCCAAAGCAAGCGATTGTCGTCAGTTAACAATCCTTCTTCTATACGTTGTGCTAACCATTGCTGTTCTTCCTCTTTTGCCATTCGCATGCGACAACCCTCCTACGCTTTAATGACATGTGCGGTTTTCCCATTTGTCAACTTTAATAAGTCTTGAACAGAAAGCTTCATTTGCATGCCAATTTTTCCTGCGCTCACAATGATTTGCTCGTGCAAAAGCGCCGATTCGTCGACATATGTCGCATATAGTTTTTTCATCCCAATGGGCGAGCAACCGCCACGCACATACCCTGTCATTTTTTCGATGTCTGCCACAGGCAACATATGCACGCTTTTTTCACCGACAATATTCGCCGCTTTTTTCAAATCTAGCTCTGCTGCGACAGGGATGACGAATACGTAAAGTTGACCGCTTGCCCCTTTTGTGACAAGCGTTTTATACACTAGTTCTTCACGTTGCCCAATTTTTTTCGCAACCGATATTCCATCAATTTGTCCATCCGTATAATCGTAAGTAAACAGTTCATATGGTACACGTGCACGATCGAGCATGCGCACAGCATTCGTCTTTGCTTGTTTCATGATCCGTCCCTCACTTTCCTCTATTAGTGTACCATAAACAAAAGGAAGGGACATCCTTCATCGGACGTCCCTTATCCTCTTAAACCCCCTTATACGCTTGGCGATAAATGTCGGCAAGATCGCTGACTAACGGTAATTTTGGATTAGCTGTTGTACATTGATCTTCAAAAGCTAGTTCAGCGAGTTGATCGACTTTGCTTTCAAACTCTTCTTTTTTCACACCTGTAGCTGCGATGCTTAGCGGCATATCGAGTTCTTTCGCTAGCTTAATGATTGCTTGAACAAGGCTTTCGACACCTTCTTCTGTCGTTTTTGCTGGCAAGCCAAGCAGGCGAGCAATTTGAGCATAACGCTCATCAGCGACGAAATGTTCATACTTCGGAAACGCTGTAAACTTCTTCGGTTTTTGCGCGTTGTAACGAATGACATGCGGCATTAAAATTGTGTTCGCACGTCCGTGTGGGATATGGAATTCTGCCCCAAGTTTATGCGCTAAACTATGGTTAATGCCTAAAAATGCGTTCGCAAATGCCATACCAGCGATCGTTGATGCGTTATGCATTTTTTCACGCGCGACTTCATCGTTGCCGTTTTTATATGCGCGCGGCAAGTATTCAAAGACGAGTTGAATCGCTTTTAATGCTAATCCGTCTGTATAGTCGTTTGCCATGTTCGATACGTACGCTTCAATCGCATGTGTTAATACGTCCATACCTGTATCCGCTGTAATATGTTTTGGCATCGTCATGACGAATTGTGGGTCAACGATGGCGACATCTGGTGTTAACTCATAATCAGCAAGCGGATATTTGACGTTATTTTTCTTATCTGTAATGACCGCAAACGATGTCACTTCTGAACCTGTACCAGATGTTGTTGGAATCGCGACAAATTGCGCTTTTTGACCGAGTTTTGGATATTTAAATACGCGTTTACGAATATCTAAAAACTTTTGTTTTAAGCCATTAAAGTCGGTATTTGGATGTTCATAGAACAACCACATCGCTTTCGCCGCGTCCATCGCCGAACCACCGCCGAGCGCGATGATGACGTCTGGCTGGAACGCATGCATCATGTCGGCACCTTTCATCACTGTTTCAATCGATGGATCTGGTTCCACTTCCGAGAAAATTTCGCAATGCACATAATCTGGACGTTTACGCAAATAGTATAACACTTTATCAACATAGCCGAGCTTCACCATGTCTGGGTCTGTAACGATAAAGGCACGTGAGATGTTTGGCATTTTCGCTAAATATTGTGTCGCATGTTTTTCAAAATAAATTTTTGGTGGAACTTTAAACCATTGCATGTTTACATTCCTTCTCGCTAATTTTTTAATATTAATTAAATGTGTCGCACCGACGTTTGTCGAAACGGAGTTGCCTCCAAACGTACCGCAACCGAGCGTCAACGACGGAATGTATGCGTTATAAATGTCCCCGATCGCTCCTTGTGAAGATGGCGCGTTCGAAATAATTCGTCCCACCTTCATTCGCTTACCGAATTCAAGAATGACGTCTTGATTTTCCGAATGAATGACAGCGGAGTGGCCAAGTCCACCAAATTCAAGCATTTCTTCTGCCCGCTTTAATCCTTCTTCTGTGCTATTCACCTTATAACAAGCCAATACCGGACTTAATTTTTCACGAGAAAGCGGTTCTTGAGGACCGACGCTTTTTAACTCGGCTACGAGAATTTTTGTATCAACTGGTACATCAACGCCTGCCATTTTTGCGATTTCATACGCTGGTTTACCGACGATATTCGGATTGACTGCACACGTATTTTCATTGATGACAAGCTTTTCAACTTTTTTCTTTTCTTCTTCATTTAAGAAATAGCACTTATTTGCGATCATTTCGTTTTTCACCGCATCATAAATCTCTTTATCAATAATGACCGCTTGCTCCGATGCACAAATCATCCCGTTATCAAACGTTTTGGACAAAATGAGATCGTTCACCGCACGTTTAATGTTTGCTGTTTTTTCAATATAACAAGGTACGTTACCAGGTCCGACCCCTAACGCTGGTTTTCCTGAGCTATATGCCGCTTTCACCATGCCTGCTCCACCTGTCGCAAGAATGAGTGAAACACCAGGGTGATGCATCAATTGTTGCGTCGCTTCGACAGAAGGAGTTTCAATCCATTGAATACAATGTTCTGGCGCACCTGCAGCAATCGCCGCATCCCGTAAAATGCGTGCCGCTTCACTGCTGCATGTTTGAGCGGATGGGTGGAACGCAAAAATGATTGGATTGCGCGTTTTAATAGAAATGAGCGCTTTAAACATTGTTGTTGAAGTCGGGTTCGTGACTGGGGTTACCCCGGCGATAACGCCAACAGGCTCAGCAATTTCAATGATGCCTTCCTGTTCATTTTCGCGAATAACGCCGACGGTTTTATCGTATTTAATGTTATGGTAAATATATTCTGTCGCAAAAATATTTTTAATGATTTTATCTTCATATACACCGCGCTTTGTTTCTTCAATGGCTAGTTTCGCTAAATACATATGTTTATCAAGCCCAGCTAACGCCATTTGCTTGACGATATGATCGATCGTCTCTTGATCATAGTCACGAAACGCTTTTAACGCTTTTTGCGCATTGGCTACAAGCGTATCAATCATTTTCGTAACTTCTTTCTTTTGGTCTAATACTTTTTCCTCCACAGCCATATAAGCCCCTCCCATAATCATTTTTGTGAAAAACTTCACAAATTAGTTGAAAATAAAAATGTGATTGTTTTCACATTTTTATTTTAGTGAATTAGGCTTTGTTTGTGTGTGTCAACTTTGTGAAATATTGAGCAATTGTATTGTATAAGAGAACCGCTTCTCATGAAGAAGACGGTTACTCACATACTGGATTGCGTGGAATTTTTGTAAAAGAAATATCGTTGTACATACGCGTATTCCGCTTAACAATGACGACATAATTTACTGTCCATATATAAGAAGGAATTTCTTGATCATCTTCAAACATCATTGCTTCAAATTCATCACCAATCATTTCTTCGAATAGCTCCAATGTATATGTTTCCGCATCTGTGGAAAAGTTTCTCCATTCGCATATAAGCATCAGCTGTCACCTCAACTTTTCTTTTGTTACCATCATTGTAACATTCTTTTCCCTAATTTAAATTGTGAAATATTGAACAAATCATGAATATTACTTATTCGTTATATACGCTTGTTTTGGATGATTTGGTTGATCTGGATACTTTAAGCGCATTTTCCCTTCCGCTAATAGCTTTCCTAAATAATTATTGCGCAATCCGTCTGGCGTTCGATCTAGTAAATGGGATAACTGTTTTAACATTAATGGTCGACGGGCACATAACTGCAAAATGACTTCTTCCATCTTAGCCGGTGCAAGTCTTTTTTTCTTACGCGCAATTTCAGCAATGCTCCATAGCTCCTGATCGATATTTCTTTCTTCTTCCTCATCCAATTTATTTACGGAGTTGAATGAGATGTTTACGGAGTTATCATCTTTATTTACGGAGCTATCCTTTTTATTTATGGAGTCAAGCACTTTATTTACGGGGTTTATTTCAATATTTAAGGAGTTTGGGTCTTTATTTACGGACTCAAACTCATTATTTACGGAGTTTTGGTCGTTATTATAGGAGTTGTTTTCTTTATTTATGGAGTTTGATAATGGTGCATCGCCCATCCAATCACTCAATACCTCGATCTCATTTATATAGTCGTGTCTTTCTGGGAAGGACACAATAGGCAATGTAACAACCGTTCGTTTTTGAAAATCATATTGCTCAACAGCAAATTGTTGTGAGTAAATTGTCTCCATCGTTTTTAAACCGACTCCAGCACGTTTACAAAACTGAATGTAAATAAACATTTTAAACATATTTGGATTGCGCAAATAGCTGACTCCACCACTATTTGCTTGTTCTAAAGGAATACCAAACAAACCAGGGTTAGACATTTGAATACATGATCGCTGCCGTTCAACAATAATCCCTCCATCACCGCTATAATCAGCATGGACGATTGCATTCATTAACGCTTCATGGACAGCGTCTTTTTCAACTTGTGATACGTCGTTGACCTCGTGCATCACTTTAAAATAAAAATCATAAATATTTCCCGACCATGTTCCGTCCTGTGAAGTAAAACGGTTTGACCAATGCAGCTCATCATCTCCATATTCACGATACTCTAAAAAGTATTGTGGTAAAACTTCTGTAATCATTCGCTCTTCGCTAAACATAAGAAGTCCTGCGAGTGTGAGTCCCTCTTTGTTTGTGTCTCGTATTTTTCCCCATGCGCCGATTTTATATAAAAAATCTTTTGTTTCTAATCCGTTCCACGGGTGGTTTGGTTTCACTTTTGCAAATTGTTCGCGATAATGGCGAACAGATTCTAAATGCAGCTCATTAAGCCCATAATGTTCTAACACGACGTTATCTTGTAAACGAATATTTGCATCTTTATTCACTTTAACTCTCCCTCTTACGTTATGTTATTAAAACGTTTCGATACTCGTCTATTTCCATTTTATCATCTTTGCAAATGTTCATCATAAACTTTTCGATTTGGGGAAAATTAAGAAAAACATGGGTATGGAGGAACAAAAACATGTCTTTACCAAAGTTATCTCAATCGTATTGGCTACAAACAACAACGCTTCCGTCTTTTCCATCTTTGACGCAACCGATTGAAACGGATGTAGCGATTATTGGTGGAGGAATAACAGGTATTACAACCGCTTATTTGCTCGCTAAACAAGGCGTGCGTGTCGCCGTCATCGAAGCAAATCGGCTATGTCACGGCACAACAGGGCATACGACGGCAAAAATAACTGCCCAGCATGATCTCATTTATCATGAGCTGATTGCTCACTTCGGTGAGGATAGCGCTCGTCAATATTACGAAGCAAATAGCGAGGCAATACAGTTTATTTTGCAAACAATAAAAGAAAACGATATGCATTGCGACGTATCGCTAGAAGATGCATACATATATACGACTGAAGAAACGCAATTATATAAGCTCGAGGCGGAATGGAAAGCATATGAAACGATCGGCATTGACGGAGCATATGTCGATCAACTGTCGCTTCCTTTTTCCGTTCAAGGTGCAATCATGATGCGCAACCAAGCGCAATTCCATCCGCTCCATTATTTAAAAACATTAGTGGAACTCGCTGTCAAACATGGGGCATCTTTTTATGAACAAACCGTTGCACAACATATTGAGACATCGACAAGACCGGTTGTACAAACGAAAAATGGAGCAACGATCACTTGTGACACCGTTGTCATTTGTACTCATTTTCCGTTTTTCGATCCTGCTTTTTACTTCGCACGACTGCATGCAGAACGATCATACGTCATTGCAGTCGAGTCGCATGAACGATTGCAAGGCATGTATTTAAGCGCAAATGAGCCAAAGCGATCGTTGCGATATACGATGATAGACGGAAAACCTCTTCTTTTCGTTGGTGGCGAGTCACATAAAGTCGGACAAGGAACCAACATGATTCGTCACTATGAAGCGTTACAATCATTTTCAAAACATATATTCGGATTGTCGGACGTGCAATATCGCTGGTCGGCGCAAGATCTTGTCACACTAGACAATCTCCCATACATCGGTCCGATTCGCACAAGCCTTCCACACATACTTGTCGCGACAGGATATCGTAAATGGGGCATGACGACAAGTACAGTTGCTGCTCATCTGTTAGCCGATTTAGCGTTACAAAAAGAAAATCGTTACGCTCAACTGTTTGCCCCGTCACGCTTTGTCGCTGATCCATCACTCAATCACTTACTGACGGAAGGAATCGATGTCGCGAAACACTTCTTAATCGGAAAGCTTGAATACGCCCTTCGTACCCCTCGCGACATATCGCCAGGAGAAGGAGCTGTAGTCAATGTAGACGGAAAACGGGCAGGTGCATACCGCGACGAACAAGGAAGGCTATATGTCGTCGATACGACATGTACACATATGGGATGTGAACTCGAATGGAATAATAGCGAACGGTCATGGGACTGTCCTTGTCACGGTTCACGCTTCTCTTTCAGCGGAAAAGTACTAGAAGGGCCAGCAACTGAACCACTTCGACAGCTTGAAGGGGATGAATGATGAACAGCATACAACAAACGCTTACGCATTCGCTTGATATGAATGAACAAACGTTGCGTGACTATTTCACAAAAACTCCCGACCTCATTTATTGTCATATATGGATTGGCGAGCCGAAGAAAAGAGCATTGCTCGTATACCTCAACACGCTCGTTGATAAAAATTCGATTAACAATAACATTATTGATCCGCTTTTATTTGAAACGAAACAAATTGAAGAGACGACGGACATTCAATTGCCGATCGGGTCGAAATCATATACGACAAAATGGGAACACGTCATTCAACATGTGTTTCAAGGAGAAACCGCGCTATTGCTCGATGGCGATAACCGCGTATTGCTGTTTTGGATACACAAGGATGGCCGCAACGAGCGATCACTGAACCGCAAATTGAATCATCGCTGAAAGGATCGCACCAAAGGTTTATTGAAACGTGCGAAATGACTATAGTACACGTTGGATGATCGCTTCGTTTTTACGCTTACTGCGCCTGCTTGCCTTTTTCATGGCGATTTTTTACCGTCAGCTTACATTGCGGCTCTTTCGTCCCATTACGGGATTATTCCGCTCAATTTATTGTTAACGGTCGGCGAATCGCGCGAACGCGTTCCACGACGTGTTATATCGTGATCCGAAAAACTCAACTACTGCGAACTTTATCGTTTTTGACGGCCCGTTAAAAAATTTAATGTACATTCGGCCTGATGATAAGCCTCGTCTATCTGTCGCCATTCGAGACGTATTGCTGACAGCTGATAAAGGGAAGCAAACGACAAAAATCAATCTTCTTCAATTTCGTCGTTTATCGATTGATCGCGCTCAAACGCCTTTTGCGCCGATGATGAAAGTATATAAAGGGGATCTCGTCGCAGGCGGGATCGCTTTATTTAATGAGAAACGAAAATATGTCGGCTCGTTATTACAAAAAGAAAGCCCATATTTTGCGATATTGCAAAAGCGTGTCAAACCGACAACCTCACTTACGTCACCAATTAAAACATTAACAAAACGAACGGAATACGTAAGCATCTCTATTGAATATGGCGATGTTTCATATAAACCGTCGTTTCAACACGGAACATTTCGTTTTGATGTGCGTATGAAATTAAGCGCCGTCTTAACGGAATCTACAACGTACCTAAATATGAAAAAAGATTAAGGAGAAAGTTGAAAAATTGCTCGCCAAAGAAATACAAAAACAGCTTGAGTCAATTGTAAAAAAATGCAAACATATGAAGTCGATCCGATCGGATTCGGCTTATACGCTCGCGCTTATGAGTACGAAGCATTTAAAAAACAAAAAAGCTGGGCAAAAGCATTTGCGAAGGCGGACGTCAACATTCGTCCGACCGTTGAAATCGTTAATTATGGCGTTCTCCAATAGCGAAAAAAAGTTGCTCAATATAGGCCGATCATTCATAATAAACTTAAACATGCGAAAAATGAGGTGAGATAAAAAAGATGGATGATCGTGTCATCATTCGCTTTGAACATGTCACAAAACGATACGATGATGATGCTCCTGTGCTCGATGATGTGAGCTTTGAAATGGAGCGCGGGAAGTTTTATACGCTTCTTGGTCCGTCCGGCTGCGGAAAAACGACCATTCTCCGGTTAATTGCTGGGTTTATCGAGCCGACAAAAGGCGATATTTATTTTCATGGCCAACGGATAAACCACGTGCCTTCAAACAAACGACGAGTGAATACGGTGTTTCAAGATTACGCACTTTTTCCTCACTTAAACGTATTTGAAAACGTCGCTTTTGGCTTACGTATTAAAAAAATACCGGAGGCAGACATTGAACGAAAAGTGAAAGAGGCGCTCCGTTTCGTCAACTTGGAAGGCTATGAACAGCGCGCGATTCATGAAATGTCAGGTGGACAACGACAACGTGTCGCCATCGCCCGCGCGATCGTCAACGAACCGGACGTACTGTTGCTAGATGAACCGCTTTCTGCGCTCGATTTAAAGCTTCGAACAGAAATGCAATATGAGTTGCGTGAATTACAACGAAGACTTGGCATTACGTTTATTTTCGTTACTCACGATCAAGAAGAAGCGCTTGCGATGTCGGATGAAATTTTCGTATTAAATAAAGGGAAGATTGAACAACGTGGCACACCAAAAGACATTTATGATGAACCTGTCAACCGTTTCGTTGCTGATTTTATTGGGGAATCAAATATTATTACTGGGGTGATGATGGACGATTTTGTTGTGGAATTTGCTAATCAACAATTTACATGCGTTGATCGCGGTTTTGCGAAAAACGAACGCGTCGACATTGTTATTCGTCCTGAAGATTTAGAGTTAACAACTGTTGAGCGTGGCAAATTGCGTGTGCGCGTCGATTCTGTTTTATTCCGTGGTGTGCATTATGAGCTTTGTTGTTATGATGCGTATGGGAACGAGTGGCTCGTTCACTCGACAAAAAAAGCAGAAATTGGGGAAGAAATCGGCCTTCATTTTGAACCAGAAGCGATTCATGTCATGAAGCGGAGTGGAGGTGAATAATATGCGCCGCTACGCTTATGCTGTTCCGTATTGGTTATGGATCGCATTGTTTGTTATTGCACCGATCATTCTTATCGTTTATTATTCGTTTTTCGATATTGAAGGGAATTTCTCGTTCGTTAACTATGAAACTTTTTTCACACCTGTTTACTTACGAATGACGCTAAACTCGTTTTGGTATGCTTTTGTCATTACAGCAATCTCGCTTGTTATTGCTTATCCAACCGCATATTTGTTGACAAAAACGAAGCATAAGCAGTTATGGTTGTTGCTTATTATTTTGCCGACATGGGTCAATTTGTTGTTAAAAGCATACGCTTTCCTCGGACTGTTCGGCACGTACGGAGCTGTCAATGCACTGCTTGAAACGATTGGAATTGGAACGAAACAACTATTGTTTACGGACTTTAGTTTTGTTTTTGTATCTGTTTATATTTTTATCCCGTTTATGATTTTGCCGATTTTTAATGCGCTTGAAAAATTAAACCCTTCTTTGATCGATGCAGCGCGCGACTTAGGAGCAAGCGGATGGACGACATTTCGTCGCGTCATTTTTCCGCTTACGCTTGATGGCGTGAAAGCAGGCTGTCAAGCAGTGTTCATTCCGTCGCTCTCGCTCTTTATGTTGACGAGACTGATCGCTGGAAACCGCGTCATTACGCTCGGCACCGCGGTTGAGCAACATTTTCTCGTGACGCAAAACTGGGGAATGGGTGCGACAATCGCTGTCTTTTTAATGATCGCTATGGCTAGCATTATGGCGATCACAGGAAATAAAAAATGGGGGGTGAGACAATGAAAATTTCTCGCCTCTATTTAGCATTTGTCTTTTTTATATTATACATGCCTATTTTTTATTTAATTTACTATTCGTTTAATAGCGGCGGGACGATGCACCATTTCGAATCGTTTACACTTGATTGGTATAAAGAAGTGTTTGACGACACACGCCTGCTCATTATTGTATTGCATACGATTATTATCGCCTTATTGTCATCATCGCTTGCGACAATCATTGGCGTATTTGGCGCCATCGCCATTTATTATGCGAAGCATCGTTGGAAACAAACGTTGCTTACGTTAAATAACATCTTAATTGTCAGCCCTGACGTTATTATTGGGGCATCGTTTCTAATCTTGTTTACGATTGCTGGCATTCAACTCGGATTTACGTCCGTTCTTTTGTCGCACATTGCTTTCAGCATCCCGATTGTCGTGTTAATGGTATTACCGAAGCTACAAGAAATGAGCCCAACATTAATTGACGCAGCACGCGACTTAGGGGCAAACGAATGGAACGTATTGACGAGAGTCGTTCTCCCGTACGTGACACCGGGCATTTTTGCTGGTTTTTTCATGGCGCTCACATATTCACTCGATGATTTTGCGGTTACGTTTTTCGTAACAGGAAATGGTTTCTCAACATTATCTGTCGAAATTTATTCACGTGCACGCCAAGGGATTTCTTTATCCGTTAACGCTTTATCTACCCTTCTTTTCTTATTTACGCTTTTCCTCGTCGTTGTGTATTACATAATGACACAACGTGCTAGCGTAAAGGGGGGAAAAAAATGAAAAAAGTACTGTCGCTTTTTTTGCTTGTTTGGCTCATTACTTTTAGTTTGCTTTATGTGACAAAAACGATCGAATCATCCGAAGGGTATGGAGGAAACAACACGTTAACGATTTATAACTGGGGCGATTATATTGATCCTGCGCTTATTAAAAAATTTGAAAAAGAAACAGGTCTCAAAGTCATTTATCAAACGTTTGATTCAAATGAAGCGATGATGACGAAAATTTCCCAAGGCGGCGCGACATTCGATGTCGCTGTTCCTTCAGAATATGCCATCAGTAAAATGAAAGAAGAAGGATTGTTGCTCCCGATCGATCATGCAAAAATCCCAAATTTACGCTATATTGATGAGCGTTTTCTTAACTTATCGTTTGATCCAGGGAATCAATATTCCATTCCTTACTTTTGGGGAACGGTCGGCATCATCTATAACCGTGCCCTACTTGGTGGAAAGGAAATAACGAGTTGGAACGATTTATGGGATCCGGCGTTTAAAAATGAAATTTTGCTTGTTGACGGCGCACGTGAAATTATCGGCATGGCGTTAAATAGTTTGCATTATTCCTTAAATGATACGAACAAAACTCATTTACAACAAGCAAAACAAAAACTAGATGCCCTCACGCCAAACGTAAAAGCGATTGTCGGAGACGAAATTAAAATGCTACTTGCGAACGAAGAAGCAGCGATCGGTATCGTTTGGTCAGGGGATGCGGCAGAAATCATGTGGGAAAACGAGCGACTCGATTATGTCATCCCAAAAGAAGGAACAAACTTATGGTTTGATAATATGGTTATTCCAAAGACGGCAAAAAACATTGAAGGAGCCCATCAATTCATTAATTTTATGCTTGATCCGAAAAATGCAGCCCAAAATGCCGAATACGTTGGCTACTCGACACCAAATAAAAAAGCGCTCGAATATTTGCCGAAAGAAGTCGTTGAAGACGAACGTTTTTATCCGAGCGAACAACTAGCTAATAAACTGGAAGTGTATGAAAACCTCGGAAAAAGCATGCTTGCCTATTACAATGAATTATTTTTACAGTTTAAAATGCATCGCAAATAAGAGGATGGCGAAAAGCTATCCTCTTATATTATTTTAGAATTTTTTTTATTTACTTAATCTGTATATTGTTTTAAAATCATTATTTGTGAAGCCTTTTTATTACTAAGGATTGGCTTCATATAGAAAATACAGAAAATAAAAATTATTATTTTCAAAAATGGAAGGGGTTTCGTTATGTCACAAAGCAGACAACGAATGATCGAGAGCGTTCCCCAACGCGGCTTTTTCGGCCACCCAAAAGGACTTTTTACATTATTTTTTACGGAGTTTTGGGAGCGCTTCTCCTACTATGGCATGCGCGCCATTCTCGTGTTTTACATGTACTATGAAGTATCAAAGGGCGGTTTAGGGCTGGATCAAACGACTGCTCTAGCAATTATGTCGATTTACGGTTCTCTCGTTTATATGTCAGGAATCATTGGCGGATGGGTTGCTGACCGATTGTTTGGAACGGCAAAAGCTGTGTTTTACGGGGGCATTTTAATTATGCTCGGTCACATTGCTCTAGCTGTTCCGGGAAGTGTGACAATGTTTTTTGTTTCGATGGTGTTAATCGTTCTTGGGACAGGATTGCTTAAACCAAACGTTTCAAGCGTCGTTGGAGATTTATATGCTGAAGGGGACCACCGTCGCGATGCGGGGTTTAGCATTTTCTACATGGGGATTAACCTCGGTGCCTTTTTAGCTCCGCTCGTTGTCGGAACGGTTGGCATGAAATATAATTTCCATCTCGGTTTTGGGATTGCCGCGATCGGAATGTTTTTCGGACTTCTCGTATTTGTCGCAACGAAAAAGAAAAATCTCGGTCTTGCGGGAACGCATGTACCAAACCCATTATCTGCAGATGAAAAGAAAAAAGTGTTCACATGGGGAGCAATTGGCGCAGCGATCATCGCTTTACTCGTTTTCATCGGCTCATCAATGAATGTATTAACGATCGATTTGTTCGTCTCACTCGTTGGCATTTTCGGTATCGTCATTCCAACGATTTATTTCGTCGTGATGTATCGTAGTCCGAAAACGACAGATGTGGAACGTTCACGCATTATTGCTTATATCCCGTTATTCATCGCATCAGCGATGTTTTGGTCGATTCAAGAACAAGGTTCCACTATTTTAGCAACGTATGCAGATAAACGAACGCAGTTACATTTTGCTGGTATCGATCTTTCACCAGCTTGGTTCCAATCGTTGAATCCGTTGTTTGTTATTACGTTTGCGCCGATTTTCGCTTGGCTATGGGTGAAGCTAGGAGATAAACAACCATCCATTCCAAAGAAATTTTCTTTAGCTTTATTGTTTGCTGGGTTATCGTTTGTCGTCATTTTATTGCCGGCTTATCTCGGTGGAAACGACTCATTAGTGAGCCCTCTTTGGCTCGTGCTAAGCTACTTAATCGTTGTGTTTGGTGAGCTATGTTTATCACCGGTCGGCTTATCGGCAACGACAAAGCTCGCTCCAGCGGCATTTTCAGCTCAAACGATGAGCTTATGGTTTTTATCAAGCGCAGCCGCTCAAGCGATTAACGCGCAAATCGTAAAGTTTTATACACCAGAAACAGAAATGGCTTATTTCGGAACGATCGGTGGAATCGCCATCGCCTTTAGCGTCATTCTTTTCATCATCTCACCAAAAATTGAAAGCTTTATGAAAGGGGTAAAATAAGCGGCTGGATTCGGCCGCTTATTTTACTTATGATACGGTTCTCCACGATTAATCCGAAAAGCGCGGTAAATTTGCTCGGTTAAAATGAGGCGCATGAGTTGATGAGGAAATGTCATTTTTGAAAACGAGAGCGATTCGTTTGCTCGTTTCATGACGTCGTCGCTTAAGCCTAGTGACCCACCGATAATAAAAGCAATCTTGCTTTTTCCGTATGTCGCTAACCGATCAAGCGTTTGAGCAAACTGTTCAGATGACATCATTTTTCCATCAATCGCTAAAGCAATCACGTGCATATCATCTGTCACTTTTGCTAAAATACGCTCACCTTCTTTCTTCTTGACGAGCTCCATTTGTTGTTCACTTAACTGCTCTGGCGCTTTTTCATCTGCTACTTCAATGATGTCGACTTTCGCATAGGCTGATAATCGTTTCGTATATTCTTCAATCCCTTGTTTTAAATATTTTTCTTTCAGTTTACCCACAGCAATAATGTATATATTCACAAGTGATCCCCACTTTACAAACATGATATCCACAAGATTTATCCACATATCCACAACACAAATCCACATATTGTGTAGAAACATTAGTTCCCTACTATATATGTAGCTCGTTGTTTACAAAAATCGCATAATTCTTCTTTTTTATCCACAGGTGTTGTTGATATTTCTGGTGCTTGTTGTTTTTCATCCACATACATATCAATTGCCAGTTCAACATGTTGTTCACAACATTTCCACACGTCCCATCACCCCTTGTTCATGAATGAAACGACAGGTCTCCCCTGTCGTTTCGTTACAACGATTGTTTCGCTAATTTTAATGTCACCGTTTGTTTTTTACCATCGCGATAAAATGTCACTTTCATCGTATCACCAATTTGTTTGCGATTATATAAATGCTTTCTTAATTCAACCACATCGGCGATTTTTTCATCATCTAACGCAACGATGACATCAAATTCACGCAATCCAGCTTGCGCAGCAGGTGATCCCGGTACGACTTGTAAGATCGCTACTCCTTCTTTGACGCTTGCTGGCAAATGAAGTGTCTGTTGCCAATGGTATGCCGGGATGTCACTTAATGAGCGAAGTTCCACTCCCATGTACGGACGACGAACTTGTCCGAATTTTTCTAAGTCAGCGATAACTGGCTTAGCGTAATTGATTGGAATCGATAATCCGATTCCTTCCACAGCTTCTTGCGCAATTTTCATCGAGTTGATTCCAATGACTTGACCTTCGATATTTACGAGTGCGCCCCCGCTGTTTCCTGGGTTAATGGCAGCGTCTGTTTGTAGTACTTCGGCATGCCAATCTGGAATACCGTCGCGATCAATGTCGATCGGAATCGTACGATTTACTCCAGAAATAATTCCTTGCGTCACAGAACCTGCAAATTGCAAGCCAAGTGGGTTTCCGACCGCAATGACCGGTTCTCCTACTTTTATGACGTCGGAGTTGCCAAATTCAGCTACTTTTGTGACATGTTTCGCATCGATTTCTAATACAGCTAAATCCGTCCACACATCGCTCCCAAGCAATCGCGCTGGCACCTTTGTTCCGTCGCTTAAGCTCACTTCCACACGACTTGCTCCTTCAACGACGTGATGGTTGGTAACAATATATGCTTTGTTTCCTTCTTTTTTATAAATGACTCCCGAACCAGTTCCCGCTTCTCCACCTTCCGACCAAAAGCTCGCCTCTTGAATATTGACAATGCCAACAACAGCATCCGATACTTTATTCACCGCTTTTGTTACTTGAGTCACAACATCGACAGCTACACTTTTATCTACTTTTGGTTGCTCCGTCACCGTTGTCTGTTTTTCTTCCGTTTGTTCAACATGATAAGGAAGCACGTCCCATTTCACTAAAGAAGGAACGGCAACGATAACAAGCATTCCACCTAATACAGCTCCAACAAAACCTGCTAAGAACGTTCCTCCACGATTGCCTTTTTGTTTTTGACGAATATGTTCATAATGATCATCATAATAACCCATCTTTCACCCGTCCTTTCTTTATAACATGTTGCTCCCTTTTTCATTATAATACTCTTTTTTCCTAACTATCTAATCTAATGATATACATACAATATATTGGTGAAAAAACGATGAAATTTATACAGAAATAAGCTCCGTTGGACGAGCCGGATCTGTATCGTACAGTTGAAAAGATTCCCCTACAATGATCCCTTTTCTTTCAAGCGTCTGAGCGACCGTCATGCGTGCTAATTCTTTCATATTGTTATCTTGGCTTAAATGCGCTAAATAAATGCGCTTTGTTTTGTCACCAATGACATCTGCTAGAGCGAGACCTGCGTCTTCATTCGATACATGTCCAACATCGCTTAAAATACGCCGTTTAATGTTCCAAGGATATTTTCCCATACGTAACATTTCTACATCATGGTTACTTTCAAATACAAATACATCGGCATGGCGAATGACACCTTTCATGCGTTCACTCACATATCCTGTATCTGTAATGAGAGCTAACTTTTTTCCTTCATAATGAAACACATAAAACATCGGCTCTGCAGCATCGTGAGACACACCGAACGATTCCACATCCAAATCTCCGAACGTACGAACAGAACCTGTCGGAAAAATAAATTTTTGTTCAGATGGGATATCACCAATAAGACCTTCCATCGCTCTCCACGTTTTTTCATTCGCATAAATCGGAAGGCAATACTTACGGGCGATCACACCTAGTCCTTTAATATGGTCGCTATGTTCATGCGTTACTAAAACACCGGTTATATCTTCAATATGACGATCAATGTCGGCAAATAGTTTTTCTAATTGTTTCCCGCTTAATCCAGCATCAACAAGCAATCGTTCTTGTTTCGTTTCTACGTAAAAAGCATTGCCTGTGCTACCGCTTGCTAAAACACTAAACTTCATCTAATTCACTCCAACACTTTATTTTCATCGCTAATGACTTGTCCTTCAAAGGCGTTGACATAATAATCTGTTTTTCCGTTCACAACAACGTGCCATGTTGGCGTTAACACCTGGGAAGCTGTAAACTGAACGAGCGCATAATAGCCGAGATCAATTTTCGTTACGCGATCACCCGGCTTTAAGTAATTTCGTTTATACAACGTTTCTAACGCTTTAATCGCTGGTAAAATTTCTTGCTTTTTTTCGTTTTTTTCTAAATCAACGAGCAACGTTTGTTCATAGCCGACCATCTCATTTTGATCGTTCACATAAATAAGTAACATACTGCTCACATTTTTATAAATTGTTTTTCCGTCATATTGCTGAAAATAAATGAGCGCTTGTAAATGCTCATCATATTTCCAAAACGTATATTGATCACCTGCAATGATATTTTGTTTTAAAAACTCTGTTAAGCGATAACCATCCTTTGGATCTTGTAGCGGAACAGGCTGAATAAAGTGGGCTTGTAACACCGTTTCATTTGCAGCTTCGACTTGTTGGTTCGTTAATTTTTTCACTTCATCTTCTGTGAATGTTTTACTTTTCCCACTCACATATGTCGATTTTGTGATCTCTTTTGGTAAATCGACATATGTAATGCCATCCGCTTCGAGCTGTTCCTCGATTGTCGCTTCTAAAATGACATCAAGCTGGCTACTATTTTTTTTCTGGATAAATTGATAACCTAAAAATATATCAAGAATGAGGAATGTAATAATAAAAATGGTTTTCGTTTTACTCCAATCCAATGATATCCCCTCTTCGTTCATCTGTCGTCATCACAATTTTCCGCCACGTTCCGTTATACAAACAATACCAAGATGGTTCTAAAATGACGATATTTTCTCGCTCTGAATCGCGAACAAGTTCGTAGCCAATTGAAATGTCGTCAATAAATTCATGTTGAATATTTTTTTGTTTTTTCAACTGATCGATGACTTCATATCCAGACGAAAGTGTAATTGGCAAACTCACGCGGTCGGGAATCGCTAATGTGAATAACGGACGTTGGTAATTTATAATCTCGTTTTCCCCCCATATTTGCACAATTTCCGCCATTCCGTAACGATTAAATACAGGGTAGCCATTGGCGAACAAACGAAAAGTTACTTTTCTCCCGTTTTCGTCTAAGCGATCAAAATAATACGTGTCTGTCCAACCGCCATGATCGTTCACAAAATCAATACTTTTTTGCAAAATAGTTGGGTCAAACGTTTGTGTTTCACCACGAGCTGCTGGATTGACGTACAACAGTAATTTTTTAGATAAATCAACGTCCATTAAGCGTGATCCATCTGTGTATTCCTCGCCAAAATTGAGTACATCTTTTTTCACAAAACTTGGGTCTGTAAATAATGCATCTTTAAAACGATCTGTACTTAACTCATCCATATAATATTGCAATCGGTTTAATACGAGCGGACGCGCTGGTAAAAACAACGATTTTGTTTCGCTAATGTCATAAGATAAAAACGGGGTATAACGTTCTGCCCGCGCATAATATGTTTGTTTCAAATTTTCGATTGCTGCATCTTGAACAACCGCTTTATATATACGCTTTTCATTGACAGATACGAAATAGACAGTCACCTCTCCTTCGTTTTCATTCATCGGAATGATGATGCGATCGAACTGAACTTTTTCGACATCTTGATCTTCAAACTGAAACATCGTTCGATACATTTCAATCGGTATGTCATCGGGATAAATAATTTCAATTTTTCCTTTTCCACGGATAAAGGAAAGAAATTGTTCTTTCTTTATCGTGCTTGATATGTTTTCGAAATGATCGAATGTCCAATTTTTCATCTCTTTCATAAATTTATAAATGTCCGAATGATGTGTTATCCCATAATGTTGTTCATTTTTATGAATGAAAATATAACGAGGCTGAATGACTGTGCCATAATCAACGGCGACATTACTGACAGGAACATTTTGAATGTATTTTGCGTTTTCGATGAAATCATATTTCGGTTGATACGTCCATAAACTCCACGTTAAAAAAACGCTCGTACATACAAGAATCGTCAATACAATTGACTTGATCGTTTCGTATCTCATCGTTTTCATCCTTTTTTCTGTTGTTCAATCGGCAAAGTAAAGTAAATGGTTGTCCCTTTTCTTTCTTGACTTTCTGCCCAAATACGCCCACCATGTGCAACAACAACCTCTTTTGCAATCGCAAGACCTAATCCTGTTCCACCTAGTTTACGCGAACGTGCCTTGTCGACACGATAAAAACGCTCAAAAATTTTCGATAAATCGGATTTCGGAATACCGACACCTTCATCTTTTACACTCACTTCAATATATTCGCCTTTTTTCTTCACCCGAAACGTAATTGTTCCTCCTTGTGGAGAATACTTCAACGCGTTAGAGATAATATTGTCGAGCACTTGGGTAATTTTATCTTCATCCATATACACAATCATTTTCTCATTTGGAAAATCTCGAACAAACGAAACGTTTTCTTTTTTTGTTAATTCAAATCGATCGATCACTTTATGAAAATATGGAATAAAATGAACGCGCGTCTTTTTCAATTTATAGTCTTTACTGTCGAGCTTAGAAAGCTGTAACAAATCGTTAACGAGACGAATCATTCGTTCTGTTTCGTTTTGTGTCACTTCAATAAATCTCGGAGCAATTTCTTCATCTCGCCACGCTCCGTCCGCCAGTGCCTCTAAATAACTGCGCATCGTTGTTAACGGCGTTCGCAATTCATGGGACACATTGGCTACAAACTCGCGACGATCACGGTCAATTTTTTCATGCTCTGTAATGTCATGCAGTACGACAATTAAGCCATTCACAAGCCCTTTTTCTTTTTGAATGACAGATAAAGAAGCGCGCAAAATATACATTTCGTCGTCCGTACTAAAGTCTAAAATTAACGTTTCACGTTCTTCAATTAACGTTTCGAACGTATATTGTTCATCTAATCCTAATACCGTCACAATCGGTGCTGAAAGCACTGTTTCACGTGAAACATTTAAAATGTTGAGGGCGGCATCGTTAATTAAAATGATTCGTCCTTTTCGGTCTGTTGCAATAACCCCATCTGTCATATGCGTTAATACCGATTCTAATTTACGTCGCTCTCCTTCTGTCGTTGCTTGCGCTTCTTGCAATTTTTTCGTTAAGTTGTTAAAACTGAGCGCGAGTTGTCCAATTTCATCGTATCCATACACTTTTACTTTTCGAGAAAAATTACCTTTTGCCATTGCCAATGCTTGTTTACGCATATCTGAAATTGGTCGTGTAATCGTCTGTGCTAATAAAATGCCTAATAACGCCGTAATGACTAAAGCAATGCCCGTTCCAGTCGCTAAAATGTTATTAATTTGCCTCATTTGCGCAAAAACGTTCTCCATCGAGGCGATGACATAAATCGCCCCTTTAATTTCATTTTTCACTTTAATAGGCGTAGAAGAAATGTACATGCGATGACCTGTTTTCGGGTCAACGAGCATTTTTTCTGTCATTTCACCGGCCACTAACGTTCGTTTAATTAATAAGTCTGTCGTGCGCTTTCCGACAATATTTTGATTATATGGGTTCGATGTCCCTAACACTTTACTTTTATGATCAATGACGCGCACTTCGGAAATATCTTGCGAAACGAAGTCTTGTAAAATAGAACGAATTTCTTCCTCGATCGTCGGACTCTTTTTATCGCGTTCTTTGTTCATTTCTTGTTCAATGTTATAAGCAAGTAAAATAACGCGCTCGTTTAATGAATTTTTAAAGTTTTCAACAAGCTGCGCTTCCAACTGACGTACAAAATAAGCCCCAATAATTTGCATCGCAATTAAAATAAGTAAAATGTAAATCAAGGCAAATTTCACATGAATCGATTGAAATATGCTCACTTTTCTCATGCGGTTACTCCTGTTCCGGATTTCGTAAGTAATACCCGACCCCTCGTCTTGTTACAATCCATGTCGGGTGCGAAGGGTTATCTTCGATTTTTTCACGCAAACGTCGAACGGTGACATCCACGGTACGCACATCGCCAAAATAGTCATATCCCCATACCGTTTGCAGTAAATGTTCGCGCGTCATCACTTGTCCGATATGCTTTGCTAAATAGTGAAGTAGTTCAAATTCTCGATGGGTTAACTCAATTTGTTCTCCTCGTTTCGATACCGTGTAAGCATCTGGGTGAATCGTGAGCGGACCAATTTTTATTTCGCTCATTTCTTTTACATCTTGTTCTTGTCTTTGTTGGTGGCGACGTAAATTCGCTTTGACGCGCGCTAACAGCTCGCGTGTGCTAAATGGTTTCGTCACGTAATCGTCTGCGCCAAGTTCTAGCCCAAGCACTTTATCTATTTCAGAGTCCTTTGCTGTTAGCATAATAATAGGCATATCGTATTTTTTACGAATTTCACGACATACTTCCATGCCATCTTTTTGAGGTAGCATAATATCTAATAAAATTAAATCTGGTTGAATGTCTTCTACTTTTTGCAGCGCTTCTACACCGTCATATGCACAATGTACGTCGTACCCTTCTTTTCTTAAATTAAATTGCAAAATATCAGCAATTGGCTTTTCATCGTCGACAACTAAAATTTTTTTTTCCATGTACGTTCACTCCCCCAAAGGCATATTTACATATAGTGTACCATGTCACCATTATAAAACAAAAAAGCATAGACACATATACGTATCTATGCTTGCAAGTGGCTCGGGACGGAATCGAACCGCCGACACAAGGATTTTCAGTCCTTTGCTCTACCGACTGAGCTACCGAGCCATATAAACAATTTTCTCCACCATACTATTCCACTTGAAACAACGTCCTTCGTCCCGCTCTCCGTTTGCTTACTCAAGATACAGTTCGAGCGGTACGCTGAGGCCTTGGCACAGAAGCCAATTCGAACGTGCTCTACCGACTGAGCTACCGAGCCATATGTATAACTGACTTCCCAATTTTTATCGCATTGCTATTTCAATAAAAATGGCGGTTCCGACGGGATTCGAACCCGCGATCTCCTGCGTGACAGGCAGGCATGTTAACCCCTACACCACGGAACCGTATTTCAACAGACATCTATTATTCTATTATATAATTAGTAATAAGACAATAGTTTTTTTAAAAAAACGCCGACGAACGAGTCATCGACGTTTTTTCTTATGCATATACGTTGCGGACAACATTCGTTTGAGAGCGGTCTGGTCCGACCGAGAAAATCGAAAGCGGAATACCCGTTAATTGCGAAATGCGCTCAACATAACGACGTGCATTAGCTGGAAGCTCGTCTAAACTTTTTACACCCGTAATATCTTCCGTCCATCCCGGCAATTCTTCATATACCGGCTCACATTCCGCTAATACTTTCAAACTCGCCGGAAACTCCTCTATGATTTGTCCTTTGTAACGATAAGCAACACAAATTTTCAACGTTTCAATACCTGTTAACACGTCGATCGAGTTTAATGATAAGTCTGTAATTCCACTAACACGACGCGCATGACGAACAACGACGCTATCAAACCAACCGACACGGCGTGGACGCCCGGTTGTCGTTCCGTATTCACGACCTACTTCACGAATACGATCACCAATTTCGTTGTTTAACTCTGTTGGAAACGGACCGTCACCAACACGTGTTGTATATGCTTTCGCTACCCCCACAACATGTTTAATTTTTGTCGGGCCAACACCAGCCCCAATGGTAACCCCACCAGCAACAGGATTTGACGACGTAACAAATGGGTACGTACCTTGGTCGATATCTAACATAACGCCTTGAGCACCTTCAAATAAAACACGGCGTCCTTCATCAAGTGCATCGTTTAATACGACAGATGTGTCACAAACATATTTGGCAATTTGCTGTCCGTATTCGTAATATTCATCAAGAATGTGTTCTAACTGAAACCCTTCTACACCGTACACTTTTTCAAAAAGCACATTTTTCTCAGCTAAGTTACGAGCTAACTTTTCTTCAAACACTTCGCGATCAAGCAAATCTGCAATGCGAATGCCGACACGCGCGGCTTTGTCCATATAAGCAGGGCCAATGCCTTTTTTCGTCGTCCCAATTTTATTAGCCCCTTTTCTCTCTTCTTCTACTTCATCTAGCTTTAAGTGATAAGGCAAAATGACATGCGCACGGTTGCTAATGCGTAAATTGTCTGTGCTTACACCACGCTCATGCAAATACGCTAATTCTTGCACGAGCGCTTTCGGATCAACAACCATTCCATTTCCAATCACACAAATTTTATCTTTATAAAAAATACCAGAAGGGATTAAATGTAATTTATACTTTTCGCCGTTAAATACAATCGTATGTCCGGCGTTATTTCCACCTTGATATCGCGCAATCACTTCTGCATGCTGTGATAAAAAGTCTGTAATCTTTCCTTTTCCCTCATCGCCCCATTGTGTTCCAACAACAACAACTGAAGACATAGCGAGCACCTCCGCTTCATCAATTCCAAACATAGTAAGTGTACCAAATCAACTATGAAAAATCAACAAAAAACCGAACATTTATATAGTTATATGTTATTTTTATTCGTATACATTACGCTCCCGGTGGAACGTTCGTATCATCGAAGCGGCGCTCTAAGTTGACAAACTTGTTGTACTCTTTTACAAAAGCAAGTTGTACAGTACCAACAGGACCGTTCCGTTGTTTCGCAATAATAATTTCGATAATGTTTTTGTTTTCTGATTCTTTGTCGTAATAATCATCACGATATAAAAAAGCAACAATATCCGCGTCTTGTTCAATACTTCCCGATTCGCGCAAGTCAGACATCATTGGTCGCTTATCTTGACGTTGCTCCACGCTACGCGAAAGCTGAGATAAAGCGATAACAGGAACATCTAATTCACGAGCTAGCGCTTTTAGCGAGCGGGAAATTTCCGATACTTCTTGTTGACGATTTTCACGATTGCGTCCACTTCCTTGAATGAGCTGCAAGTAGTCGATCAATATCATACCAAGTCCTTGTTCTTGTTTTAAGCGACGGCATTTGGCACGAATTTCACTAACACGAATGTTCGGCGTATCGTCAATAAAAATACCAGCATTTGATAGACTACCCATCGCCATCGTTAACTTTCCCCAATCTTCTGGCGTTAGTTTGCCGGTTCGTAAGTTTTGGGCGTTAATGTTTCCTTCTGCGCAAAGCATACGCATGACGAGTTGCTGTGCCCCCATCTCTAAGCTAAAAATTGCCACGTTCTCACCTGTACGTGTCGCCACATTTTGGGCAATATTTAATGCAAACGCTGTTTTCCCGACAGACGGACGAGCAGCAACAATAATAAAATCGCTTCGTTGAAATCCTGCTGTCATTCGATCAAGTTCAATAAAACCTGTTGGAATTCCCGTGATCTCACCTTTTCGGTTATGAAGCATTTCGATGTTGTCATACGCTTGAACAAGCACATCTTTTATATTTTGAAATCCCGTCGTATTTTTTCGTTGCGATACTTCTAAAATTTTTCGCTCCGCTTCATTTAACACATCGTCTACTTCATCTTCGCGCGTATAACCGTCTTGAGCAATCGATGTAGCCGTGCGAATTAAACGGCGCAAAATAGATTTTTCCTCTACAATTTTCGCATAATAGTGCACATTCGCCGCTGTTGGAACGGCATTGGCAAGTTCTGTTAAATATGACACGCCTCCTACTTCTTCAAGCGCATTTGCATCTGCTAGTTCCGATGTAACCGTCACTAAATCAACGGGCTCGCCACGATCAGATAGTTGTAACATCGTTCGGAAAATTTTTTGATGTGCCGCTCGATAAAAATCTTCGGGAATTAATATTTCTGAAGCGGTTGTGAGCGCGGATGGCTCTAGTAAAATCGCTCCGAGCACAGCTTGTTCAGCTTCGATATTTTGTGGGGGGAGTCGATCAGCAAATATGTCTGTCATGTACGCTCACCGTCCTTTCTCATAAGAAAAATGTGATTATATGCACGGAAAAAATCCGGCATAAAATCACATTTCATTACTTTTGCTCTTGTACATGTACTTTTAATGTAGCAGTTACTTCTGGATGAAGTTTAATTGGTACATTTGTATAGCCAAGCGCTCGAATGGCGTCATCTAATTCAATTTTTCGTTTATCAATTTTAATATCATGTTGTTGCTGAAGCGCCTCCGCAATTTGCTTGCTCGTAATTGAACCGAATAGACGACCACCTTCACCAGCTTTCGCAAATAATTCAACAGTTAACGTATCAATTTTTTCTTTCAATTTTTTTGCGCGAGCTAATTCTTCTTCCGCTTCTTTCTTCTGTTTATTTTTTTGGGCTTCTAATGCTTTTAAATTGGCTGGGGTTGCCTCGATCGCTAACCCTTGTTTAAATAAAAAGTTTTGCGCATAACCATCAGCAACGTTTTTTACTTCCCCTTTTTTTCCTTTTCCTTTCACATCTTTTAAAAAGATCACTTTCATGTGTCCTTACCTCCTGCAATATATTCTCGAATGGCTTCCTTCAATCGCTTTTCTGCTTCATCGATTGTAATATTGGCAAGCTGAGTGGCCGCATTCGTGAGATGACCACCACCATCAAGTTTTTCCATAATTAACTGCACATTCACATCTCCTAACGAACGGGCACTAATCCCGATCATTTGATCGTTTCGCTTCGAAATAACAAACGAAGCGACAACACCATTTAGAGATAATAGCGTATCCGCTGCTTGAGCAATTAAAACCGGATCATATGTTTCATTGGCGCTTCCCTTTGCAATCGCAAACCCGTGCTCATCAATGATAGCGTTCTCAATTATTTTAGCACGCTTAATGTAATGCTCAATATTTTCTTTTAACAGTTTTTGGACAAGTGTCGTGTCCGCTCCTTGGGCGCGTAAATATGAAGCTGCATCAAACGTTCTTGATCCTGTGCGTAATGTGAAACTTTTCGTATCGACAACGATGCCTGCTAGCAAAGCTGTTGCCTCGAGCATAGATAATTTTGAACGCTTTGGTTGATATTGTAACAATTCTGTTACGAGCTCTGATGTAGACGAAGCATATGGCTCCATATATACGAGAATCGGATCTTCAATGAACTCTTCGCCACGACGATGATGGTCAATCACAACAACCCGATCTAATCGTAACAACAACCGTTCTTCTATAACGAGCGAAGGTTTATGCGTATCTACGACAACAAGTAACGTATCTTCCGTCGCCAACTCTAATGCTTGCTCGGGAGAAATAAAACGCGACCAGAGTTCTGTCTGCTTTTTCACTTCTTCTAGCAAACGTTGGACCCCAGAGTCAATACGGCTTGTATCAATCACAATGAACGCTTCCTTTTGATTCATTTGAGCCACTTTTAAAATACCGATCGCCGAACCGATCGCATCCATATCAGGATATTTATGCCCCATAATAAACACTTGCTCACTTTCTAAAATGAGCTCCTTCAATGCATGTGATATAACGCGAGCTCTAACCCTTGTCCGTTTCTCCATCGGATTCGTTTTGCCACCATAAAATTTTACTTTTCCATTCGGTTGTTTAATCGCGACTTGATCACCGCCGCGTCCAAGCGCTAAATCTAAACTAGACTGTGCTAACGTACCGAGTTCTGGCAAATACGGGGAATTTGTTCCTATTCCGATACTTAGTGTTAACGGCACATGATTTTTCGCTGTCTGCTCACGCACTTCATCTAAAATAGAAAATTTATTTTTTTCGAGTTGCTGTAAAATATGTTCGTTTAACACAGCAACAAATCGATCCGACGACGTCCGTTTCAAAAATAGACCATATTCGCTCGCCCATCTATTTAAGATAGATGTCACTTGACTATTGAGTTGGCTTTTCGTTTGATCATCCATTCCTTGCGTCACATCGTCGTAATTATCAAGAAAAATGACACCTAATACAATTTTTTCTTGTTCGTATTTTTTCTCCAATTGTGCTTGCTCGGTAATATCAAAAAAGTAAAGCAATCGCTCTTCTCGGCGAATGATTGCTTTAAACGTTCGATCGTGAAATGTAACGACTTCTTCTGTTGCCTCTGTTTTTATAAGCGGAACAAGTTGTTCAGCAACATCATATAATGATTGCCCAACGAGCGTATCCACTCCGAAACAAGAAGATAAAAAAGAGTTCGTCCATTCAATTTCTAACTCATCGTTAATGAGCATAATACCAATTGGCATCCCCATTAACGCTTCTTCCCCAACTTTTTTTATCCGGTAAGAGAGAGTAGAAATGTAATCTTCAATTTCCTCTTGAGCAACTTTATACGATCGAAATACGTGAAATAACGTAGGGCCAAGGAGCACAGCAGCGACTATCCCAATCATCCATTCAAAATACGTAACAATGATAAGCAGTACAAACGTAATACCGATTAAAACATACAAGGGATAGCGATGCCTCTGCTTTTCATATAAACTCGACATGAACGTCAGCTCCTTGCGTCATTAATCTTTCAGCTTCTTTCGTAAATCAAATCCTAAATCAATTATACCCAATATTCGCACGAGGTGAAGTAAAAAAGGGAAAAATAGCGATAGAACAACAATCGCAATAGCTCCTTTACGCCCAATATTTTTTTGATGCATCCAATAAAAAATGAACGAGAATCCTTGAATGGTCATAAGTAGCTGTAAAATTTGAAACAAATTAAGCAACGCAATATAAAGAAATGAACCATGCTCGATTGGGAAAAATAACAAAAGCATAACCGCTAAATAGTACCATAACAAACTTTTCGGTAAAACGAGCTCGCGAAACGGCTGCCAGTTACCAATCGGCATATTTAATCGTTTTAAAATGGGCAAGGCAGCTTGTTGAGTAATCCAAGCAAAACATGCAGCCGCGAAAACGAACGCAGTCGGCAATAAGTCAATAACAATGTCCATCGTTTGTCTCATTGTTTTTTCGAATTGCTCATTTGCTGGTTGTCCGATTCTTTCTAACACTATTTGTGCACTTTGAAATGATTGTTGCATTATTTCTTCAATTTGTTTGCCAATGTGAATATCGAAAAACAAAACAGAACTTGCATAAATGATGATCATGCTCACTAAAAAAGAAAGCGTCCCAACGAGCAAAACGACATATTTTCCACCTTTTCTTTGCCACACATGTCCCATCGCAACTCCGCTACTTGCAAACATAAATGTCATCGGAACAGAGAAAAGTGAACCAAACCAAATAGATGGAATAAATGATGCAGCAAGTAAAAACAAGCCGTTTTTATATGTATGGCGCATCGTAAATAAAAGAAATGGAATTGCCAAAAAAAATGTTGTAACCATTCCAAACACCGGCATGTATAAACTGAGCAAGAGGAGAACCGTAAAAATAGCGAGTTGCACAGCTCCTTCCGTCAATACACGAGCGTTTTTCACCTTTTTCCCTCCTTGAAAGCAAAAAGCAGTAAGGCTCCGTCCCCCTTACTGCTTTCTCTTTTTATTCGCCCGCAACGTATGGTAATAAAGCCATTTGACGAGCACGTTTGATCGCAACTGTTAATTTGCGTTGATATTTCGCGCTCGTACCCGTTACGCGACGAGGTAAAATTTTACCGCGCTCAGAAATGAATTTCTTTAATGTGTCCACATCTTTGTAGTCGATGTGCGTAATTCCGTTTGCTGTAAAGTAGCAAACTTTACGACGTTTTGTGCGTCCACCTTTACGTCCTGCCATCGTATATCCTCCCTTCACTTATCGTGTGTATATTAAAACGGCAAATCATCATCCGATATGTCGATTGGTTGTCCATCGTTCGCAAATGGATCATCATCAATTCGACTAAATCCGCTGTTACGTCCTTGGTTCGGGTTCTGATTTGATCCAAATGGAAACGGCTCGCCATAGCTGCCTGATGCCATGCCACGCTGTTCACCGCCACTTCGCGGCTCTAAAAACTGCACGCTATCGGCGACAACCTCTGTTACGTACACTCGTTTTCCTTCTTGGTTTTCATACGATCTCGTTTGAATTCGACCTTCCACTCCAGCTAAACTACCTTTTTTCAAATAGTTCGCCACATTTTCAGCTTGTCGGCGCCAAACGATACAGTTAATAAAATCTGTTTCACGTTCACCTTGTTGGTTCGTATACGTTCGATTCACCGCTAGCGTAAACGTGGCAACAGCAACTCCATTTGGAGTATAGCGTAATTCCGGATCTTTCGTCAGTCTTCCGACGAGAATTACGCGATTAATCATCAGAACCACTCCTATTCATGAGGAAATTATTCTTCTTCCTTCACGACGATATGACGAATGATATCTTCGCTGATGCGCGCTAAACGGTCAAACTCTTGAACCGCTGCTGGCTTCGCAACAACATTTAAGATCATGTAGTAACCGTCACGGAATTTTTCAATTTCATAAGCGAGACGACGCTTGCCCCATTCTTTTACGTTTGTAATTTCTGCGCCATTTTCAGTTAACACGTTATTAAAACGCTCAACAACTGCTTTTCTCGCTTCTTCTTCCATGTTTGGACGGATAATGTACATAATTTCGTACTTTCTCATCACAGTCACCTCCTTTTGGTCTACACGGCTCTCTACAGAGCAAGGAGCAATATATCATTACTCACATTTGATGATTATATCATGAACGTCGTCCATATGCAAGATTAGACGTTAAAACGGAAATGAATAATATCGCCATCTTGCACTTCATAATCTTTTCCTTCTAGTCGTACTTTTCCTGCTTCACGCGCAGCCGCCATCGATCCTGCCGCAACTAAATCGTCATATGATACCGTTTCTGCACGAATAAATCCTCGTTCAAAATCAGAGTGAATAATTCCCGCACATTGCGGTGCTTTCATTCCTTTCCGGAACGTCCATGCCCGCACTTCTTGTTCGCCCGCTGTGAAGTACGTAGCAAGCCCGAGCAAGCTGTATGATGCACGAATAAGTTGGTCTAATCCTGATTGTTCAATGCCAAGTTCTTGTAAAAATAACTCTTTTTCTTCATCATCTAACTCCGCCATCTCCGCCTCAACTTTAGCACATACAACGATGACTTCTGCATTATCTTCTTTCGCAAATGCTTTTACTTGTTGCACGTAATCATTGCTGTTCGGGTCCGCTAAATCTTCTTCTCCGACGTTAGCGACGTATAACATCGGTTTGATCGTTAATAAATGCAGTTGCTTCACGACTTTCATTTCTTCTTCCGTAAATGAAAGCGTTCTAGCTGGTTTTCCTGCTTCGAATGCTTCTTTCAAGCGACTTAAAATGTCATATTCAAATACTGCTTCTTTATCTTTTTGTTTTGCCATTTTCCCAACGCGATCTATCCGCTTATCTACCGTCTCTAAATCAGCAAAAATAAGTTCTAAGTTAATTGTTTCAATGTCAGCAATCGGGTCTACTTTCCCCGCCACATGCGTAATATTTTCGTCAGCAAAGCATCGCACAACTTGACAAATGGCATCAACTTGGCGGATGTGCGATAAAAACTTATTTCCTAATCCTTCGCCTTTACTTGCGCCTTTCACGATTCCTGCGATATCCGTAAACTCAAATACAGTTGGAACCGTACGTTTTGGATTAAATAATTCCGTCAATGTTTTTAGACGCTCATCTGGCACTTCAACAATGCCAACGTTTGGTTCGATCGTACAAAACGGATAGTTGGCAGACTCAGCGCCCGCTTTTGTGATTGCATTAAATAACGTTGATTTTCCGACGTTCGGAAGACCAACAATTCCTGCTGTTAAACCCATAATGAAACTCCTCTCTTCGTCTATTCCTCGTGCTTTACGAGCACTTTTTTCATTTTTTTCTCAAATTCTTTCCGCGGTAACAAAACGCTATGACCACATCCTTCGCATTTGATGCGAATATCCATGCCCATTCGAATGATTTTCCAACGATTTGTACCGCAAGGATGCGCCTTTTTCATTTCAACAATATCATGCATGCCATACTCCTTATTCAATATAGCACACTCCTTTCTGTTGTTTAAGCACGCTCTGCCTGCTGTTCGCGATTATAAAGAACTAAGCGAGGAAACGGAGCTTCAATTCCACACTCGTCCAAACGAAGCTTAATTTCTTTTCGCAAGGCGCGGGCAATATGCCAATGGCGCATCGGCTTCGTTTCACACGTAATGCGCATGACAACTTCAGACGGCCCTAAGTTTTGAACGCCTAACAGTTCTGGCGTACTCACAATGTCTTCATATTTGCTTGGCATTTCTTCTAGCACTTCACGAATAACAGCTTCCGCCCTTTCTAAATCTCCTTCATAGGCAATGCTCACATCAACAACAGCAACACTATTATTTAAAGAAAAGTTTGTCACTTGTGTAATCGTTCCATTTGGCAAAATGTGCACTTCACCTGTAAAACTTTTTAACTTCGTTGTGCGCAATCCGATTTCCTCAACATGCCCTTCAAATGTTCCGATGCGCACATAATCTCCGACGGCAAACTGATCTTCAAGGATAATAAAAAATCCTGTAATAATATCACGAACAAGGTTTTGCGCCCCAAATCCAACCGCTAATCCAACGATTCCAGCTCCCGCTAGAATCGCACGAATATTGACGCCTACAGCGTCTAAAATCATCATAAACGTAATAAAGTAAATGGTATACGTCGCCATATTGTTCAGCAAACGCATTAACGTCGCTTCTCTTCGCTCAGACAAGCGGATCGGTGCTTTTTGTCGGACAGCAAAAAACTTTGCAATCGTTAATTTTATAACTT
Organism: Anoxybacillus kestanbolensis; assembly: GCF_001996285.1. Taxonomy (NCBI): domain Bacteria; kingdom Bacillati; phylum Bacillota; class Bacilli; order Caryophanales; family Anoxybacillaceae; genus Anoxybacillus; species Anoxybacillus kestanbolensis. The sequence goes on along the minus strand of NZ_MQAD01000010.1, from coordinate 20,807 downwards.
TTAACAAAATAGATGCAAAAAAAACAATCGTGACAATTTTAAATAAATTGACACCGACTGTAACGAGCCAGTCACCTTCTACTATTTGTTCAACAACACGACCGTATATTTTCTTCATTTGTTCCATCCAACCACCTCCGTTGTAGCAAAATCACCTATACAAGCTTCTTTGCCCGCGCATAAGTTATTGTAACAGTATTTTGCTTACATTTGTAGCGCACGAACTTTCTACGACACTCAATGTATATATATTCACATTTTTCCGTATACTGTTACCACGTCATTGAATCGAAGGAGGGAACGGACATATGCAAAATAAATTTTTTTACGATGAGCCAAACGCGGCAGCTCAACTTTCATCATCCATTTTACGCTTACTACCAGCTTCTACACATACACCAATTGTCATCATGTGTATCGGTACAGATCGTTCAACTGGCGATTCGCTCGGACCACTTGTCGGCACAATGCTTGAACAAAAAGGGATATTGCCTTTTCACGTATATGGAACGTTAAAAGATCCGATTCATGCTGTTAATTTAGAAGATAGACTAAAAGACATTCACCAACAACATAAACGCGCATTCATCATTGCTGTCGATGCTTGCCTTGGTCGTGTGAAAAACGTTGGGATGGTTACCATTGAAAAAGGTCCGATCAAACCAGGTGCCGCTGTCAATAAAAATCTCCCTTCTGTCGGCGATGCTCACATCACTGGGATCGTCAATGTGAGTGGATTTATGGAATTTTTCGTATTACAAAACACGAGACTTCATTTAGTCATGAGTATGGCGGAAACGATCGCCACAGGTATTTATGAAGCAGGTATGCAACTAAAGAAACATCAGCGGCTTGCATCATTGCAGACAAACGAACTGAAATATAAGTTATTCGAATAACACATGCATAAACGCAACGATCAAGGCATTGACTAAAATGCTTGGCAATAAGTTCGCTACACGAACAGATGTAAGATTCAACATGTTCAATCCGATCGCAACAATTAAAATTCCGCCTGTCGCGGTCGATTCAGCGATAAATGCCTCAAGGGCGCTTGGCGGAATGAACCGATCGATTTGCGTAGCCATTAAGGCGATGGAGCCTTGATAAACGACAACAGGAATAGCGGAAAAAATAACGCCGATGCCAAACGTAGCGGTTAAGATGATGCTCGCAAAGCCGTCCAAAATCGACTTTGTATACAATACGAGATGATCACCTCTTAACCCGCTATGTAACGCACCGACAATAGCCATCGAACCGACGACAAACAGGAGCGTAGCGCTCACAAATCCTTTAGAAATCGCTCCTTCTGCTCCATATCCTGCTCGTTTCTCCACCCATTTCCCTAGCCTTTCGAGTTTTTCTTCAATGTCCCATATTTCTCCTAATACCCCACCGACAACTAAACTAATAATCACAATTAAAAATTGCTTGCTTTCTAATCCCATTTTGACACCAAGAACGACGACAGAAAGCCCAATCCCACTCATTACCGTTGATTTTATGCGTTCAGGAATATTCCGAAATATGGCCCCTAACAGTGCTCCAATAAGAATACATATGCCGTTCACAACCGTACCGAGTAAAGCCAACGTATGTCACATCCTATTCATTCTTCAATCGATTCATCGTATGCATTTAGCAACTGCAAAATACGTGTCAAATCTTCTTCCGAGAAAAATTCGATTTCAATTTTCCCTTTTTTTCGATGTTTTTTAATGGATACTGACGTTCCTAACCGTTCGCGTAACAGCGCTTCGCTTTGCGTTAAAAATATATTTTTCTCTTCTTTCTTTTTCAATGTTTCACGTGGAACATTTTCATTCAATTGTTGAATAAGCGCCTCAAGTTGGCGAACATTGAGCGATTGTTGAATAACTCGTTCAATAACCGCTGAAAGTTTTTGTTTGTTTTTTAATGCAAGTAATGCTCGACCGTGCCCCATCGATAATGTACCTTCTTCAATCATTTGTTGCACATCACTTGGAAGTGAAAGAAGACGTAGATGGTTGGCAATATGTGGACGGCTCTTCCCTAATCGTTTCGCCAACTCTTCCTGCGTCAATTTGCATTTTGTAAGCAATAATTGATATGCTGTCGCTTCCTCAATCGGATTTAAGTCTTCACGCTGTAAATTTTCAAGCAATGCAATTTCCATCATTTTTTCATCCGAAAGTTCACGTACAACGGCCGGGACAGTTTTTAATCCTGCTAGTTGTGCCGCTCGAAAGCGACGTTCACCTACGACAATTTCATATCCCTTAATTGTTTGGCGAACGATAAGCGGCTGGATGATCCCATGTTCCATAATGGATTGCTTTAATTCTTCTAGCGCTTGTTCATGAAACGTTTTACGCGGTTGATATGGATTTGGACGAAGTTGTTGAATTCCAATGTCTTGAACCGTTTCCCCTTTTTCTGCTTCTAAATTCGTAAAAAGCGCATGTATGCCTTTCCCGAGCCCTTTAGCCATTCGCGATCACCTCTTTCGCAAAATCCGCGTATACTTCCGCTCCCCGTGATTTCGCATCGTACAAAATAATCGGCTTCCCGTGGCTTGGCGCCTCACTTAGTCGAACATTGCGTGGTATAATCGTCTCATACACTTTTTCACGAAAATACTTTTTCACTTCTTGAATGACTTGAATACCAAGATTTGTACGCGCATCAAACATCGTCAGCAACACACCTTCAATGCGTAAGTTGGAATTTAAATGTTTTTGTACGAGACGAATTGTATTTAATAGTTGACTCAGTCCTTCCAATGCGTAATATTCACATTGAACGGGGATCAATACTGTATCTGCTGAAGTTAAAGCGTTGATTGTCAGCAGTCCAAGCGACGGCGGGCAATCAATAATAATAAAATCGTACACATCTTTTATCGGGTTTAACGCTTTCTGTAAGCGCACTTCCCGCGAAACAATTGGAACAAGTTCAATTTCAGCGCCCGCGAGTTGGATTGTGGCAGGAATGATGTGCAATCGTTCGATGTTAGTCGGACGAATGACTTGGCGTACATCTACTTCCTCAACTAATAAGTCGTATGCACATTGTTCGATGTCATGTTTTTCCACACCAATCCCGCTTGTCGCATTTCCTTGCGGGTCGACATCGACAAGTAACGTCTTTTTTCCCATATGGGCTAAACAAGCCGATAAATTTACCGCTGTTGTCGTTTTGCCAACACCGCCTTTTTGGTTGGCAATCGCAATAATTTTCCCCACAATGCTCCCCATCCTTTACTTATAATACTTTTATTGTATCACGAATTTTTCAATATTTTCATATACAAAAAGAAAACCTCATCGTCATTTTGGATGAGGTGTTATTTTTGTTTCTTCGGGATGCGGATGGTAATTTGATAATAGTCTTCAAACTCTTCTTCTTCTGAATCGATCGCAACACCGCTATCAGCGACCATCGTCAACGACTGACGAATCGTATTGACGGCGATGCGCATGTCTTTGCTTAACGATTTTCGTTTCGGCTTCGGGCGCTTTTCATCGTCGCTTTCTTCTAGCATTTTCGCGACTCGATCTTCTGTCTGTTTCACGTTGAGTTGCTTTTGAATAATCTCTTCAAGCAATTTTAACTGTTTGTCGTAATCTTTCAGAACAATTAAAGCGCGCGCATGGCGTTCTGTAATTTGACGTTGTAACAATGCATCTTGCACTTCTTGAGGCAGCTTTAATAAACGAAGTTTATTGGCGATCGTTGATTGTCCTTTTCCGAGCCGTTGCGCTAACGCTTCTTGCGTTAAATTGTGCAATTCTAGCAAACGAGCATAAGCAACCGCTTCTTCAATCGGAGTTAGCTCTTCTCGCTGTAGGTTTTCAATTAAAGCGACAGAGGCTGTTTCCGTATCATTTAAATTTTTAATAATGGCAGGTATATCTGTCCAACCAAGTTTTTGTGCTGCCCGCCATCTTCGTTCCCCGGCAATAATTTCGAACTTTCCATCTTCGCATTCTCGAACAACAATCGGTTGAATCATCCCATGTGTTCGAATCGTTTGAGCAAGTTCGTCAATTTTATCTTCAACAAAAATGGTTCGCGGCTGAAAACGGTTTGGAACAATTTGTGAAATGGCGATTCGTTTTATTTCTTCATTCGGTATGACAATTTCTTCTTGCTCTTTTTCACCAAAGCTGAAAAATCGCGAAAAAGGATGCTTCATTTCCCCCTGACACCACCTTTGAGAACTCAAAACATTCATTCAATCGGAAGCTTGTTTGGTACCCCTGGTTTGCGTGGATATTTCTTCGGTGTTTTTCTTTTTTTCTCGACAAAAACGATTGCTCGTTCACTTTCTTCAATTGGCAATAAAAATTGTTCGACTTTCGCCACTTCGCCACCTAACACACGAATAGCCGTTTTTCCTTGTTCAAGCTCTTCTTGTGCTGATGCACCTTTCATTGCAATAAACGTTCCTCCCACTTTCACAAGTGGCAAACAGAGCTCACTTAAGACAGATAAACGAGCAACAGCACGAGCCATGACGACATCAAATGACTCACGTACACTTTTTTGTCCAAACGTCTCGGCGCGATCATGATAAAAGGCTACTCCTTCAAGCCCAAGTTGTGCCGCTAAATGATTCAGAAATGTGATTCGTTTTTGTAATGAATCAACAATTGATACATGTAGATGAGGAAAGCAAATTTTTAGCGGTATACTCGGAAAACCAGCCCCTGCTCCAACATCGCAAATAGATAATGATTGCGAAAAATCATAATAAAAAGCAGGTGTGATGGAATCAAAAAAATGCTTCAAGTACACGCCTTCTTCGTCTGTGATCGCCGTTAAATTCATTTTCTCGTTCCATTCAACGAGCAATTGATAATATGTTTCGAATTGAGTAAGTTGTTGAGGAGAAAGCGAAATTCCTTTCTCCTCTAACATTTGTTGAAATACCTTTACATCCATCATTCATCCCTCTTTATTCATTTGACACACGTGCGATTTTTCCCTGCTCTAAATACACTAATAAAATCGAAATGTCTGCCGGATTGACTCCCGAAATGCGTGACGCTTGTGCAATGGAAAGCGGACGAACTTGTTTTAGTTTTTGACGCGCCTCTGTCGCCAATCCTGTAATCGCATCGTAATCAATGTCTTCTGGAATTTTTTTGTTTTCCATTTTCTTTAATTTTTCAACTTGTTGTAGCGATTTTTCAATGTATCCTTCGTATTTAATTTGAATTTCTACTTGTTCTGCTACTTCAGGATCAATTGGCTGTTCCGCTGGTGCAATCATTTGAATGTGCTCGTACGTCATTTCTGGACGTTTTAACAAGTCAGCTGCGCGAATGCCGTCTTTTAACTCGCTTCCCCCGACATCCCGAATAAGTTGTTGTACTTGTGGGGTTGGCTTAATGATGTAAGATTTTAAGCGTTTCTTTTCCGCTTCGATCGCTTCTTTCTTTGCGACAAACTTCTCATATCGCTCTTGTGAAATTAAACCAATTTTATAGCCAATTTCTGTTAAACGTAAATCGGCATTGTCGTGACGTAATAAAAGACGATATTCTGCACGTGATGTTAGCAAGCGATATGGCTCGTTCGTTCCTTTTGTCACAAGGTCATCAATTAAAACACCAATATATGCTTCTGAGCGGCTTAAAATTAACTCCTCTTTTCCAAGCGCTTTACAAGCGGCATTAATGCCGGCAATAAGCCCTTGACCAGCTGCTTCTTCATATCCAGATGTCCCGTTAATTTGGCCTGCTGTATATAATCGTTGAACAACTTTTGTTTCTAACGTTGGCCATAGCTGTGTTGGAACGATAGCATCATACTCAATCGCATAACCAGCACGCATGAGCTGTGCCTTCTCTAGCCCCGGTATTGTCGCTAACATTTGACGTTGAATATGCTCCGGCAAACTTGTCGATAAACCTTGTACATATACTTCCTGCGTATGTCTTCCTTCTGGTTCAAGGAAAATTTGATGACGTGGTTTATCATGAAAACGGACGATTTTATCTTCAATTGATGGACAATAACGCGGGCCTGTCCCTTTAATCATTCCTGAATACATCGGTGACAAATGTAAATTTTCATCGATGATTCGGTGCGTTTCTTCTGTCGTATAAGTGAGCCAACAAGGAAGTTGGTCGGTAATGTATTGTTTCGTCTCATAGGAGAACGCTCGTGGCACGTCATCTCCCGGCTGAATTTCTGTTTTGCTGTAATCAATCGTATGGCTATTTACACGCGGTGGTGTTCCTGTTTTAAAGCGAACTAATTCAAAACCAAGTTCCTCTAAATGCTCTGAAAGTTTAATCGATGGCTGTTGATTGTTCGGACCGCTTGAATATTTAATGTCACCAATAATAATTTCACCGCGTAAAAACGTTCCTGTCGTAATAACGACAGCTTTAGCATAATAGCGAGCACCTGTATGCGTAATGACACCTCTACATACACCGTCTTCTACGATTAATTTTTCTACTTTTCCTTGTAATAACGTTAAATTCTCTTGGTTTTCCAACGTCTTTTTCATTTCTTGTTGATATAAAAATTTATCTGCTTGTGCACGCAAAGCTCGCACCGCAGGTCCTTTTCCTGTGTTCAACATTCGCATTTGAATATGCGTTTTGTCGATGTTTTTCCCCATTTCTCCGCCCAATGCGTCAATTTCCCGAACGACAATCCCTTTTGCAGGTCCGCCGATTGATGGGTTACATGGCATAAAAGCAATCATATCGAGATTGAGCGTAATCACTAGCGTACTTGCTCCCATGCGTGCAGCAGCAAGCGCCGCTTCACATCCGGCATGACCGGCACCGACAACGATAACATCATAAGATCCTGCCTCGTAATGCATAAACACCCTCCTTATTTTCCTAAACAAAATTGTGCAAACAATTGATCAATCAAACTTTCGTGCACCGTATCTCCAACGATTTCACCTAACAATTCCCATGCTCTCGTTAAATCAATTTGCACGATGTCGATCGGCATCCCCGCTTCGATGCCGTGAATCGCTTCTTCTATCGCTTTTTTTGCTTGCGTCAACAATGCAATATGACGCGAGTTTGATACATATGTTAAATCACGCGCCTCTACATCTCCACTGAAAAACAATGAGGCAATCGCCTCTTCAAGTTGCTCGATCCCTCTTTCCTCTAAAAGAGATGTCGTAATAATTGGTAATCCTTGCGCCAATTGCTTCACTCGGTCCATATCAATTCGCTTCGGTAAGTCTGTTTTATTAACAACAACAATGGCGTCCATTCCTTTGACCGCTTCAAACAACTGCTCATCTTCTACTGTTAGCGGCTCATTGTAGTTAAGTACGAGCAAAATTAAATCAGCTTCTTTTAACACTTTCCGTGACCGCTCGACTCCAATACGTTCGACAATGTCTTCTGTTTCACGAATGCCCGCTGTATCTAGCAAACGGAGCGGTACACCACGAACATTTACATATTCCTCAATGACATCACGAGTTGTGCCTGGAATATCCGTCACGATCGCACGATTTTCATGAGCTAAACTGTTTAACAGCGATGATTTCCCAACGTTTGGACGACCGATAATCACTGTCGCTAGTCCGTCTCGTAACACTTTTCCTTGTTGTGCCGTTTGTAACAGCCGCTCAATTTCATTTTTCACTTCTGTTGCCTTCTCAAGCAACAGTCGATGCGTCATTTCCTCGACGTCATCATATTCTGGATAGTCAATATTTACTTCGACATGCGCCAACGTTTCTAAAATCGTTTGGCGCAAGCGACGAATCAGTTTCGATAAACGACCTTCCATTTGATTCAATGCAACAGCCATGGCACGATCTGTTTTGGCGCGAATAAGATCAATGACCGCTTCTGCTTGGGATAAATCAATACGCCCATTTAAAAAAGCTCTTTTTGTAAATTCTCCAGGTTGCGCTAGACGAGCTCCATACGCTAACACGAGTTGAAGAACGCGGTTGACGGAAACGAGCCCCCCGTGGCAGTTAATTTCGACAACATCTTCACGCGTAAATGTCTTCGGAGCCTTCATCACCGTAACCATCACTTCTTCAATCGTTTCTTTCGTCTCCGGATGTACTATGTGTCCATAATGAATTGTATGAGATGGGACGTCTTTTAGCTTCTTTCCCCCTACACCAACAAACAGTTGATCAACAATTTTTATCGCTTCATCCCCGCTTAAACGGACGATAGCAATCGCCCCTTCACCCATCGGGGTCGAGATCGCTGCAATTGTATCGAATTCCACGCTATTCACCTTCTTTCTTGAAACAAAATTATCCACATCTATATCATTCGTGTTTTATTCACAATGGTAATCAAATAAATTTTAACTTATCCACATGTGAATAACAACATACACACTGCGTTTGAATTTACAAAAAAAATTCTCTAGGAACGACTTCCCCTAGAGAATGTTTATCTTTTTAGTGAAATAACGACATGACGATGCGGTTCCGTCCCAGCTGAAAACGTCTGTATTCTATCGTCATCACTTAGCGCCGTATGAATGACTTTTCGTTCCCATGCACTCATCGGTTCTAACGAAATATCTTTCCCCGTTTGTATCGCTTTTTTCGCCATATTTTTCGCTAAACGAACAAGTGTTTCTTCTCTTCGTTTTCGATATCCTTCCGCATCAATAACAACGCGAAGCGGACGATCCGTATAGCGATTTAACACTCCTTGCGCCAATAATTGTAACGCATTCAACGTTTGGCCATGCTTTCCAATCACCCGTGCAACCTCTGGACCTGAAAGCAAGACGACGAGATGTTCATCTTTCTGTTCGAAAGCGAGATGGACACGCACACCCATCTGCTCAATAACATGTTTTAAAAACGATTTGACACAATCAAACGGATGACGGATCACAATCTCCACGATTGCTTCTTGTCCACCGAACAAACCAAGAAACGGCTTTTTTTCTTGTTGCACAACAACAATATCGACCGCTTCTTTCGACAAATGTAATTGCGCTAACGCTTTGTCCACTGCCTCTTCTACCGTTTGGCCCCTCATCGTGATTCGTTTCACTTTCCTGTTCCCCCAGCTTGTTTCGTTGCTTTTAATTCCGGCCCTTTAATAAAGTACGTTTGTGCAATCATAAATAAGTTACCGACTACCCAATAAAGTGAAAGTGCTGCTGGGAAGTTAATCGCAAATATAACGACCATAATTGGCATTAACCAAAGGAGCATAACCATCTGTGGATTTTGTTGCTCGATGCCGGCCATCATCATTTTTTGCTGAATAAACGTCGTTATTCCCGCCACAAGCGGTAAAATAAAAAACGGATCTTTCTCACCTAAATCAAACCATAAAAAGTTATGACGTGCAATCTCCTCTGTACGCATGATTGCATGGTAAAAACCGATTAAAATCGGCATCTGAATGAGTATTGGAAGACAACCGGCTAGCGGATTGACGCCATGCTTTTGGAAAAGCAACATTGTCTCTTGTTGAAGTTTTTGCTGCGTTTGTGCATCCTTAGAGCTATATTTTTCTCGAAGTTTCTGTAGCTCAGGCTGTAACGCTTGCATTGCTTTTGAACTCTTCGTTTGTTGAATCATTAGCGGCAAAATAGCTAAGCGAATGAGAATTGTAACGATGATAATACCTAGTCCATAATTAGAACCAAACATTTCAGATGTATATGTAATTAACCAAGACAGTGGGTAAACGATATACTCGTTCCAAAACCCTTTGCTTTCTGCAGTAATTGGCTGATTGATTTCTGTACATCCTGCTAACACAACAGCAAGAAGTAAAAATAGCCATGCGACTTGCCTTTTTTTCACTCGTTCTTCCTCCCTACTCTGTAAATGCATTCCTCACAACATTTTAACATATAATCAACTCAACGTTTAATAAAAAGCGTTCGCCCGTCTCAAGACGTGCACTAAGCTTTTTCTCACCTCTTCATACTCCATTGTAGCTACCGGCACTCGCGCGATGATCACATAATCTTTTCCAACTTGAACTCGATCACGTTCTTCCTGAAATACTTGGCGAATATAGCGCTTCACACGATTCCGAACGACCGCTTTCCCTATTTTCTTGCTAACGGACAACCCGATGCGAAAATACGGTTGCTCTGGTTTATCGAGAACATACAAAACAAACTGTCGGTTCGCTACCGATTTACCTTTTTTAAACACTTCTTGAAATTCGTCATTTTTTTTAATGCGATATTTTTTTTTCATGTGCTCCAATAACACCTCGATCGTAACTCCCGTTAGAAAAAAGACCACTGATCGTTCAGTGGCCTATGCAGATAATACTTTTCTTCCTTTACGACGACGGCGAGCAAGAACTTTTCTTCCGTTCTTTGTGCTCATACGTGCACGGAAACCGTGTACTTTGCTGCGCTTCCGTTTGTTTGGCTGATACGTTCTTTTCATATATGACACCTCCCTGAGGAATAACTGTTAAAAGACAGTCTTTCTAATTATAGTGAGAAATTTAGAGAAATGTCAACTACTCCGGGAGTATCTTTTTTTGAATATATTGTGATTATGGATGTGGATAATTTTTTTGTCGCTTTTTCTGTATCCACAACATTTATCGACAAGTTTTTCACATCTTATAACCTTGTGGATAAATTTTTTTCACAACTTTTTTATTTTGTGGATAATTTTTAAAAACCGTTGCAACATATGTATTTATCTGCTATTATATTGTTGTTTTTACTCTGGATAATGGTGTGCATTTTTTTCTTTATCCACAAAATGTGGATAATGTGTGGACAGTCCCATCCACATCCTGTGTAAATATTTGTCCACAATCGGTGAAAACTGTCGAAAAAAATTTTTTTATAGACAAAGTTATACAAAAGTTAAACACCCGCGCGGAGAAGGAGGGAGAGCGGCGTGGAAAATATTTCGGACTTATGGAATAAAGCATTGGCCGAAATTGAGAAAAAAATTAGCAAACCGAGTTTTGAAACATGGTTAAAATCAACGACTGCACATTCGTTAAAGGGCGATATCCTTATTATTACCGTCCCAAACGAATTTACAAAAGACTGGCTCGAATCTCGCTATACCCGGCTGATCGAACAAACACTTTATGACATTACCGGAGAAGAATTAAAGATTAAATGTACCATCCCTAATCATCAAACAACGGAAGAATTCGCTCTAAAGCCGACAAGCAAACCGCGCAAACACGATGACGAACAAACAGAATTTCCACAAAGCATGCTCAATCCGAAGTATACGTTTGATACTTTTGTCATTGGATCTGGAAATCGCTTTGCTCATGCTGCCTCTTTAGCTGTGGCAGAAGCACCGGCCAAAGCATACAACCCCCTTTTCATTTATGGTGGTGTAGGCCTAGGCAAGACGCACCTCATGCACGCAATCGGTCATTACGTTCTTGAACACAACCCATCAGCGAAAGTCGTTTATCTATCTTCTGAAAAGTTTACAAACGAATTTATTAATGCCATTCGTGACAACCGTCCGGATGATTTTCGTAACAAATATCGCAATGTGGACGTGTTACTAATAGATGATATTCAGTTTTTAGCTGGGAAAGAACAAACACAAGAAGAGTTTTTCCATACATTTAACACGCTTCACGAGGAAAGTAAGCAAATTGTTATATCGAGTGACCGACCTCCAAAAGAAATTCCGACGTTAGAAGACCGCCTTCGTTCACGTTTTGAATGGGGCTTAATTACAGACATCACCCCTCCTGACTTAGAGACAAGAATCGCTATTTTGCGCAAAAAAGCGAAAGCGGAAGGATTCGACATACCGAACGAAGTGATGTTGTACATTGCTAATCAAATTGATTCGAACATTCGTGAATTAGAGGGGGCGCTCATTCGCGTCGTTGCTTACTCTTCTTTAATTAATAAAGAAATTAACGCAGATTTGGCAGCTGAAGCATTAAAAGATATTATTCCGAGCTCCAAACCAAAAGTTATTACGATCCAAGATATTCAACGCGTTGTCGGGGAGCATTTTAATGTAAAACTCGAAGATTTCAAGGCGAAAAAGCGGACAAAATCTGTTGCTTTTCCAAGACAAATTGCAATGTATCTTTCACGCGAACTGACGGACTGTTCGCTCCCGAAAATTGGTGAAGAATTTGGAGGGCGTGACCATACGACTGTTATCCATGCCCATGAAAAAATTTCAGCTCTCATTCAGACTGACGTTCAATTGCAAAAACAGCTGAAAGAAATTATGGAGAAACTGAAATAATGTGAATAACTACTTTGTGTTTGTGCACAGTCTGTCCACATGTGGATAGTCTGTGCTTCCTTTGTTTTACTCACTTATCCACATAATCACAGCGCCTATTATTATGATTAATAGTTTTTTAAAAAAATATAATTAATAATTAGGGAGGTTTTCTTTGTGAAAGTTACTATCGATCGCGAGCACTTAGTGAGAAGCGTGCAAGATGTTATGAAAGCTGTATCATCCCGAACGACCATTCCTATTTTGACTGGAATTAAAATTGTCGCTTCTGAGCAAGGAGTTACATTGACAGGGAGCGATTCAGATATTTCGATTGAATCGTTTATTCCAGCGGAGGAAAAGGATCGTATTATTGTTGACGTCATTAAACAAGGAAGCGTAGTTCTCCAAGCACGATTTTTTAGCGAAATTGTTCGGAAACTACCGAAAGAAACCGTACAAATCGAAGTAAAAGATCAATTTGTCACAACAATTCGTTCCGGAAAAGCCGAATTTCACTTAAACGGATTGGATCCAGAGGAATATCCGCGCTTACCACAAATTCAAGAGGAAAACATGTTTAAAGTTCCAGCTGATTTGTTAAAACATGTAATTCGTCAAACTGTATTCGCAGTATCGACTTCAGAAACACGTCCGATCTTGACAGGTGTAAACTGGCGAATTGAAAATAATGAACTGACGTGTATTGCAACAGATAGCCATCGGCTAGCTATGAGAAAAGCAAAAGTAGAAACGGAATCAGAAGCGTACTTCAATATCGTCATTCCGGGAAAGAGCTTGAACGAACTAAATAAAATCCTCGAAGAGTCGAATGAACTTGTGCACATTGTCGTGACAGAAAATCAAATATTATTCAAAACAAAACATTTGTTGTTTTTCTCACGTTTATTAGACGGGAACTATCCGGATACGTCTCGACTTATTCCAACAGACAGTCAGACAGATGTGATTGTAAAAACGAAGGAGTTTCTACAAGCGATCGACCGTGCATCTTTATTAGCGCGTGAAGGAAGAAACAACGTTGTTCGTTTATCGACACTAGCCGACAAAATCGTTGAAATTTCTTCGAACTCACCTGAAATCGGAAAAGTGGTTGAAGAAGTGCAGTGTGAACAAGTTGAGGGAGAAGAATTAAAAATTTCTTTCAGCGCAAAATATATGATGGATGCACTAAAAGCGTTAGAAGGGACAGAAATTAAAATTAGTTTTACTGGTGCAATGCGACCATTTTTAATTCGTCCGCTTCATGACGATTCGATGCTCCAATTAATTTTACCTGTGCGCACATATTAAAAGCTGCTAGATGAACTAGCAGCTTTCCTTTTCTTCACCTTTCTTTTTTAGTACAATGAAAGAATGGACACTTTTTATAGAAAGTGAGCGGATGATGGATGAAAGAAATAAAAATTTCAACAGAAACCATTACACTCGGACAATTTTTAAAACTAGCGAACGTCATCTCAACAGGTGGGATGGCGAAATGGTTTTTACAAACAAACGATGTATTTGTTAATGGTGAGCAGGAACAACGTCGCGGGCGAAAGCTGAAGGTAGGGGACGTTGTCGACATCAAAACAATCGGTACATTTACGATTTGTTCGTGAAGGTGGGAGCACCTTTGTTTTTGGAACAATTAACTTTAAAAAACTACCGCAATTATGAACAAGGTTGTTGGCAATTTCAAAATAAAGTAAACGTCATTTTAGGCGAAAATGCCCAAGGTAAGACGAACATCATGGAATCCATTTATGTTTTATCTATGGCGAAATCACATCGAACGACGAACGATAAAGATTTAATTCGTTGGGACGAAGATTATGCTAAAATAGAAGGTAAAGTAGGAAAGAAAAACGGGTCCATTTTTCTGCAACTAACTGTGTCAAAAAAAGGCAAGAAAGCAAAACTCAATCATATTGAACAGGCGAAGTTAAGCAGATATGTCGGGCACATGAACGTCGTCATGTTTGCTCCAGAAGATTTAAACCTTGTAAAAGGGAGCCCACAAATTCGAAGACGTTTTATCGACATGGAGATCGGTCAAGTATCTCCTGTTTACATGCATGAGCTTGGTCAATATCAAAAAGTGTTGCAACAAAGAAATCAATATTTGAAACTACTTCAGTCGAAAAAACAGACGGATGAAACGTTTCTTGATGTGCTTACAGAACAACTGGTAGAACTTGCAGCTAAGATCACGCTTAAAAGATACGAATTTATCGAATTATTACAAACGTGGGCAAAACCGATTCATGCTGAAATTAGTCGAGGTAATGAACAATTAGCTATTCACTATTGTCCTTCGGTTCATGTATTAGACAAACAACAATGGTCGAGAATAGTAGAAGTGTATAACGACAAGTTCGCACAAATAAAAACAAAAGAAATCGAACGAGGCACAACACTTATCGGGCCACATCGAGATGATTTATCGTTCACAATTAACGGAAAGGATGTACAAACGTTCGGTTCACAAGGACAACAACGAACGACGGCCCTTTCATTGAAACTAGCTGAAATTGATTTAATTTTTTCGGAAATTGGAGAGTACCCTATTCTTTTACTTGACGATGTCCTATCAGAACTGGATGATTTTCGCCAAACGCATTTGTTAAATGCTATACAAGGCAAAGTGCAAACATTCGTAACAACAACGAGCATAGATGGGATTGAGCATCGCGTTATTCGTGATGCAGATGTGTACGAAGTTGTCTCGGGACAAATGATGAGACGATAGTTGTTTATCAAACTCGGACGTATTGTCCGAAAAGGAAAGCGTAGGTGATCAATAGTGACGATGGAACAAAGGGAACAAATTGTTTATGATGAAAGTCAAATTCAAGTGCTCGAAGGATTAGAAGCAGTACGAAAAAGACCGGGGATGTATATCGGATCAACTGGACCGAAAGGATTACACCATCTCGTTTGGGAAATTGTCGACAACAGTATTGATGAAGCGCTAGCTGGATTTTGTACGGAAATCAACGTCATTGTTGAAGAAGACAATAGCATTACAGTTATCGATAACGGTCGGGGGATTCCAGTTGGCATTCATGAAAAAATGGGGAGACCAGCTGTTGAAGTAATTATGACTGTGTTGCACGCTGGAGGGAAATTCGGCGGCGGTGGATATAAAGTATCTGGCGGTTTGCATGGGGTCGGTGCGTCTGTTGTTAATGCGTTGTCAGAAGAACTAGAAGTATATGTACATCGCGATGGAAACATTCACTATCAAAAATATAAGCGCGGTGTGCCTTGTTCTGATTTACAAGTTGTAGGTGAGACAGATCGGACAGGAACAACGATTCATTTTAAGCCAGATCCGGAAATTTTTACAGAAACGACGGAGTATGATTACGATACACTCGCGCACCGTTTACGGGAGCTTGCTTTTTTAAACAAAGGCATTCGTATTACGCTAGAAGATCGACGCGGTGAAAAGCGACGCAACGAATACTACTATGAAGGCGGAATTTCTTCATACGTTAAACATTTAAATCGGACAAAAGAAACGCTTCACGAGGAACCAATTTATATTGAAGGGGAGAAAGACGGGATTCAAGTCGAAATTGCCCTACAATACAACGATGGTTATACAAGTAATATATACTCATTTGCGAATAACATTCATACACATGAAGGTGGTACGCACGAGTTAGGGTTTAAAACAGCTCTGACGCGAATTATTAATGATTATGGCCGTAAAAACAATATGTTTAAAGAACAAGATGCTAATTTAACAGGTGAGGACGTACGGGAAGGATTAACGGCCATCATCTCGGTGAAACACCCAGCACCACAGTTCGAGGGGCAAACGAAGACGAAACTCGGAAATAGTGATGCTCGTACGGCGACAGAGTCCATTTTTGCTGAACAATTTGAGAAGTTTTTACTCGAGAATCCATCCGTTGCAAAAAAAATCGTTGAAAAAGGAATTTTAGCTTCTCGAGCACGTTTAGCAGCGAAGCGAGCGCGAGAATTAACGAGAAGAAAAAACGCCCTTGAAGTATCAAGTTTGCCTGGGAAATTGGCAGATTGTTCATCGAGAGACCCAGCGATATGTGAACTGTATGTTGTTGAGGGAGACTCGGCAGGTGGTTCTGCAAAACAAGGACGCGATCGTCATTTCCAAGCGATTTTACCGTTGCGCGGAAAAATTATTAACGTTGAAAAATCACGTTTAGATAAAATTTTATCCAACAATGAAGTACGTGCGATTATTACAGCTCTTGGCACAGGAATCGGGGAAGATTTTGATATTACAAAAGCTCGTTACCATAAGATCATTATTATGACGGACGCCGATGTCGATGGTGCACACATTCGCACATTGTTATTGACATTTTTTTATCGCTACATGCGCGAGGTCATTGAACAAGGCTACGTTTACATCGCTCAACCACCTTTATATAAAATTCAGCAAGGAAAACGAATCGAATATGCATATAGTGATCGACAACTTGAAGAAATATTAACGCGGTTACCTGAACAACCAAAACCGGTCATTCAACGTTATAAAGGTCTTGGGGAGATGAATCCTGAACAACTTTGGGAAACAACAATGAATCCAGAAACGAGAACGTTGTTGAAAGTGAGTTTGCAAGATGCGATGGAGGCGGACGAAACGTTCGAAATTTTAATGGGGGACAAAGTCGAGCCGCGTAGACAATTTATTGAAGAAAATGCTAAATATGTAAAAAACCTGGATATTTAAACATGTCGGAGAGTGTTTGTTCACCCTCCCCTTGTTTTATTATTTTGGTAAGTAAGGGAGGTTCGTTGTTGTATGTCTGAACGAGTAAAAGAAGTGAGTATTAGTCAAGAAATGCGTGCATCGTTTCTTGACTATGCGATGAGCGTCATTGTATCTCGCGCGCTCCCTGATGTGCGTGACGGTCTAAAGCCGGTACATCGTCGTATTTTATATGCAATGCACGATTTAGGAATGACGGCGGACAAGCCTTACAAAAAGTCGGCACGTATTGTCGGTGAAGTGATCGGGAAGTATCATCCGCACGGAGATGCAGCGGTATACGATACGATGGTGCGGATGGCACAAGATTTCAACTATCGATATATGCTTGTAGATGGACATGGAAACTTCGGATCAATTGACGGGGATGCTGCAGCAGCAATGCGCTATACAGAAGCGAGAATGTCGAAAATTTCGATGGAGCTGTTGCGAGATATTAACAAAGACACGATTGATTACCAAGACAACTATGACGGTTCAGAACGAGAGCCAATTGTTTTGCCAGCTCGTTTCCCGAATTTGCTTGTGAACGGATCTTCAGGGATTGCGGTTGGGATGGCAACAAACATTCCGCCGCATCAACTTGGAGAAGTCATTGACGCTTTATTGGAGCTGATGAAAGATCCCGACATGACGATTGCTGAATTGATGGAATATTTGCCAGGACCTGATTTTCCGACAGGTGCGCAAATTATTGGGAGAGGCGGTATACGAAAAGCGTATGAAACAGGACGAGGTTCGATTACGTTGCGTGCCAAAGCAGAGATCGAGCAAAAAGAGAACGGAAAAGAAGTGATTATCGTCCGTGAGTTACCTTATCAAGTCAATAAAGCGAAGTTAATTGAAAAGATTGCTGAACTTGTGCGCGAAAAGAAAATCGACGGAATTACAGATTTACGTGATGAATCCGATCGAAGCGGTATGCGTATCGTTATTGAAGTACGAAGAGATGTGAGTGCTCATGTCGTACTTAACAATTTATACAAACAAACGGCTTTACAAACGAGCTTTGGTATCAATATGCTCGCGCTTGTTGATGGGCAACCGAAAGTATTAAATTTAAAACAATGTTTACAACATTATTTAGACCATCAAAAAATTGTTATTCGTCGTCGAACTCAGTTTGAGTTAAACAAAGCGGAAGCTCGCGCCCATATTTTAGAAGGACTACGCATTGCCCTCGATCACCTAGATGAAGTGATTGAGCTCATTCGTCAATCCGCGACCGTAGATGTAGCAAAAGAAGGGTTAATGACAAAGTTCCAGCTAAGCGAAAAGCAAGCGCAAGCTATTTTAGATATGCGTTTACAACGTTTAACGGGACTAGAGCGTGAAAAAATTGAACAAGAGTATGAGGAATTAGTCAAGCTCATTGCGCATTTAAAAGCCATTTTAGCCGATGAACAAAAAGTTTTACAAATCATTCGTGATGAATTGCTTGAAATTAAAGAGAAGTTCAACGATTATCGTCGCACAGAAATTGTAAATGGCGGTTTAGAAACTATTGACGATGAAGATTTAATTACTCGTGAAAATATCGTTGTTACATTGACGCATAGAGGATATATTAAACGTCTTCCAGTTTCGACATACCGAAGCCAGCGACGTGGAGGTCGTGGCATTCAAGGGATGAATACGAATGAGGACGATTTTGTTGAACATTTAGTTATTACATCGACACACGATATCGTTTTATTTTTTACAAACAAAGGGAAAGTTTATAAAGCAAAAGGATACGAAATTCCAGAGTTCAGTCGAACAGCAAAAGGCATTCCAATTGTTAACTTATTAAACATTGAAAAAGACGAAGTGATTAACACAGTTATTGCCATCGAACAGTTCCGAGAAGACGCATTTTTATTTTTTACAACAAAGCAAGGGACTGCTAAACGTTCTCCGTTGTCGTCGTTTGCTAACATCCGTAACCATGGTTTAATTGCTATTCATTTACATGAAGGTGATGAATTAATATCTGTAAAACTAACAGATGGTCATAAACATATAATTGTAGGGACGAAAAACGGAATGTTAATTCGTTTTCCAGAGACAGATGTCCGCTCCATGGGACGGACGGCTGCAGGTGTAAAAGCCATTACGTTATGTCCGGGTGACGAAGTCGTTGGTATGGAGAGTTTGAATGGCGACGAGGAAATTTTAATTGTAACGCGAAATGGTTATGGAAAACGGACACCAGCTTCAGAGTACCGTGTCCAAAGCCGTGGAGGAAAAGGAATTAAGACGTGTAACATTACTGAAAAGAACGGAGACGTTGTTGCTGTCAAAACAGTTACAGGCGAAGAAGACTTAATGCTAATGACCGCAAGTGGTGTAATGATTCGCATGGCAGTGAGCGATATTTCTGTCATGGGACGCAATACACAAGGTGTGAAACTCATTCGTCTTGATGAAGAAAACGAGCAGGAGTATGTCGCAACAGTAGCAAAGGTGCCAAAAGAAGAAAAAGAACAATTGCAAGAAGAATAGAGGGGGGGTTCCCCCCTATGCTTTACAAAGGCGGGGAGAAAGACGTGTTATTAGTAAAAACGGCTCAATTACAAGAAGGATGCATTTTAGCAGAAGACGTTGTCGGAAAATCGAATCGTGTCATCGTTCCGAAAAATACTGTATTAAACGCAAAACTGTTGATCGTGCTACAAAAATTTCTTGTTGACCAAGTACGTGTACAGTCAGTTCTCGTTGATGGCGGCACATTTCGGCCCAGTGAAATTGTTCAAGAAGATGTACCGAAAACAAAAGCTACAGACAATAAAGATATATTGACGTTATATTTAGAAGTCGTTCAACAATATAAACAAATGTTTCAAGGGTGGCAGGCTGGGTTACCTGTTGATATTGGCAAAGTACGTAAAATGTTTATGCCTTTGTTTGAAAAAGTGTTGGGATCAGAAAGAGAATTGCTCTTTTTTCATCACTACTCTACAAAATCGGAGTATTTATTTCATCATGCAGTAACAGTCGGCCTTCTTTCAGGTGCATTGGCGAAAAGAATGCAATATACAAAAGGGGACTATTGTCAAATTGCAATTGCCGGGTTATTAAGTGATTGTGGCATGGCAAAAGTTGACCCGAAAATACTTCACAAAAGTGCAGCGCTTACTCCGATGGAATATAAAGATATGCGTCAACATACCGTTTATGGATATAAAATGGTTCAAAAGATTACTGCATTACAAGAAGGGGTGAAACTTGCCGTTTTGCAACATCATGAGCGAAATGACGGCAGCGGATATTTACTTAGTGTTCAAGAAGAAAAAATTCACCCTTATAGTAAAATTGTTGCCGTTGCAGATGTTTATCATGCGATGATTTCTGAACGACCTTATCGTAATAAGCAATCGCCTTTTAAGGTGTTTGAACAAATTCATAAAGATTGTTTTGGGAAATTCGATCTTTCTGTCGTTCAAGCGCTAGCGTCGCTTTTAATGACCCTTTCTTTAGGAGCAAAAGTAAAATTATCAAATGAACAAATTGGGGAAATCATCTTTTTCGAACAAGATTTACCTATGTGTCCGATGATTAAGATAATTGATACAAACCAAATCATTTCACTGAAACATGAAAAAGATTTGTGTATTGAAGAGATTATAAAATGACAATGGCAATTGTCCATGTCATTTTATTTTTTTATAAAAAAGTGTTGACAATAACAATATGCTCTTGTATGATATATCTTGTGCTTGATGTTCTTTGAAAACTGAACAAAACAGCAGCGTGAAAGCTAGAGATATAAACTTTCTATGGAGAGTTTGATCCTGGCTCAGGACGAACGCTGGCGGCGTGCCTAATACATGCAAGTCGAGCGGACGAATCGAAAGCTTGCTTTTGATTCGTTAGCGG
>NZ_MQAD01000001.1:0-217498 GCF_001996285.1 Anoxybacillus kestanbolensis | reverse complement strand
ATTGCTCGGTGACGATGGCGGAGAGGTCACACCCGTTCCCATCCCGAACACGGAAGTTAAGCTCTCCAGCGCCGATGGTAGTTGGCGGGACACCGCCTGCAAGAGTAGGACGTTGCCGGGCAAGATGAAATGGAGGATTAGCTCAGCTGGGAGAGCACTTGCCTTACAAGCAAGGGGTCGGCGGTTCGATCCCGTCATCCTCCACCATATATGAACATTGGTTTACTTTTATCATCGCGGGGTGGAGCAGCCAGGTAGCTCGTCGGGCTCATAACCCGAAGGTCGCAGGTTCAAATCCTGCCCCCGCAACCAAAGTTGGTCCCGTAGTGTAGTGGTTAACATGCCTGCCTGTCACGCAGGAGATCGCGGGTTCGAGTCCCGTCGGGACCGCCATGTACGGCTCGGTAGCTCAGTCGGTAGAGCAAAGGACTGAAAATCCTTGTGTCGGCGGTTCGATTCCGTCCCGAGCCACCATTTTGAATCATGTCGGCTTCGTATAAATATATATAATGTGCCGGCTTAGCTCAATTGGTAGAGCAACTGACTTGTAATCAGTAGGTTGCGGGTTCAAGTCCTGCAGCCGGCACCATCTGCGGAGGGGTAGCGAAGTGGCTAAACGCGGCGGACTGTAAATCCGCTCCCTTTGGGTTCGGCGGTTCGAATCCGTCCCCCTCCACCATCTTAGGGGCATAGTTTAATGGTAGAACAGAGGTCTCCAAAACCTCCGGTGTGGGTTCGATTCCTACTGCCCCTGCCAAAAACATGGCGGCTATGGCGAAGTGGTTAACGCACCAGATTGTGGCTCTGGCATTCGTGGGTTCGATTCCCACTAGTCGCCCCATATCCGTTTTAAAACATTGGGGTATAGCCAAGCGGTAAGGCAACGGACTTTGACTCCGTGATGCGTTGGTTCGAATCCAGCTACCCCAGCCATATATGCGGAAGTAGTTCAGTGGTAGAACACCACCTTGCCAAGGTGGGGGTCGCGGGTTCGAGTCCCGTCTTCCGCTCTTTGTTTCACGGCGGCATAGCCAAGTGGTAAGGCAGAGGTCTGCAAAACCTTTACCACCGGTTCGAATCCGGTTGCCGCCTCCATTTTTTTATGCGCCGGGGTGGCGGAATTGGCAGACGCACAGGACTTAAAATCCTGCGGTAGGTGACTACCGTGCCGGTTCGAGTCCGGCTCTCGGCACTGAAAAGGCTTGACAAAATAAGATAGCATGATACAATTCAATTGTTTTATGCCGATGTGGCGGAACTGGCAGACGCGCACGACTCAAAATCGTGTGGGGTAGCCCCCGTGTGGGTTCGACTCCCACCATCGGCATCGAAAATAGGGGAAAGGCTTTAGGGACAAGGGGTTTCACGTAAGTGAAATCCCTTGTTTTTTTATTTACCGAATACGATTCGAGAAAAGAAAATCGTGTGCGTACAATCGTGTTCGGTGAGGTGAAATGGAAAGTGGGAAGAATGGAAAATGAGAGAGAATTGCAGAGAAAGAGCAAGAGAGGAAGAAGAGGAGAGCTGAGTCGTGAAGAGTTGTTGTTAATATCTGACGACATTGGAGAAATTGAATACACATTTGAGGAATTGTTAGAGATATTTATTGAGGATTGCGAATTGAGGAATTTAAGGGAACATACGATTAAATATTATCGCAGCGAGTTAAACGCATTTATAAAATTGGAAATGCTAATTTAACTATGTACAAAAATGATTGTTTAAAGCTATATAGTTTCTCTCATTGCCTTAGGGCAACTTTACATGGAGAGGCGGGCATGATAGCCTTGTTAGGCGGAGCCAGCTATTGATATTGCTGGCTTCTTGGCTCGTAAGTCATGCCCGTAGAGGCTCCATGTCAAGTTATTACTATCCACCACTTAATAACATAATTATCCATAAAATCATTTTTGTACATCACTATACAATCAAAATTGTGCATTCTTATTTTGACATTTACAGCATTATTTGATGGAAGGCGGAGAAATTATGGACATTCAAGAGATAATTAAAGAATTAGTCAATAAAAAAATCATTCATTCAAATACCATTGAGTATAAACAGTTAAACGGAGGAACTATAAGTAATTTATACCTTCTTGGTAACAGTGATAACGCCAAATATGTCGTTAAGTTGAATGAACCGCAAGTTCTTGAATCAGAGGCATATTTTCTTGATTTTTATAAGGACGTAAATCTATTACCTAAACTTCTGTATGTTGGGCAATCATATAATTACATAGTTTATTCATTCATTTCTGGTTCTACAAACTATGTTAGAAAAAATAAAAAGGAAATACTTAAGGCGCTTGTGCAACGCCTTATAAATAATTATAAGACCGTTCCTCATTCCGTTGGCTGGGGATGGGCAAATGAACCAACAGATTCGTGGCAAGGTTTTCTTTTGAATAGGGTTATTGAAGCAAATAAGATTTTAGATTCACACTTAGAAAAAGATGATTTAAATTTTGTACTTGAACTTGTGAAAAGTCCAAATAGAAATAGTTTTAACAGAGAACCATTTTTATTACATGGGGATTGTGGTGTACATAATTTTATTTTTAATGAGGGACAGTTATGTGGGGTGATTGATCCAACTCCTGTTTTTGGAGAACCCCTTTATGATTTAATCTATGCGTTTTGTTCTTCACCAGATGATTTAACTAAAGAAACGATAAATTCAGCAGCAAGTCATTTGATAATTAAAGGGAACAAAAGTGAACAACTATTATATGAAGAAGTGCTTATTGGTTTATATCTCAGATTAGCAACATGTATTAGACATCATCCAAATGATTTAGAGGACTATCTAAAAGCTTGGAACTACTGGAAGAACATAATCAAAGACACATGATTTTAGTTTTTATTGCTTACTCAGCTATCCTGAAAATTAGTATTTTCATCCTTCTGATGGTGCCGTATAGATGCCGAATGGTTGTCTCCCATGGAAGAATAAAATTTTTTCATCACCTGTGGTGAAGCTCGCTTCATGATTGATTAGCGGGAAACGATAGTTGAAGAAGGATTAAATTCGCGTTAGAAGGTTTTGATAAACTTTTATTATTTATCTTGTAATAAGAATATATCTTATATTAAGATATAAATACAGAAAGGAGGTAACCTTATGCAATTGGATAATATGATTGAGACTATCAACGAGCAATGGACGGACATCTATTACCTATTACATTATGTTCACGACGATAATATTACTCATCAAGCCATTCGTTTGTTGCAACATATTGAAAAAAACAAAGA
This sequence comes from Anoxybacillus kestanbolensis, assembly GCF_001996285.1. Lineage (NCBI taxonomy): Bacteria > Bacillati > Bacillota > Bacilli > Caryophanales > Anoxybacillaceae > Anoxybacillus > Anoxybacillus kestanbolensis. Next base: position 214,241 of record NZ_MQAD01000001.1, on the reverse strand, counting down.
AACAACCATAGGAGATTTAGCCAAACATTTAAATGTATCCCATAATACTGCTTCTGAACATACAAAAAGACTAATAAAAAAAGGGCTTGTTACTAAACGAAGAAGTAGCATAGATGAAAGAAAAGTTTTTGTAACTTTAACTGAAGAAGGAAGGAACGTGTTGTATCGACATACTCGATTGGATAAAGATAAATTAAGGAAAGTTTTAGAAAATCTTCGTACATCTGATTTAGAGATAATACAAAAGGCTTTTTCTATTCTTAATGAGGGGGCAAAAAAATGTTTACGTTAGTAAAAATAATAGTATCAGCAATAATAATTGGAATTGTAACAGAAGTGGCAAAGAGATATCCGACCTTTGGAGGAATTATAGCAGCATTACCATTGGTCAGTTTATTGAGTTTATTTTGGCTTTATTTTCAGGGAGAACAAACACAAAATTTAAGTAAATTTGTATTTGGTGTTTTATGGGGATTTCCAGCAACCGCCTTTTTATTATTAATTGTGGCTTTTTCCTTAAAGGCTTCATTTTCATTAATTTTATCGATTGGATTAGGATTAGGTGGTTGGGGAGTATTTTTAGCCATGCAGAATATTGTATTTAAGAACATATAAAATGAAATTAAACTATCCTGAAAATTAGTATTTTTTATCCTTTGCTGGTGATGCAACTTGGCATGGAGGTCTCCTATGGAAAAATGAATTAACTTCCACTATCTGTGGTGAAACTCGCTTCATGGTTGGCAAAAACTGCTTGTGTCATATTTCGTAATACTGTTTTAAACTTCATAATTTGTAACCTCCTTCAGTATAGCTATCAAGAAACATAAAATAACTTTCGTTTTAAAGTATAACAAAGTTAAAACAACTATCCTTGTGTCAAAATTTATTTTGTTTTCATAATTTTAAAAATGCTATTTAGTATTTTTAATATTCATTATTTAAAGGGGGAGCTATTTTGACCCGTTCTTTTTACGCTCTTTTAGTTAGCCAGACTTCAACTAATCTTGGTTTTGCTCTTTATACAATGGCAGTAGTAATGCATTTATATAATGAAACTGGCTCTACGACATTATCTGCTACTGTTACTTTGATAAGTGTAATTTCCCGTATGATAAGTGGCATATTATTACCGGCAATATCCGACCGATTTAAGTTATCAAATTTGTTGATATTCTCCCAATTGACTCAATTGGTTTTACTTTTAGGATTATTGCTGCTTTTTTTGCAAGAATTGAATCCGACTATTTTAATTTTGATATTTATTTTGTTGGCGTTTATATCTTTTTTTAACGGTTTTTTCTCCCCTATCAAAAGCTCGATAGTTAAAACAATCGTAAATGAAAATTTAAGGGTGAAGGCTAATAGTCTAATAGCAAGTGTTGACCAAACATTTTTATTTGGTGGATGGACATTCGGTGGGTTATTGTTGGCTCTGTTTGGAAAACAAACAATACTCTTAATTACGTTTTGTTTAGTTTTATTATCAATAGTCTGTTTATTATTCGTGAAAGTAAACAATACTTCTAACATAAAATCACAAGAAGGACTAATTAGTCGTTTAACAACTGGATGGAAGTATCTTTTTCAACATAAGGGTCTACGTATTATTATTATAATGGATTTAATGGAGGCTTGGGTCGGGACAATTTGGATAGGAGCTGTAACATTAACATTTGTAAAAGAAGCTCTTGGTAAAGGCGAAGTATGGTGGGGTTATATTAACGGCGGATACTATTTGGGTACAATTTTAGGTGGCTTTATGGTTTATAGGCTTTCAAAACTTATGCAAGGACGTTTAACGGTATTTATGTTAACTGGTTCTGTAATATTTGGATTACTAACATTTGCTTATGGTTTTGTAACTAATCCTTATCTCGCATTATTGTTGGTACTATTAATGGGTCCTGCATATCAAATAAGAGATTTGGCACAAGAAACAATGTTTCAAAATAGCACAGACGAAAAGACATTGACAAAAATACTTGCTGCTAAATCATCATTAGTACAATTTATCTTTATTTTTTCTATAATTGGTATTGGAGCATTAACAGACCTCATAGGAGTTCGTCTTGTATACATTTTATCAGGGGGATTGCTAATATTTTCTTCAATATTTGGCTTTGTTCATTTACAACTTCAAAGAAAAGGTATATACCTTGAAACTGATAAAGCAAAAGCATTATAAAGAGGATTATGTTTAATTTAAATTTTATAATTCTTGTTAAACTATCCCCGAAAATTTGTATTTTCATCATTTGCTGGTGTCCAACACGGCATGGAGGTCTATCTTGAAAATTTCTCTTTCCAGTATTTTAATAAGGTTATGTAACATAGTTGAACATTCCATTAATTTTACGAACGGTTGGCGATAGTTGAGTGACAAAAAGAAAACGTTTGGTTTTTAAAAAATTATCCAAGCGTCTTTGCTTAGTGTGTGTTCAATCTTATGCTAAATGGTCAATGAAATGATGGGTGTTTTATGTTGATATTTGAGATTTTGTACTTCAAAATCTTTTAGTTAATTATCTCAGTGCAGAAAAATTTATGAATCTTAATAATGCAGAAAAAGGCAAGAAAAAATTATTGACCAAAAATGAGATAATTTATATAATACCTGCAAACAGCACGAAGGTTCGAGTCGTATTCGGTAATAATGGACCAGAAAATGAGAAAATGAAAGTACCCCTTGTTGCATATGGGTTTGCTTTGATTGAGAGGGATGCACGGTTTCATAATCGACTCAAAATCGTGTGGGGCAGCCCCCCGTGTGGGTTCGACTCCCACCATCGGCATCGAAAATAGGGAAAAGGCTTTAGGGACAAGGGTTCTCACGAATGTGGGAACCCTTTCTTTATTTTTACCGAATACGATTCGAGTAAGAAAAATCGTGTGCGACTAATCGTGTTCGGTGAGGTGAGTTGGAAGTGAGAAATTAGGGAACATTGCAGAGAAATAGCAAGAGAAGAAGGAGAGGTGAACTGAGTCGAGAGGAACTGTTGCTAATATCTGATGGCAACACAGAAATTGAATACACTTTTGATGAATTGCTAGAGATATTTATTGAGGATTGCGAATTGAGGAATTTAAGAGAACATACGATTAAATATTACCGCAGTGAGCTAAATGCATTTGTAAAACTGCTAAAAGAGCAAGAAATTGAGTTGCGTGTAAGTGAGTGGAAAGGAGAAACCATTAAGCGAAATGTCATTATGTACATGAAAGAAAAAGGTCTCAAGACAGTCAGTATCAATTCCCGTTTGAGAGCAATGAGAGCGTTTTTTAACTTTTTAGAAGGGCGAAATCTCATAAAAAGCAATCCGATGAAAGACATCAAATTGCTGAGGGATAGAAAAAGGATTGTAGAAACGTTTGACAACCAGCAGATAAAGGCGTTATTTAAAGCATGCGACCTTCATACGTTTGTAGGTTTAAGGGATTATATGATTATGATGTTGCTGTTGGAAACGGGAGTTTGAGTAAATGAATTAGTAAGTATAAAAACAATGGATATCATTTGGGAACAAAAAGTCATCCGCATTCGAAGAAGCGTGTACGTGGGTCCCCACTTTTGTTGAATGAGTTCAGCGATTATCGCAAGCGTCCAGTTATATTTCGCTCCGAATCCAACATCTACGGGGAGCTGATGTTCAATGATCCAAGCCAGCTCTTTTTCTTGTTCAGGGGTCAATCGACGTGGAGCACTGGGTGAATATTTCATCTCTAGTCCGTCAAGACCTCGCTGAGTGTAGGCATGGATATAGTTATAAACGGTTTTTTTGGATCGACCGGTAATCGTTGCGATTTCTTCTTTTGCGTATCCCTGCAAATGAAGATAAATCGCTTGGTAGCGTTCATATGCTCGTTTACTTTTTGCTTCTTTCATGGCAGTGGACAACTTTTCGATCTCGTCTTTGTGATTCGGCATCGTATCTTCTTTCCGTTCCCCTATTTTCTTTTTTTATTTATTCACCGTGGAACGGAAGAAAACCTTTATTTCAATTTATATAAATAGCTTATTTCCCCAAAAACGTTCGTAAAACGAATGATATGTTTTTGAAAAAAGGTATTGACTTGCCTAGGAGGAGTCGATATAATGTAAAACGTAATTACGAAACAGGGATACCTGTTTTTTATTTTTATATTTTATTCGACAAATTTCTACTTTTTCTGCATGTGCGGGTGTAGTTTAGTGGTAAAACCTCAGCCACGAGCGGTGCATCGTCGAGAAAGCGGCGAGTTGCCTCGACGCATCCATCTTCGTTGAGTATGCGAGTAGAGGAAGAGGCATGGTCGGGCGTGGTAAATGGATTGTAGGTATACTGGATTGAAGCGTGCGGGTGTAGTTTAGTGGTAAAACCTCAGCCTTCCAAGCTGATGTCGTGGGTTCGATTCCCATCACCCGCTCCATACATACGGGGACAACGCAGTGTTTCGTTTCGAAGATGAACGGGGCATTGCGTTTTTTTATTTCGCCTGCCCCGTGCTTGTTATAATATAAGTTGTGTATATGCATGACCACCATGAATTTGAATAAACATCTTTTTCATTGCTTGTAGTATTTGCTCGCATGTTGTTGTTGTGAATGATGGGAGAAAATATACGATTTGAATCGCATGTGTCGTTTTGTCTGTAACCATCGTTCGTTTTGAATCGACGATCGGGCTACCAAACGCACCTTGTGCATCCTTTGTGACAAGTTTCTTCTCAAAATTTGTTGTACGATCATTGATGCCGATGTATTCGTCTGCTTCAGTGCCGATTGTGACAACAATGTCTCCGTGTAGATTGTTACGATCATAAATGCCGATAGGAAGTTTATAATATAAGGAAAAAAAGTTATTCACATCAGCAGCTGAGTGAATGGATGGAATAAAACTTTGCTTCTGTACGCGACGAAGCAAACTTTCCGATGAAGGACGATATCGGCTCGGATCTGTGCCAATTTGTTTAAATACAGACCGCCATTCTTTTACTTCTGGCCATTCAGCTAACGGAGTTTGTTCCATATCAAAATATAGCAACTCTTGAAATTGTCGAAGTTTCCCTTTCAACATGTTGGGGGACGGACCGACGACGATTTGATCGTATGTAAGGACACCGATTTTAAAATGGGATATGCGCTGTTTTATTGTGTCACAAATGGTTAACATATCGTTCACTCCTTTTTCTTTACATTGTAACATAAACAACGAAGAAAGGAGGGATTCAGGGATGGACGTTGAAGCGCTAAAAGAAGAAATCATTCAGTATAGCCGAACGATCGGTATTGATAAAATTGGTTTTGCTCATGCGGATCCGTTTTTTGAACTAAAAGAGCGATTGCGTCAACAACAACAACTCGGGTATGAATCGGGATTTGAAGAGCCTGACATTGAAAAGCGGACGAATCCGTCTTTATTGCTTCCAGAAGCACGTTCTATTATTGCGATCGCCCTTGCCTACCCATCAAAATTGAAAAACGCTCCACGAAGTACAAAAAAAGAACGTCGAGGCATTTTTTGTCGCGCATCTTGGGGCCAAGATTATCACATCATTTTACGCGAGCGGCTGCAAAAGCTAGAGCAATTTATTCTCACCCGTGTACCAGATGCAAAAGTAAAATCGATGGTCGATACCGGGGAGTTATCGGATCGGGCGGTAGCCGAGCGTGCAGGTATCGGGTGGAGTGGGAAAAACTGCTCAATTATTACGCCAGAGTTTGGATCGTACGTATATTTAGGAGAAATGATTACAAATATCCCGTTTCCTCCGGATGAGCCAATTGAAGATCAATGCGGGACGTGCACGCGCTGCATCGATGCTTGTCCGACAGGCGCACTTGTGCAAGGGGGACAGTTGAATGCGAAACGATGTATCGCTTTTTTAACGCAAACGAAAACGTTTATTCCTGATGAGTTTCGCGATAAACTAGGAAACCGATTGTATGGATGTGATACGTGCCAGCTTGTTTGTCCGAAAAATAAAGGAAAAGACTTTCATCTACATCCGGAGATGGAGCCGGATCCAGAAGTGGTGAAACCTTTATTAAAACCGCTTCTTCATATGACGAATCGCCAGTTTAAAGAAACGTTTGGACATCTATCTGGAGCATGGCGTGGAAAAAAACCGATTCAACGAAATGCTATTATTGCATTGGCTCATTATAAAGATGAAAGTGCTATCGATGATTTATTGATATTGCTTCAAAAAGATTCGCGTCCAGTCATTCGTGGAACAGCGGCGTGGGCGCTTGGAAAAATCGGAAATTATGAAGTAGTACCAATGTTAAAGAAAGCAAAAGAGCGGGAACAAGATGAAGATGTCATTCGTGAAATTGAAAAAGCGTTAGCGATGCTTGAAAATGTGTAGTTGTTTTTCTTTCATCTCTGACATAACGTATTAAAAAACGAAAAAGTGGTGAACGGGATGAGAAAACGACTACACGATCTTCTCGATGAACGCATTCGTCATTTTTTTGTTAGCGATGTGATAGACGAAGAAGTGGAAAGAAAACGAAAGCTGTTGGCGAAGCGGAATGCGAAACTTGTGAAATGTGAAGGAAAAGGAGCGATCATCGAAAAAAAACATATCGGGCTACACACATTTGTGCGCTATATCGTTCATTTTCGTTTTGTTATTTCGCAAAATGGGTGGTTGTATGTGGAGGAACAACAAGAGGTGCGTGAAGCAACATTTGAGAAAAATGAACTTGTAGATGATCGTCTTGTTTTGCCACATGTTGAGGCGGGACAAATAGAAAAAACACAAGAACGAGATGACGATGAACGCGTTCGCTATACGTATGATCGACTAGCCGCAGTACGATATGCTGAAATATGGTGGAATGATTATAATCCAGCGTTCCAAAAATTCTCTGTAGATTGTACAAATTTTATTTCACAATGCTTGCATGCGGGGGGCATTCCGATGATGGGCTATCCCAATAAAACAAAAGGATGGTGGATGAGGAAAAACGATTGGAGTTATACGTGGACAGTCGCGAACGCGTTTCGCTGGTATTTAAGCGGATCGAAAACAGGCATTCAAGCGGTCGAAAAAAAATCGCCGGAACAGTTGTCTCCCGGTGATGTCATTTGTTATGATTTTCAAGGGGACGGACGATTCGATCATACGACGATCGTTGTCGCGAAAGATAAACAAGGGATGCCGCTTGTAAACGCTCATACGTCCAACAGCCGTATGCGTTATTGGTCATACGAGGATTCAACCGCTTATACGCCGAATATTCAATATAAGTTTTTTCATATTATTGATCGAATATAGGAGTGAAGAATGTGGCTTTACATGTCGTTTTATATCAACCAGAAATTCCGGCAAATACAGGAAATATCGCGCGTACGTGCGCGGCAACAGGCACATCGTTACATTTAATCCGTCCACTCGGATTTTCGACGGACGACAAAATGTTAAAACGTGCCGGATTAGATTATTGGGACTACGTTGATGTGCATTATTACGATTCATTGCAGGAGCTTTTTGATAAATATAAAGAGGGAGAATTTTTCTTTATTACGAAGTTTGGAAAAACATATTACACGTCATTTGATTATAGTGATCAAACGAAAGATTACTTTTTCGTTTTCGGTCGTGAGACGAGCGGATTACCAAAAGACTTAATTGAAAACAATATGGAACGTTGTTTGCGCATTCCGATGAACGAATATGTTCGTTCGCTTAACTTATCGAATACCGCAGCCATTCTCGTATATGAGGCGTTAAGACAACAAAACTTCCCGAATGTATTTTAAGCGACTTTCAAATGAAAGTCGCTTAATTTTTTACTTCTGGCTTATCGTTATATCCTGCTGTAAAAATAGCAGCTAAGAAGGCGAAAATGACGCCAAGCACAAGAAGCGTTTTCATACGAAATCTCCTCCCTTATGAAGTGACAAGAAAATGTCCGCGCTTTCATTATAGCTTAATTGTATACCAAGATGAAAGTCATACTTTCACGAATGATTACGGACATCCTTGCATACATATGGTATTAATCATGACGCTAGACATCAAAGGTGGAGGAGGTCCGTGTATGGACATTTTGAAAAAAATACAAAAATATAGAGAAGAAGAACAAAAATTAAAGTGGGAAGGGACGTTCGCGGAGTATTTGGAAATTGTAAAAGAAAAGCCATGGGTAGCTCAGTCTGCTCATTCTCGCGTTTACAATATGATCAAAGATGCGGGCATAGAAGAAGTAGACGGAAAGAAAAAATACAACTTTTTTAGCGGGCAATTGTTCGGGCTTGAGGAAGCGCTAGAGCGGCTTGTGGAAGAATATTTTCATCCAGCTGCTAAGCGATTAGATGTTCGAAAGCGTATTTTGTTGTTGATGGGGCCGGTAAGCGGAGGAAAATCAACACTTGTGACGATGCTAAAGCGAGGGCTTGAAGCTTACTCATATACCGATCGCGGTGCTGTATATGCCATTAAAGGGTGTCCGATGCATGAAGACCCGCTCCATTTAATTCCGCATCATTTGCGTGATGAGTTTTATAAAGAGTACGGTATTCGTATTGAAGGAAACTTGTCGCCGTTAAATATGATGAGACTTGAAAAGGAATATGGTGGACGCATTGAGGATGTAATGGTCGAACGCATCTTTTTCTCGGAAGATAAACGTGTTGGGATTGGGACGTTCAGCCCATCCGACCCGAAGTCGCAAGATATTGCTGATTTAACAGGAAGTATCGATTTTTCGACGATTGCTCAATATGGATCGGAATCAGATCCGCGCGCATATCGCTTTGATGGGGAGTTAAACAAAGCGAATCGAGGCATTATGGAATTTCAAGAGATGCTGAAATGTGATGAAAAATTTTTATGGCATTTACTTTCCTTGACGCAAGAAGGAAATTTTAAAGCGGGACGTTTTGCGCTTATTAGTGCTGATGAATTGATTGTTGCTCATACGAATGAAACAGAGTATCGTTCGTTTATTGCTAATAAGAAAAATGAGGCGCTTCATTCGCGTATTATCGTCATGCCCGTTCCATACAACTTAAAAGTGTCGGAAGAAGAGCGTATTTATGAAAAAATGATTCGTGAAAGCGATGTGGCAGATGTGCATATTGCCCCGCATACGCTACGAGTTGCTGCGATGTTTACCATTTTAACGCGATTGAAAGAGCCGAAGCGCGGTGATATCGACCTTGTGAAAAAAATGCGTTTATATGATGGAGAGTTAATCGAAGGATTTAATGAAGTGGATGTCGAAGAGCTGAAAAAAGAATATCCAGACGAAGGAATGAGTGGTATTGATCCACGTTATGTTATTAATCGTATTTCGTCTTGTATCATTCGAAAAGAAGTGCCGTCCATTAATGCATTAGATGTATTGCGAGCATTAAAAGAAGGGCTAGAGCATCATCCGTCTATTTCAAAAGAAGATCGGGAACGTTATTTAAATTTCATTTCGATTGCAAGAAAAGAATACGATGAAATTGCAAAACGTGAAGTACAAAAAGCGTTCGTTTATTCGTATGAAGAATCAGCAAAAACGTTAATGGATAACTATTTAGATAATGTAGAAGCGTATTGTAACAAAGCGAAAATTCGGGACCCGCTCACAGGAGAAGAAATGAATCCAGATGAAAAACTGATGCGTTCGATTGAAGAGCAAATTGGCATTTCGGAGAATGCGAAAAAAGCATTTCGTGAAGAAATTTTAATTCGTATTTCTGCGTACGCACGAAAAGGTCAGCGATTTGATTACAATTCACACGAGCGATTGCGCGAAGCCATTCAGAAAAAGTTGTTCGCTGATTTAAAAGATATCGTGAAAATTACAACATCTACAAAAACACCTGATGAACAGCAACTAAAGAAGATTAATGAAGTTGTTGCGCGGTTAATTGATGAGTATGGTTATAACTCCACTTCAGCAAATGAGTTGCTTCGTTATGTCGGAAGTTTGTTAAACCGATAAAGCATGCCGCACTTGGCATGCTTTGTTTTATCATCGTATAAAACAGGCTTGTCCTTCAGAAAGGGATTTGAACAATTTTCGAAATCATTTGTCAATTTTTTTCGGTCGTCGCATAGGATAAAGTAACCAACCATTCATTTATGATTTTTTATTAGCCAACATAGTGTATGCGAGGAAAAAGAATTTGTGCATGATTATTTCATATGTAGGAGGGGAAAAAAATGAGTAGAAACTTCATTGTGTCAAAGGAAGATTGGTCCCTCCATCGAAAAGGCCACGATGATCAAAAACGGCACGAAGAAAAAGTGAAAGAGGCAATTAAAAATAATCTCGGTGACTTAATTACAGAAGAAAGTATCATTATGTCCAACGGTCGCGACGTCATTAAAATACCGATTCGTTCGTTAGATGAATATAAAATTCGTTACAACTATGATAAAAATAAACATGTCGGCCAAGGCGATGGGGACAGTCAAGTTGGTGATGTTATTGCGCGCGACGGTTCTGGTGACGGTCAAAAAGGACCCGGAAAAGGGCAAGGAGCAGGTGATTTGGCAGGGCAAGATTATTATGAAGCAGAAGTATCTCTAATGGAACTTGAAGAAGCGTTATTCAGTCAATTAGAACTTCCAGACTTAAAGAAAAAACAACACGCTGATCATGTTGTGCAACATATTGAGTTTAACGATATTCGCCGAACGGGATTGATGGGGAACATCGACAAGAAAAAAACAATGATGGCTGCGTTTAAACGAAATGCATTAAGTGGCAATCCGAGTTTTTATCCAATTTATCCCGAAGATTTAAAGTTTAAAACGTGGAATGAAGTCATTAAGCCGGATTCGAAAGCGGTTGTCATCGCAATGATGGACACGAGCGGATCAATGGGCGTATGGGAAAAGTATATGGCTAGAAGCTTCTTCTTTTGGATGACGCGATTTTTACGGACGAAATACGAAACGGTCGATATTGTTTTTATCGCGCATCATACTGAAGCGAAAATTGTAACGGAAGAAGAATTTTTTACAAAAGGGGAAAGTGGCGGGACGATATGTTCATCAGCGTATCGAAAGGCACTTGAAGTAATCGAAACAAAATACTCGCCGACAAAATACAATATTTATCCGTTCCATTTTTCCGATGGCGATAATTTAACGTCCGATAACGCCCGCTGTGTCAAGCTTGTGCAAGAGTTAATGAAAGTTTCAAATATGTTCGGATACGGGGAAGTGAATCAGTACAATCGCCACTCGACTCTCATGTCAGCATATAAACATATTAAAGATGAAAAATTTCGCTACTACATTTTAAAGCAAAAGTCGGATGTGTTACAGGCAATGAGGACGTTTTTCCGGAAAGAAGAATTGAAAACACTCGTTTAAATCCTTGTGTCAAGCAAGGTTTTTTTTTGGAGAAAAACAGTTGACAAACGGGTGGGGGTTTTTGTAATATACTCATAGAGGTAATGGTAATAAATTATTTTTTGAGATTAAAAATACCCTTATGAGTATAGAGAGGTGGGCGAAATGAAACACATACTTCCACAAGAAGTCGAACAACAATTAAAAGAAGGGCGTGCGCTAAGTATTATTGATGTGCGCGAAGATGAGGAAGTAGCTCAAGGAAAAATCCCAGGGGCTCGTCATATTCCGCTCGGTCAACTGCTTGAGCGGATGAATGAAATTGATAAAAACGAAGAGCATATTCTTGTTTGCCGTTCAGGAAATCGAAGCGGTATGGCTTGTCAACTGTTAGAAAGTTACGGATACCGCGTTGTAAATATGACAGGCGGTATGCTTGAATGGACGGGTGAAATTGAACGATAGGGGGGAATGGAATGACGATTCATGTCGATCTTGTGGTTGATGCAAAGGGGCTCACGTGTCCGATGCCGATTGTTCGCACGAAAAAGGCGATGGAACAGCTACAGCCTGGTCAAGTGCTTGAAGTGCAAGCGACAGATAAAGGGTCACTTGCGGATATTCAAGGTTGGGCCAAAAACACAGGGCATCAATATATCGGCACGATTGAGGAAGGTGATGTACTGAAACATTATCTTCGTAAAGCAAATCCTACAGAAGTAAGAGAAGAAACAACATATCCTCACGTTATTGCTTTAGAGGACTTACAAAAGAAAGTAGAAAACAACGAACAACTATTTATTTTAGATGTGCGCGAGGAAGCGGAATATGCGTTTGGTCATATTCCAGGAGCATATCATATCCCGCTCGGACAATTAGAAGAGCGATTAAATGAATTAAATAAAGATGAAACGATTTATGTGATTTGTCGAACAGGTAATCGTAGTGATTTGGCTGCACAGCAACTCGCTGAAAAAGGATTTACACATGTATTTAACGTTATTCCAGGTATGACACAATGGAAAGGAACAATTACTAAAGGGGGAAATGAACAATGAAAAAACGTGTAGCTATTATTGCAGCAAATGGTGGTTTATTTGACGCATATAAAGTATTTAACATTGCAACAGCAGCAGCAGCAACAGAAGCAGAGGTAGCCATTTTCTTTACATTCGAAGGATTAAATTTAATTCATAAAGAAGCGTATAAACAATTGCCACTTCCAGAAGGAAAAGAACAAATTCAACAAGGATTTGCCCAAGCAAACGTGCCATCTATCCCAGAACTTGTAAGCATGGCACAAGAAATGGGTGTGAAGTTTATTGCTTGCCAAATGACAATGGATGTTATGGGGCTAACAAAAGAACATTTTGTCGACGGCATTGATGTAGGTGGGGCAGTGACATTCCTCGATTTTGCGAAAGATGCTGACATCACGTTAACATTCTAAGGAGGAAGAACATGAAAGCAGATCTTCTCGTTGATGCAAAGGGTCTTGCATGTCCAATGCCAATCGTTCGCACGAAAAAAGGAATGGACACATTACAATCTGGTCAAGTTTTGGAAATTCATGTAACGGATAAAGGGGCTAAAAACGACTTATCTGCATGGGCAAAGTCAGCTGGTCATGAAATGATCGATATGGTCGAAGAAGGAGACGTACTAAAATTTTGGATTCGGAAAGCGTAATAAGCATCGGGCATATGTCCCGATGCTTCATATAAGGAGTGAATAAGCATGGCCATCGGTTTTATTATTACAATTTTTTTAATTGGATTTATCGGTTCGTTTATTTCAGGGATGGTTGGAATTGGCGGATCGATTATTAAATATCCGATGTTGCTTTACATCCCACCATTGCTCGGTTACGTGGCGTTTAGCGCCCATGAAGTATCAGGAATTAGCGCCATTCAAGTACTGTTTGCGACGATTGGAGGCGTTTGGGCGTACCGTAAAGGTGGATATTTAAATAAAACGTTAATTATTTATATGGGAACGAGCATTTTAATCGGTAGTTTTATTGGTGGTTATGGTTCGAAATTAATGAGCGAAGGTGGCATTAACATCGTTTATGCGGTGTTAGCGACGATTGCTGCGATGATGATGTTTGTTCCGAAAAAAGGAATTGATGACATTCCGCTTGATCAAGTCTCATTTAATAAATGGTTTGCAACAGCGTTAGCATTCGCTGTCGGAGTGAGCGCTGGTATTGTTGGTGCCGCAGGGGCATTTATTCTTGTACCAATTATGCTTGTTGTATTAAAAATTCCAACGCGTATGACGATCGCTACATCATTAGCGATTACGTTTATTTCATCCATTGGAGCAACTGTAGGGAAAATTACAACAGGTCAATTTGACTTTTGGACGGCGTTTATTATGGTTGTTGCCAGTTTAATTGCTTCTCCGATCGGAGCGAATGTCGGAAAAAAAGTAAATACAAAAGTATTGCAGTTTATTTTAGCTGCGCTTATTGTAGCAACAGCAATAAAAATTTGGTTGGATATTTTGTAAAAGTTGTTGAAAAGTTCATCCTTTATGTTATAATACGTATAGGGGTATATGGAATACCGAGACATAAAGGAGGAATAATCATATGATTACAGTATATACGACAACAACATGTCCATATTGTACATTATTGAAAAACTTTTTAGCTGAACGCGGCATCCCATTTAAAGAAGTGAATTTGCATCAACATCCTGAGGCTATTGATTATGTTGTTCGCTCAACTGGACAAATGGGTGTGCCACAAACTGAAATTAATGGACGTTGGGTGATTGGATTTGATCCGCAACGCATTATGCAATTGTTACAACAATAATTTTTTTATCTATAAAAATACCCTATAAGGTATAAAGGAGAGGTGGAGAGTATATGGCAGTACATGCATTAACGGCACAGCAAATAAATGAGATGATTGTAAACAAAGAACCATTTTTCTTATTTGACGTTCGCAACGAATCTGATTTTGCTGACTGGAAAATCGAAGGAGAACATATTGAATATTTAAACGTTCCTTATTTTGAACTCATTGATGGTGTGGAGCCTGTGTTAGAGCGTTTACCGAAAGATAAAAAAATCGTCGTCGTTTGTGCTAAAGAAGGTTCTTCGATGATGGTCGCTGACATGCTTGCTGAAAAAGGATTAGAAGTGTTTTATTTAAAAGGCGGCATGAAAGCTTGGAGCGAATATTTATATCCAGTTGTTGTTTACCAAGATAACGACATAAAAGTATATCAATTTATTCGTGTCGGTAAAGGTTGTCTTTCTTACATGGTCGTATCAGGAAAAGAAGCGCTAATCGTCGATCCATCTCGCTTTATTGATGTGTATAAAGAAGTGGCGCAAAAAGAAAACGTAGCGATTACACATATCGTTGATTCGCATTTACACGCGGACCATATTTCTGGTGGATATGAATTAGCGAAACAAACAGGTGCGACGTATTATTTAATGAAGAGTGAAGGGGCAGTATTTGAATTTGAACCGTTAGAAAACCACGATCGCATCGAATTTGAAAAAGTAAGCTTAGAAGTGTTAGCGATTAAAACACCAGGCCATACACCAGGTAGTGTATCGTTTTTCGTAAATAATAAATTGTTGTTCTCTGGCGATACAATTTTCGTTAGCGGTCTCGGGCGACCAGACTTAGGCGGAAAAGCACGTGAGTGGGCAAAAGACTTATACGACACAGTATATAACAAAGTCGCACAAATTGCAGATGATGTCATTGTCCTGCCTGCACACTATGCAAACTTCGATCAAGAAGTGAATGAGCAAGGATATATTGGCAATACGTTAGGAAACATTCGTCAAATGAATGAAATTATGCAAGGAAAAACAGAAGAAGAATTTGTGGAACATGTGGCACAATCGGCATCTTCTGAAACACCGCCAAACTTTGAAGACATTATTGCTATTAACCGCGGCGTAAAAGATGCTACACAAGAGCAACAACAAGAACTTGAAATCGGTCCAAACCGTTGTGCTGTTCACCATACGCATTAAAAAGGAATTTGATTTAACCTCGCGATTTGCGAGGTTTTTTTTCGATGTTGTGAAACTTTTTGGACACAATAGTCGTATGTAATGTATGTGAAGGCATTCTCTTTCATTTTCATTCACTTTCCATTAAAATATAAAGTAACGGAGGGATGATTGTATGTTTTTTCATCCAATGGATTTTTTAATTTTAATCGCCTTCGGGGTATCGATTTGGGCGCAATTTAAAGTAAAAGGAAACTTCAGCAAGTGGTCAGACGTACCTGCTTCGTCTGGTTTGACAGGTGCAGAAGTGGCGCGTCTCATTTTAGATCGCAACGGACTATACGATGTGCCAGTTGAGCTCGTTCCTGGTACGTTGACAGATCATTATGATCCGATTGCACGTGCGGTTCGTTTATCAGAGCCGGTTTACTACGGACGTTCAATCGCGGCTGTGTCTGTAGCTGCCCATGAAGTTGGCCATGCGGTGCAACATCAACAAGCGTATGGTGCGCTCGTTTTACGTCATCGTATGTTTCCGCTTGTGAATTTTACATCTGGCATTGCGCCGTTCCTTCTTCTTGGTGGCTTTTTAATGCAACAGTTTTCATTGATTGGATTAGGGATCATTTTATTCTCGTTTGCCGTTGCATTCCAAGTTATTACATTGCCAGTTGAGTTTAATGCAAGCTCACGCGCCAAAGACTTTATGATTGCGGAAGGCATTATTCGCAACGAAGAAGAGCGTGGGGTAAATAAAGTATTAAACGCCGCAGCGTTAACATATGTTGCTGCAGCGCTTATTTCGGTGTTAGAATTAATTAAGTATGTGCTTATTTTTGTACAAGGAAACGATGAAGATTAATCAATAGGAGGTGACATCCGCACGCATTCATGCGTGCGGATGTTCGTTGGACATATTTAGTTTATGGATGATTGTTTTTCTTATTGCCTTGACCGGTTTTTTTGTCGCTTCAGAATTTGCGATTGTAAAAGTGCGCCCATCGCGCATCGATCAACTCATGGAGGAAGGAAACAAAAAAGCAGTAGCAGCCAAACATGTCATCACTCATTTAGATGAGTATTTATCTGCAAATCAATTAGGAATTACAATGACATCACTCGGGCTCGGTTGGCTTGGGGAACCGACGGTAGAACGAGCACTTCGCCCACTTTTTGATCAGTGGAACGTATCTTCATCATTTGCACATGGTGCATCATTTATTGTCGCATTTGCAACGATTACGTTCATTCATGTCGTTGTTGGTGAATTAGCACCGAAGACGATCGCTATTCAAAAGGCAGAGGCGATTACATTGTGGACAGCGCGTCCGCTCATGTTATTTTATCGCGTCATGTATCCGTTCATTTGGTTGTTAAATGGGTCTGCGCGTTTAGTCGTCCGTTTATTTGGTTTTCAATTGTCGAATGAAAAAGAATTAGCACATTCCGAAGAGGAATTGCGCCTGCTTTTATCAGCGAGTTATAAGAGCGGGGAAATTAACCACACGGAATATAAATACGTCAATAACATTTTCCGCTTTGACGATCGTGTCGCAAAGGAAATTATGGTTCCGCGCAAAGAAATTATTGCATTAGATGTGAATGACTCCATGGATCACGTGTTGCAAACCATTCGTGAAGAAAAGTATACACGTTATCCTGTCATTGATGGCGATAAAGATCATATTCTCGGATTAGTAAACGTAAAAGAGTTGTTTACGGACCTCGTTGCGAATTGTCACGAACGCAAACAGCTGCGTGATTATATTCGTCCAATTATTCAAGTGATTGAAACGATCCCGATTCAAGATTTGCTTGTGCAAATGCAAAAAGAACGTATTCATATGGCCATTTTAGTTGATGAATATGGGGGTACATCTGGTTTAGTGACCGTTGAAGATATTTTGGAAGAAATTGTAGGGGAAATTCGAGACGAATTTGATACTGATGAAACCCCGCTTATTCAAATGATCGATGACAATCGTGCGATCGTCGATGGAAAAGTGCTTATTAGTGAAATTAACGATTTATTCGGCTTAGAAATTGACGACACAGACGTCGACACGATTGGTGGATGGATGTTAACAGAGCGCTATAACATTCGCCCTGGAGAGCAAATTGAGTTTGGTGGTTACGTTTTTAAAGTCTTGCAATTGGACGGTCATCATGTGAAAAAAATTGAAGTGACACGTCTTCCCCATAACGTAGATGTAGTGACAGATATGAATGAAGAGGCAGCGTTATAATAACGTGCCTCTTTTTATGTGACCGAAAATGGTTTCATCAGGCAAAGCGGAACAAGTGATACGCTCCCCAGTAAACGGATGTAGGAACGATAAAGAGAACGCATGTAACGCTTGTCGATCGATCCACGGTTTTCCTCCATATAACGTATCACCAACTAATGGATGGCCAATATAGCTCATGTGGACACGAATTTGGTGCGTTCGTCCTGTATCAAGCGTGAGACGAACAAGTGATACGTGCTTTTGTTTATCATATTGGAGACGTTCATAGTGCGTGATAGCTGTATCTCCTGTTTTTGATACGCGGCGTCTTGTTGGATGATGGCGATCACGGCCGATCGGTGCTTCGATCGTTCCCTTTTTTTGTTTGACATATCCGTGAACAAGTGCAATATATGTGCGATGAATCGTTCGTTTCGCTAAATATTGATCCAGAATAGCCCCGGCAAGTGCATGCTTGGCGAATAAAATAACGCCGCTTGTATCGCGATCGAGCCGATGAATATGACGAACTTTACTATAAATGCCTTCACATTGAAAGTGGAAGGCTACAGCGTTTGCTAACGTATTTGTTTGACTCGGTTGCGTCGGATGGACGTCTATATGCGCTCGTTTGTTAACGACGAGCACATGATCGTCTTCAAATACAATATGAAGCGGTGCGTATGTCGGAGTTGGTTCGATTTGTTCTTCTTTTATACGAACACGAATGCGATCGTTCGGTGAAATGATTGTATGAAAAGGAACGATGTTGTCGTTGATGGCTACACCTTTTGTCATTCGCCATTCGTGTAACATTTTTTTAGGAACGAACCATTTCGTTTGGAATGCTTGTTCGAGCGATAAACCGCTCCATGATTTTGGCGCTTCAAACAGAAGCCAGTTTCCTTTCTTTTGCACATTCATTCGTCTCACTCTTTCTGTACAATAAATTACCAACACCATAAAGTGCGTTGATATGTTACAATTTCGTTATACATTAGGAAATGAAATGGAAAAAAGGTGAGGCAATTGAAAACCGTTTACGTTGCTACGGAAGAACAAAAGCAATATATTCATTCGCTTATTGAACAGTTTTATACATGTATTTTTCCAAAATATTTTACAGACGATGAAATTGAAACGTTTCAATCGCTCGGTGTATTACAATTTGAAGCGTCCACATATGACGGAACGTTGAAAGAGGCATTTACGATTATTTCTGCATTGCAATCACTACAAGCCATCATTGAGTTTGTTTCGTTCCATCATCGTTCCGCTCATTATGAACAGCTATTTCAGCGAAATATTGAGCAGCTAGAACAGCATGGTATTAGTTTTCCACTCACTCTTGAACATTTTTTGCATCAAAGAGATGAGTATGTAAGCATGTATATGAAGCCTATTCATGCTTGGGTGATGTAAAAAAGCCTTCGTGATGAAGGCTTTTTATTCCATTTGTTCAAACCATTTTCGAAATACGTCTTCCTCGTAATATCCTTCAATACGCGCGACTTCTTGTCCATTTTTAAAGTGAACAATGGTCGGTGTTGCCTCGATATGATACTCATCCCAACCTTCTTCAAATTCAAGCAGGTTAAATTGTTTTAAGTCAATGCCCATCTTCTGCGCGAGTGGAGCAACGATTGGTGTCGTTTTTTTACAAAATTCACATGTGGAACTGTAAAAGTAAACGGTTATCGTTTCTTTCTTGTTTAATGCTTCTCTTAATTCGTTAGGTAAAATAATGTTTTGATAGTTCGGGTCATCGAGAAGATCGATCGTCGCTGGGTGCAACTCTTCTTTTCCGAATGGATTTCCTTCTGCTTTTTGTTTTTGCGTATAAGACGTAATCCAAGCGAGCGCCCCGAATAAAATGATAATGATCCCACCGAAAATAAGCAATTTTTTCATTCGTCTTTCCCTTCTTTCTCCATTTTTATAAGACGATAGCTTATGATGCTAATGAAAATAAAAGCAATAAGTGCTAAAAACGGAATGGTAATAAATCCGAACCAGTTGATGTACTGTCCTGTACATGGTACAATGCCGCACGATGGAGCTGTATCACGGAAAAATGTTATTTTTTGAATGAGATAATGATAAGAAGAAATCGTGCCACCGATAATAGATAACATTAGTGTATAACGGGCGATTTTAAAATCTTTGCGCACAAAAGCCATGCCAAGTAAAAATACTTGCGGATACATAAAAATGCGCTGATACCAGCAAAGTTCACATGGAATAAACTTCATTATTTCGGAAAAATAAAGGCTGCCAAGTGTAGCGATTAGCGCAACGCTCCACGCAGTTAATAAATGATTTTCTTTCTGCGCCATGATTCCACCTTCTTATTTTTTACTCTTTGTTCATTATAGTACATCAAAAGAAATAATGTAAATTGCGACGATATTTTACTTACATAATGAACGAATGAACGCAAACAATAAAAAGCGAAAGGGGAGGATGATATTGAATCATACAGTTGAATCGATTATGACACGCCAAGTGGCAACGGTCACACCAGATCAGTCCGTTCAAGAGGCAGCACAGTTAATGAACGAACATAATATCGCTGCCATTCCTGTTGTTGAAAACGGAAAAGTAAAAGGAATGATTACTGACCGTGACATCACTCTTCGTACAACAGCACAAGGGTTAACCCCTTCGACACCTGTTTCACAAGTGATGACAAGCGATGTTGTCACAGGTACGCCAAACATGAGCGTGAATGAAGCAGCGAAAGTGATGGCGAAAAATCAAATTCGTCGTTTGCCGATCGTACAAAATAATGAGCTTTGTGGTATCGTTGCACTTGGTGATATCGCAACAAACCAAGCATATGATGAGGCGGCAGAACAAGCATTATCTGAGATTTCCGAACCTTCATATCATTAAACAAGAAAGGGGCTTCTTTTGAAGGAGCTCCTTTTTCGCTATGAAAAAGGAATTTGTATAAAGAAGCGAGAATAAGTTACAATGAGCAACGGATATGGAGGGATAAACGTGACTTGGAAAACAGTATACGAACGTTGGAAAGAAGCGCAATTAGATGAAGAGCTACGCGCGCATTTGGAGCAACTAGAGCAAGATGAAAAATTGCTAGAAGACTGCTTTTACAAAACGTTAGAGTTCGGTACAGGAGGTATGCGCGGCGAAATCGGACCGGGAACGAACCGCATGAACATATATACGGTGCGAAAAGCATCGGCAGGATTAGCACGATACATCGCGTCGTTTGGGGAGGAGGCGAAGAAACGGGGAGTTGTGATCGCATACGACTCGCGTCACAAGTCGCAACAGTTTGCGATGGAAGCAGCCAAAACGCTTGCCACCCATGGTATTCAGACGTACGTATTCGATGAGCTTCGCCCGACACCGGAGCTTTCATTTGCGGTCCGTCATTTACGTGCTTTTTCGGGTATTGTCATTACCGCAAGCCACAACCCACCAGAGTACAACGGGTATAAAGTATACGGAGAAGACGGGGCGCAATTGCCACCACACATTGCCGATGTTGTTATTGCATACGTCAATGCGATTGAAAACGAATGGGAACTCGTGGTTGAACGAGAAGAGGTATTAAAAGAAAAAGGACTTATTCAAATGATTGGCACAGAGATTGACGATGCATACATACAAAAATTAAAAACGATTTCGCTACATCCAGAACTCTCTCACGAAGTTGATGTCAAAGTCGTATTTACACCGCTTCATGGCACAGCAAATAAGCTCGTTCAACGTGGATTAAAGGAATTCGGCTATAAACACGTGTTTGTTGTAAAGGAACAAGAACAACCGGACCCGAATTTTTCAACGGTAAAATCGCCAAATCCAGAAGAACATGCTGCGTTTGAATTAGCGATTCAGCTTGGAAAACAAGTCGATGCAGACGTGTTAATTGCAACAGACCCGGATGCGGATCGTTTAGGCATTGCGGTAAAAAATGAACAAGGAGAATACATCGTTTTAACAGGCAATCAAACAGGTGGATTGTTACTTCATTACATTCTTTCACAAAAGAAAGAAAAAGGGATATTGCCACCAAACGGGATTGTATTTAAAACGATCGTCACATCTGAATTTGGGCGTGCGATTGCTAAGTCGTTTGGAATCGAAACGATGGATACATTGACAGGGTTTAAATTTATCGGTGAAAAAATTAAACAATATGAACAAACAGGAGAGTATGTATTCCAATTTGGATACGAAGAAAGCTACGGCTATTTAATTGGTGATTTTGCCCGTGATAAAGACGCGATTCAAGCTGCTGTGTTAGCTGTTGAAGTGTGCGCGTTTTATAAAAAGCAGGGCTTATCTTTATACGAGGCACTTATGCGATTATTTGAACAATATGGATATTATCAAGAAGGGTTGCGTTCGCTCACACTAAAAGGAAAAGAGGGGGCGGAGCGAATCGAGGCGTTACTCGCCACGTTCCGAAATGAGCCGCCGACGTTTGTTGCTAATCAGCGCGTCGTGACTCGTGAAGACTATAAGACGAGTGAGAGGGTGTATGTGGAAACAGGCGAAAAAGAAGCAATCGATTTACCAAAATCGAACGTGTTGAAATATACGTTAGAAGATGGCTCGTGGTTTTGTGCGCGTCCGTCTGGCACAGAGCCGAAAATGAAATTTTATTTTGGTGTAAAAGGGCAGACACTTGCAGAAGCAAAACAACAATTGGGACAATTAGAAACAGCGGTGATGGAGCGGGTATATACGTTAACAGCTGATAAGGTGTAATGCTTTATCAGTTGTTTTTTGAATGTAGAACAAGTAATATGAAGGCGATGATGTAGAAAGGGTGAGTTCAGCATGTTACGAGGACAAGTAGCAATTGTGACGGGGGCATCTCGTGGCATCGGTTTAGCGATTGCACATAAATTAGCGGAACAAGGGATGCAGCTCGTATTAATCGGTAGTTCGTCGGATATTCACCGTGTAGGTGAGCAATTAAAAGATGTAAAAACGTTTCAAGCAGATGTATCAAATGAACAACAAATGAATGAAGTGGTTGAAGCGACCATAGCTGCATTCGGTCGCATTGATTTGCTTGTGAATAATGCAGGTATTGGTGTATTCAAATCGGTTGAAGAAACGACTGTCGAAGAATGGAAGCGGTTGTTTGAAGTAAATGTACAAGGTGTATTTATCGGGACGAAAGCCGTTCTCCCACAAATGAAAAAGCAACGTTCTGGTACGATTATTACCGTTTCATCGGACGTTGGACGATACACCATCGCAAACGGTTCGGCATATACAGCGACGAAATATGCGGTTCAAGGATTTTCAGGAAGTGTGGCTCAAGAAGTGCGCCCATACGGCATTCGTGTCGGTACGATCAATCCAGGGATGGTTGATACATACTTTGCTAACTCGACGCAAGGATTGCCTGAAAAAGCAGAATGGTTAAAGGCAGAAGACGTCGCCGAAGCCGTTGTCTATATGGCAAGCGCACCGAAACATATGTTGGTCGATGAAATCGTATTACATCCGCTTATTCAAACGTATCCGGTCGTATAAAAAGCGAAAGGAGATCGTTCCTTTCGCTCTAATAATCATATTGCATCGTAAGTGTTGGCTCTTGTTCGTACACATCCAACGCGTGGTCGATGTAACGCAACAATGCATTTAATCGCTTTTGGACGACGGTATAATCTTTTTCGAAGTTGTATGCATGAAGAAACTGTTCAATTTTTTTTGAAAGTAAATCGTCTTTTGTGCGTACCATAAGAATGAGTAAATGATCCCATTCCGATCGGTACGTATAGTAAAGCGCTTTGTCGTAATCGGCTGTATGCACCGCAAACCCTCCTTATCGTGAGGAGCTATATGTAGTTTATGAAAAAACGGTCATTTTTCTCGCTGTAAATGTTGTGCGATTTGGCAGAGGAGAGTTGGACATGAAGAAACACGTTGTGTATTATGAATCACCGATCGGTTGGCTACAAATCGTTGGAACGAATGAGGGAATCGAGCGGATTGATGTCGTTGAACGAGGTGAAGATCAGAACGAAAAAGTGGCGGAGCCTCTCATGCAATCGCTAGAAGAACTTGAACAATACTTCCAAAAGAAACGGACGTCGTTTTCGATGCCCTTAAAGCTCGTGGGCACTCCGTTTCAACTGCGTGTATGGGAAGTATTACAAACGATTCCTTATGGACAAACGGTTTCATATGCCGATATTGCC
Source organism: Anoxybacillus kestanbolensis (assembly GCF_001996285.1). Taxonomy (NCBI): domain Bacteria; kingdom Bacillati; phylum Bacillota; class Bacilli; order Caryophanales; family Anoxybacillaceae; genus Anoxybacillus; species Anoxybacillus kestanbolensis. The sequence continues at coordinate 190,543 of NZ_MQAD01000001.1, read as the reverse complement.
AAACAAATTGGGCAACCGAAAGCGGTACGGGCGGTTGGCAACGCTGTCGGCAACAATCCCATAACGATCGTTGTTCCTTGTCATCGCGTCGTTCGTACGGGTGGGGGACTTGGTGGATATGCGTGGGGAATCGAAAGAAAAAAATGGTTACTTACGCATGAAACGCGCTGAAAGCTCAGCGCGTTTGTCCTAATAGCCATTTCGCATACGGTGAGTTGGCTGGTAAAATGACAACCGTATCTTCGCCGATCGTTGTCTTATACGATTCGAGCGTACGGTAAAATGAGTAAAATTCAGGATCTTTTGCGAATGTTTCGTTATAAATTCGTGCTGCTTCTTGTTCACCTGCTGCGCGAATGCGCTCCGCATCTGCTTGCGCTTTAGCGAGCATTTCTTTCACTTCGCGATCTGTTTGCGCGATAATACGTTGTTTTTGGGCATCCCCCATTGATAAATATTCTTGTGCTTTTGATTCACGCTCAGAAATCATACGTTTATAAACGGACTGTTCGTTTTCTTCCGGTAAGTCAATACGTTTTAAGCGCACATCTACAACGCGAATGCCGTAGCTGTCTTTTTGTAGTAGGTCGTTTACTTTCGCTGTTACTTCGTCATTTAAACTACCGCGTGATGATTTTTCGTCGTTAATAATTTCATCGTAATTTAACTGTCCAAGCTCGGTGCGGACAATGGAGAAAATAAATTCGTCCATTTTCGATTCTGCATTTTCTAACGTGCGCGCGTTTTGAATCATCTCTTTTGGGTTTGTAATTTCCCAAATGGCGTAATGGTTGACGAGAATGCGTTTTTTATCTTTTGTATTAATTTCTGCTTCGGCGACGTCATAAAAAATTTGGGCTTTTGGCAACGATGTTACGCTTTGAATAAAAGGAATTTTAAAGCGTAATCCTGGCGTTTGATCAATGCGAACAATTTCACCAAATTGACGTACAACTTTATATTCATTTTCATGAACAATGTAGACGTTTGTTAAAGCGATAACGAGTAAAACAAGTCCGATGACTCCCCCGATAAAAAAACGAAACCATTTCGTTGGCAGTTTATCTTTCAAGCTAATGACGTTTTGATCATCTTGAAAGTTTGTCATTCGTTACCACTCCCTTGCTCTTTCTTTTTCTCTGTCGTTTGTTTTTCGATCGGTTGGATTGGTAAATATTTTAACGTATTGCCATCGTCGTTCATAATGTAAATGCGTGTGTACGGTAGGATTTGTTCAAGCGTTTCAATCATTAACCTCTGTTTTGTAATGTCTTTTGCGTTTTTATATTCTTCGTATAAGGCATTAAATTTAGCGACATCTCCATACGCTTTTTCGATGCGTGCCACTTTGTCAGCTTCCGCTTGGGAGATGAGAGCGTCTTTTTCCCCTTCGGCTTCTTTCGTTCGTTTGTTGCGATATTTATTCGCTTCGTTAATTTTTGTGTTCATTGTTTCGCGCGCATCTGTGACATTTGTAAATGCTTTGCGCACTTCGTCGTTCGGTAAGTCAACGTCCTGTAATTTCACAGCTAAAATGGAAATGCCGATATCATATTTTTTCATTAATGCGGTGAGCGATTCGCGCACATCCGCTTCAATTTTTGCTTTACCTGATGTTAACGCATCATCAATTTTTGAACTGCCGATGACGCTACGCAAAGAAGCAGACGTCGCATTATATAAAATTTGTTCCGGTTCGTATGAGCGATAAAGAAATTTTGCAGGATCAGTAATTTTCCATTGAACAACCATATCGGCAAGAACAATATTTTCATCACCTGTAATCATTTTCGTATCGCCTTGGTTTGTAGCGACAACTTTTCCGTTTTCTTCTTTGTAGCCAAACTGTAAACTAAACGTTTCTCGCGACAACGTTTCGACCGTTTGAATCGGCCAAGGAAGTTTAAAATGTAGTCCGGGTGTTGTCACTTCTTCATCGATTTTACCAAATGTTAAAATAATGGCTTGTTCTGACTCATCGACGGTGTACCATGATGTTAGTGCAGCAACAAGAAGAAAAATGCCAGCAATCGACCCGATGACGATGCCTGTAATAGAGCGCTTACCCATATAAATCCACCTTTCTTGTTATTTATATGTATGTACGGAAAAAACAGAAAAAAGTTTCAATAAAAAAGCTACTGATCCCTCAGTAGCTCATATATATTTTCGCTGTACGTTTCGTCCGTCGTATGTGAATAACGTCGTTTTGTTTTCGATGATCGTTTCGATGTGAACGGCACGCCCCCAAAGCCGATAAATGTATGGAAGCACTTTTTCTAAATATTTGACGTCAAGTTCAATGCCTTCGAACCAATGTTTTAAATACAACTCCCCGTTGCGCATGTAATCGCCATCGTTGACCGTAATATATGGAAAGCCGCCGTTGACGCGCATGTTCACAAGCTGATCGCGCACATGTTCCCAATGTTTATCAACGATTTTATAGTCTTTTCCTTGCTTTTGGAATAAATACATATCTTCACGCATGACGAGTTCTTTTGTTAAATAGTTGCGTAAAAACGAAATGTCCGATTCTAGCTCGCGCACTTCAAATATTTTTGCTCGTCCTGAACCTGGCTTGACGCCAAGCTTTTTCATGTCTTCGGTCGGATTGTCCCACCGTTTTTCGATATCTTCAAAAATTTTTAGTCCTAAGTAATATGGATTAATGCCGGTGCGGGAAGGTTGAACAACCCCGGCGTTTAATTTAGCAAATTCAATCGCCTCGTCACTCGTTAAATCCATTTCTCGCAAAATACGTTGATGCCAATACGATGCCCAGCCTTCGTTCATAATTTTCGTTTCAAGCTGTGGCCAAAAATAAAGCATTTCTTCGCGCATCATTGTCAAAATGTCGCGCTGCCATTCATCAAGTTCACGGCTATATTCTTCGATAAATAGCAGCAAATCCTTTTCTGGATGTGGTGGAAACTTTTTTCGTTTTTTTCGAACGGGCTGTGTTTTTTTCTTTTCATCGAGCGACCATAAATCGTCATACGGGGACGGTTTGCGCGTTTCGTTCTCCTCTTCGTACACTTCCGTGTCGGATAACGTCCATGCAAGCTTCGGGCGCAGGAGCGACGGATCAATATGTTCTTGAATAGCTAATACGGCATCTAAAAATTTTTCAACTTCTTGTTTCCCATATTCATGTTCGTAATGTTTAATTCGTTCGGCTGTTGCCGCCATGCTTTCGACCATGTCTCGTTTTGTGTTGCTAAAGCGAACGTTGTTTTTAAAAAAGTCGCTATGGGCAAGGACGTGTGCGACAATTAATTTATTTTGAATAAGGGTGTTTGTGTTTAATAAAAAGGCATAGCACGGATCGGAGTTAATGACAAGCTCGTAAATTTTACTTAATCCGAGATCATAATGAAGTTTCATTTTATGAAATTGTTTCCCAAAACTCCAATGCGAAAAGCGTGTCGGCATGCCGTACGCTCCGAACGTGTAAATAATATCAGCTGGGCAAATTTCATAGCGCATTTCATAAAAATCAAGCCCAAATCCTTCGGCAATTTCTGTAATTTCCGCAATCGCTTTTTCTAATGCTTTTTGCTCATCACGTTTCATCGCATTCCCTCCTTATGACAATGTATGAGCGAGTGCATCATTTGATACGTCAGGAATCATTGATTGACTTTATATTTTCTTTCATTTATATTTAACTATGTTAAATATTTATATCGTTAAAAAGGTGGGGTGTGTATGGAGCGGACGCCGTTTACTGTACTCGTTGAGAGATTAGAGCATGCGTTTTCATTGGCCGTTCGTAAATTGGCAGCTGACTTGGCTAAGGAGGAAATCGGCTTAACGAAACCGCAGTTTTTTATTTTAAACTTGTTGTCGAAGCGTGGGAAATGTACAGTAAGTGAATTAGCGGACGAAATGTTTGTTAAACCGAGCGCCATTACTACGATGATCGATCGCTTATATAAAAGTGGGTTTGTATTGCGTGATCGAGATGAAGAAGATCGGCGTGTCGTGTATGTGCAATTGTCTGAAAAGGGGAAAGAAATGCTTCAGCATGCACGGGCAGAGCGAAGAAAAATTATTGAACGTTATTTAAGTCAATTACAGCTTGAAGAGCTTGAACAGTTTGTCTATATTATCGAAAAAATTGCTGCGATAAACGAAAAAGAGGAGAAGTGAGACGTATGAAAGAACAAGCAGCGATACAAACAAGTATTGCGAATATACAACAAAAACGAGGTATTTTAATTACGGGGCTTCTTGTTGCGATGTTGTTTGGAGCACTCGATGGGACGATCCTCGGGACGGCGTTGCCACGCATTGTTGGCGAACTTGGTGGGTTGAGTATGATGGCATGGTTGACAACCGCTTATATGCTCACATCGACAACGATCGTTCCGATTGCCGGGAAGCTCGCTGACTTATTTGGACGCAAGTCGATTTATGTTACAGGGTTAGCAATTTTTATTATCGGCTCAGCGCTATGTGGCATGGCGGACACAATGAATCAGCTTATTATTTTCCGAGCCATTCAAGGCATTGGTGGAGGTATTATGATGCCGATGGCGATGATCGTCATTGGTGATTTATTTACGGGAGCAGAGCGGGCAAAATGGCAAGGTGTGTTTGGCGGCGTATTTGGATTAGCATCTATTCTTGGGCCACAAGTGGGTGGATGGATTGTCGATTCGTTAAATTGGCGCTGGGTGTTTTACATTAACCTCCCTGTCGGTATATTAGCCATTGTTCTCATTTCGCTCGGTTTGCATAATCATCGCGTCGCTGAGCGAGTAAAGCTTGATTTGGCAGGCATGTTTACGATGGTTGTAGCCGTTGTTTCGTTGTTGCTTGCCTTAACGTTCGGTGGCGATAAATACGATTGGCTATCGTGGCAAATTATTTCTTTACTAGCTAGCTCGGTCGTTTTCTTTAGTTTATTTGTATTTGTAGAGCGAAAAGCAGAAGAGCCGATTATGCCGATTCATTTATTAAAAAATAAAACGTTTGTTGTGCTTAATAGCGTCGGGTTTTTTATGTCTGTCGGCATGTTTGGAGCGATTATGTTTGTACCGCTCTTTATGCAAGGCATTATTGGCATGAGCCCATCAGAATCAGGAACGATGATGTTTCCGATGATGTTTGCGCTTATTATCGCAAGTATGATCGGTGGACGACTTGTACAAAAAATTGGTGTTCGCCCGCAAGTGATTGTTGGGATGGTGCTTGTGGCGCTTGGCTTTTTCTTATTGTCAACGATGGATGTCGATACGAATAAATGGACAGCGATGTCATTTATGGCGACGCTCGGTTTTGGGCTAGGATTCGTCAACCCAGTTATTACGCTCGCGTTGCAAGAAGTATTTCCGAAGTCGCAGCTCGGCATTGTAACATCATCGAGCCAGTTTTTCCGGCAAATTGGAGGAACGTTTGGGGCGACGTTGTTAGGGGCGATTATGAATCATCGTTCGAAAGATTTATTAGAAGCGAAGTTTCTTCCGTTGTTAGAACAATTGCCAGCGCAAGCGCAAGCGATGACAGATTCATTTAAGCAACTTGTTGAATCGAACCCGCAAAGCGTATATTCCGTCATTTTAAATCCGGATACGTTGAAAAAAATTCCTGAACAAATGCAACAAATGTTTGTGCCTGTATTAAAACAAACGCTTGTTGATGCGTTAAGCGATGTATTTTTGTATGGATTGATTTTCGTTGGCATCGGCTTTATTTTTGCAATGTTTATTGGTCGCATTACGATTTCTAATCGAACGAATAAAGTGAATGAAATGGAATAAAATATAAGTATAAAATAGGCAACGATGATGAATCGTTGCTTATTTTTGTTCGCAGTTAAACCGTTTGCGCAATAAAAACGAAATTTTTTATGAAAAAGTGCAACTTCCTCTTTCAACAAAGCTGTTTGTATATTAACATGAAAGAGTAAAGAATATTGAAAGCGATTTATGCTGAATGGATTGAGGAGGATTTGGCGTGAAAAAAGCTTGGTGGAAAGAAGCGATTGCATATCAAATATATCCAAGAAGCTTTATGGATTCAAACGGAGACGGCATCGGTGATTTACAGGGAATTATCCAAAAGCTTGACTATTTAAAAGACCTTGGAATCGATGTCATATGGATTTGTCCGATTTATAAATCACCGAATGCTGACAATGGCTATGACATTAGTGATTATCAAGACATCATGGAGCAGTTCGGGACGATGGAAGATTTCGATCAATTGCTTCGAGAAATTCATAAGCGCGACATGAAAGTTATTTTAGATCTCGTCATTAACCATACGAGTGATGAACATCCTTGGTTTATTGAATCGCGCTCATCACGGGACAATCCAAAGCGCGATTGGTACATTTGGCGCGATGGAAAAAACGGCAAAGAACCGAACAATTGGGAAAGCATTTTTGGTGGCTCGGCATGGGAATATGACGAGGCGACGGATCAATATTATTTGCATGTGTTTGCAACGAAGCAACCGGATTTAAATTGGGAAAATGAAGATGTTCGTCGTGCGTTATATGACATGATTAATTGGTGGCTCGATAAAGGCATTGATGGGTTCCGTGTTGATGCGATTTCACACATTAAGAAAAAAGAAGGTCTCCCTGATTTACCAAATCCAAAAGGACTTGATTATGTCCCTTCATTTGACGGACATATGAATCAAGAAGGGATTATGGACTATCTTCGTGAGTTGAAAATGCAAACGTTTGCGCGTTATGACATCATGACAGTTGGAGAAGCGAACGGAGTAACGGTCGAGGAGGCAGAAGATTGGGTCGGTGAAGAAAACGGCATTTTTAATATGATTTTTCAGTTTGAGCATCTTGGACTTTGGCAAAAAGGAACAGATGGCGGTGTCGATGTTCGGAAATTAAAACGTGTATTAACGAAATGGCAAAAAGGATTAGAGGGTGTTGGCTGGAACGCACTATTCCTTGAAAACCATGACCAGCCTCGTTCCGTGTCGACGTGGGGAAATGACGAACAATATCTTGTTGAAAGTGCCAAAGCATTAGGGGCATTATATTTCCTTATGCAAGGAACGCCGTTTATTTATCAAGGGCAAGAAATTGGCATGACGAACGTCCGATTTGAAACGATTGATGAATATGACGATGTCGCCATCAAAAATTATTATCGTATTGAACGTGCTAAAGGGCGTTCTCATGAAGAAGTGATGCAATGGATTTGGAAAAACGGTCGTGACAATTCACGCACGCCGATGCAATGGTCTGATGATGAAAACGCCGGATTTACAACAGGAACACCTTGGATTGGTGTGAATGAAAATTATAAACAAATTAATGTCAAAAAACAGTTGCACGACCCGAACTCTGTGTTAAACTTTTACAAACGCATGATTCAACTAAGAAAACAGCATGACGTATTTGTTTACGGAACATACGATTTAATATTAGAAAACCATAAAGCAATTTACGCATATACGCGCACGTTAGGTGATGAAAAAGCGATCGTCATCGTGAACTTAACAGACCGAAAAACAATGTATCGTTACGATTCATTGAAATTAAATAGCGAGCAATTGGTGTTAGCAAACTACGATGTAAAACCGCATAAACATGCGACACGCTTTACATTGCGTCCGTATGAAGCGCGTGTATATTTGGTGAAATAATGAAAATCCCCTTTTCCGACATGGAAAAGGGGATTTTCACATTTTTTTCACGTACTTTTCAAACTTCTCGCAAATTCATATTTTACATTTACATGTGTAAAACATGAGTGAAGTTGGAGGAAGACAGATGAAAAAAACGCGCAATTTGCATTTATGGATTGGACTCATTTGTTCGGTTTTTTTACTTTTGGAAGCGGTGACAGGATTGTTGTTGACTGAGCGTTGGTTAATGGGCATGGGTGGACATTCGCATGGTAGCCATGAACATGCGCATGGTGATGGAGGTGGACATTCGCATGGTAGCCATGAACATGCGCATGGTGATGGAGGTGGACATTCGCAGTTAAATATGATCGATGCAGTAAAAAAAGCGAGTGAATCCGGTGCGTTTTCCATGGATGAAGTTGGTGTCGTGATGAATCATGGGATGTATATGGTACGGTTGAACGATAAAGACGGGACGTTAGTGACGATTGCGCCAGACGGTACAGTTGTGAAAAAAGAAGTCAATAAATTTGCTTCGTTTGTACGTGCTATTCACGTGGGCAATCTCGGTGTTTGGAATCGTCTTATGATTGATGTTGCTGCGATTTCGATTATCATACTGACAGGGACGGGTATTTATTTATCCGCAAAAATTTTGCGTGCGCAAGCGAAAACAAAACAACGAAAAGCGGTCGCATAAACGAAAAGCACTTCGCATGAACGGTTTGTGCGAAGTGCTTTTTAACTAATTCGTTTCGTTGGTGTTTGTTGAATTTTCCCTGTCCCGTTGCATAGTGAGCATGTTTTATAAAGCGATAAACAAATTTTCATTTTCTTTTTTCCGAAGCATTTTGGACAAATTGTTTTTAATGCCATTGTCATCACCTCTTTAGAAAGCGTTTTCAATTATAGTATACCCTGTTTTTGTGTCATGTGTGCACAATCATTTTGTCCATTTTTAAACAGGTTGGCATGAGCCAACCTGTTACTTACGTGAATGTACTTCGTAAATGGCAAATTTCAAATAATCGCCTTCATCGGCGGCAAGTAGTTTTGGATGGTCATATCCTGCACCGCTCCAATGAATTTGACGTAAAATTTTCTTCGCATCAAACGCTGCTTCCGTAACCATCGCTTGAAACATATATGGATGCACATGATACGAACAACTTGCTGTCACGAAAAAGCCGCCGTCTTTCACTAACTTTAAGCCGTTTAAATTAATATCTTTATAGCCGGCAAGCGCCTTTGGCACCGCATGAGCGGATTTTGCAAACGCTGGTGGGTCAATAATGACGACATCCCATTTTTTCCCCTGTTGTACGCATTCGCGTAAGTAGTCAAACGCGTTCGCAACGACGAAATCCACATTTGTAAATCCGTTTAACTCTGCGTTTCGCTTTGCTGTTTCAATCGCATGTTCAGAAATATCGACAGCGGTCACATGTTTTGCTCCGTATAAGCAGGCGTTTAACATAAATGAACCTGTATGCGTAAAACAATCGAGCACGGTTGATTCGCTTGTAATCAGCGGCTTGATGGCAGCACGATTTTGACGTTGATCGAAGAAAAATCCTGTTTTTTGTCCGTTTTCGATATCGACAATGTATTTCACGCCGTTTTCTTCAATTTGTACGTTCGTATCGCACGTGCCGTACCAAAATCCTTTTTCTTGTTTTAATCCTTCTAATTCGCGCACGTGAACGTCGTTGCGCAAATAAATCGCTTTCGGTTGAAAAACGTCAAGAAGCGCTTGTAAAATCCATTCTTTTCTTTTTTCCATGCCGAGCGATAAAATTTGCACAACGAGCACATCTTCGTACTTATCAACGATGAGCCCAGGTAAAAAATCGGCTTCTCCATAAACGGCGCGACATGAACGAACGCCCGGAATCATCCGTTCGCGATACGCCCATGCTTGACGAATACGGTTCATAAAAAATTGCGCATTTAATTCATCGTTTGGATTTTGCGTTAACACGCGCACGATCATTTGTGATTTTGGATTAATATATCCTTTCGCTAAAAAGTGACGTTGATGGTTATATACGTTGACGAAATCCCCCGGTTCAAAATCTCCTTCAATATAATCGACTTCGCTTTGAAACACCCACGGATGTCCAAGCTCGAGCCGTTTTTTTCTTTTTCGTTTTAAAAATACATTTGCCATACATCCCACTCCTGACTATATATTCGCTACTTTAGCATACAGGAAGAACACGATGCGCGCAAATGGTGGAGAAAAATATTTGACAATTCCATGAAATATGCTAATATTAGTGACAAAGTGAATGATGCAAATGTATTCCACTAGGGGGGCCTTTAGATAGGCTGAGATCAAAGTGTGCCTTTGAGACCCTTAGAACCTGATCTGGATCATACCAGCGTAGGGAAGTGGAAACGGTGCGAAGTGTGTCTCTTATTAATTTCCATCGTTTACAACCACTTTCTTTGCGCAAAGAAAGTGGTTTTTTATTTTTCTTAAGGGGGAGAGGTTATGTTGTTTTCAGAGCAGTTGCGCAAGGCTGTCGATCCGATTTGGGAAGCGAGCTTTCATCATCCGTTCGTGAAGGAGCTCGGGGAAGGAACACTTGATTTACGTTGTTTTCGCTATTATGTATTACAAGATTCATATTATTTGACACACTTTGCAAAAGTGCAAGCGCTTGGCGGGGCGATGGCTGATGATTTACAAACGACCGCAAGCATGGCGCATCATGCGCAAAGTACGTATGAAGCTGAGCTTCGTTTACATGAAACGTTTATGAAAGAGCTCGGTATTACAGAAGAAGAAAAGGCGTCGTTTGTTCCTGCTCCAACTGCGTATGCGTACACGTCCCACATGTATCGCGCGTCGTTTGCAGGACGTTTTGGCGATGTATTAGCTGCCATTTTACCGTGCTATTGGTTGTATTACGAAATTGGTGAGCGGTTAAAACATTGTAAGCCGAATCATCCAATTTATGCACAATGGATTGAAGCGTACGGCTCTGACTGGTTCAAACAGCTTGTCGAACAACAAATTGCGCGTTTAAACGACATCGCAAAAACAGCTAGCGAAAAAGAGTTAGAGCGGATGAAGCAACACTTTGTGATCAGCAGTCAATATGAATATTTATTTTGGGACATGGCGTACAAATTAGAACGTTGGCCAATTGAAGAGGAGGATGTTTATGCAAACGAAAGGGCTTAAATTAACAGACGTATTAACGACCGTTGTGGTGGCGATTGTGTTTGGGATTGTGTATAAAGTGTGGGGACCGCTTTACTATGCGGTAAAACCGCTTGGACTTCATCTTGATCAACTCATTTATGGTATGTGGTTTATTGCGGCAACTGTTGCCTATTTATTAATTCGTAAACCAGGAGTGGCGCTGCTTGCAGAAGTGGCTGCGGCATCAGGAGAGTTTTTAGCTGGTTCTGAATGGGGGCTTGAGGTGCTATTTTACGGCTTTGTGCAAGGGTTGCTCGCTGAACTTGTTTTCGCTGCTTTCCGCTATAAACGTTTTGATGTGGCGGTTGTGTCGCTTGCAGCGGTTGGTTCAACGATCGCTTCATTAGTGCTTGATTTTTACAAAGGATATATCGACCAATTAGCATGGTGGAATTTAACGTTATTTATCGGTGCGCGTTTCATTGGAGCGATCATCATTGCTGGTGTATTTGCTTATTCGCTTGTGAAAGCGCTCGAAGCGACAGGTGTGACGCAATTGTTGCGTCCGACGACAAAAGAAGATTACGACTCGCTTGATAAATAGAAGGTGACATCATTGATCCATATCGAACAATTGCGCTTAAAATTTCCGGGGGCAGAAAAGCGGTTATTTACCGATGTATCGCTTTCGATTAAAAAAGGAGAAAAAGTGTTGCTTTTAGGCCCATCGGGATGCGGAAAATCCACGCTTTTGCAAGTGATGGCGGGCATTATTCCGCGCTCGATCGATGTGCCGATGAAAGCGAGTAAACTGCACATTCCAAATCGTGTAGGCTATGTGTTTCAAGATCCCGATGCCCAGTTTTGTATGCCGTATGTTGATGAAGAAATGGCTTTTGTTCTCGAAAATCTCGGTGTGCCACGTGCAGAGATGGAAGAAAAAATAGCGCACATGCTTCGTCTTGTGCGCCTCCGTCTCCCGCACGTTCATGTACCGATTCAAACATTATCTGGAGGAATGAAACAGCGGTTAGCGATTGCGTCAGTTTTAGCGCTTGAACCTGATGTGTTATGTTTAGACGAACCGACAGCACTTCTTGATGAAGAAGGAACAAAAGCGGTGTGGGAAACGTTAAAAGAAGTGGCGGAGGATCGAACCGTTGTCATTGTTGAACATAAAATTGAACACATTGTTGATTTTGTCGAGCGCATCATTTTATTTAACGAACATGGTGAGATCATCGCTGACGGCGGAACGAATGAAATTTTTTCAACGTATCGTTCGTTTATTACAGAACAAGGGATTTGGCATCCAGACGTGTGGGAAACGTATAAAAAGCCAAAAACAGCGCAACAACCGTATGCACATGGGGATGTTCTTTTACATGTACAGTCGCTTCGCGGCTTTCGACAAAAAGAAGAAAAAATAGCGGTCGACGAGTTAGTGATTCATGCGGGTGAATGGATTGCGGTTACAGGGGAAAACGGTGCAGGGAAAAGTACGTTGTTGCAAAGCTTAATGAAACTTATTCGAACAGAAGGCGATATGTATTGGCAAGGAGAGCTTGTCAAACATGAAGGATTGTTATATGACAACATTGCTTTTGTGTTCCAAAACCCCGAGTTTCAATTTGTTACAAATCGTGTAGATGATGAGTTAGCGTACTCTTTCCGTCTTGAAAAACACCCGGAGCATGAAATAGCCAAGGAAGTGGATCGACTGCTCGAACGGTTTCATTTAAGCGCGCAACGGCATTTACATCCATACCAATTGTCGATCGGGCAAAAGCGGCGACTAAGTGTTGCTGCGTCGGTGACGGAGCAACATCGCCTATTGCTTCTTGATGAACCGACGTTCGGACAAGATGCAAAAAATACGTTTGCGCTGCTCGAATGGCTTGAAGCGTATCGACAACAAGGAAAGGCAATTGTCATGGTAACACACGATGAACGTATCGTGTCTGAATTCGCGACAAGACGATGGGTCATTGAAAGCGGAAAGATTGTCGCTGATGAAATGATTGCACCGCGAATGCTTGTACGAGGTGAAATAGGATGAGATGGAGCATTGACCATCGCGAAACATGGTTGCATCAAACGAATCCGACAGCGAAATTGCTTTTCTTTTTGCCGATGTTTGTTGTGATTGTTTTTGTCCATAATCCGAACGTACTCATCAACTGGACAATCGGATTTACCGCCTTATTTATGTTGTTTAGCGGTTATCGGATGAAGCATATGCTTTTGTTTTTTGCTCCGTTTTTGTTCATTTTCATTTCTACGTCGTCGTCGATGATTTTGTTTGGAAAAGGGGAGACGACGTGGTTTCATTGGGGGCTGATTCATATTACCGAAGAAAGTTTTTACCGCGGCGTTCACCTCGGCTTTCGTACGCTTTTGTTTGCGATTTTCGGATTAATGTTTGCGCTCACGACAAAGCCGGTGCTTTTATTTTACTCGCTTATGCAACAAGCGAAAGTGAAACCGAAATATGCGTATAGTTTTTTAGCAGCTATTCGTTTATTGCCGATCATGTTAGAAGAATTTCAAACGGTTCATCAAGCGCTAAAGGTGCGACGGGCTGCCAAAGCGAAAGGATTTCGTGGCAAACTTGAATTGGTGAAACGATATGCGATCCCGCTTTTATCACAAAGTATTCGCCGCGCTCAGCGCATTGCGGTGGCGATGGAAGCAAAAGGATTTACAAATGAACGAACACGGACGTTTTATTATGAAGTGACGATGGGGAAATATGACATTTATTTACTTATCGTCATATGCGTTATCGTTGCAGCTGGATATTACGTCGCGGACGTGTTCCCATACGTGGCGATAAAGGATGTGCGGTAAGTATGAAAGAGTTCCATCTCATCTCAACAGGCAATCAGTCGATGGACACGTTTGTTCATATTTCATCGCTCGTCCATTCATATGTCGATTACATTCATATTCGTGAAAAGCATCGCTCAGCGAAAGAAATTAGCATGATTGTGGAAAAGTTGCTTGAAGCAAATGTGCCAACACAAAAAATTATCGTCAATGATCGAGTGGACGTCGCAGTCGTTTATGGCGTTGGCGGCGTTCAGCTCGCTCATCATAGTTTGGCGCCTAAACGAATAAAAGAGAAGTTTCCATTTTTGCGTGTCGGCCGATCTGTTCATACATTGGAAGAAGCAAAACAAGCGGAAGACGAAGGAGCGGACTACGTCGTTTTCGGACATATATACGAAACGAATTGTAAAGAAGGCTTGAAGCCGCGCGGGCTTTCATCGTTGCAGCAGTTGGCGAGTTACATATGCATTCCTATCGTTGCCATTGGAGGCATTAAACCTTATCATGTTCGTGATGTGTTCATGGCGGGGGCAAAAGGGATTGCGGTGATGTCTACTGTATTTGACGCGGATGATCCGCTGTATATGGTTCAACTATATCGGAAACAAATGGGGGCGAATACATGGACGTTTTAATTATTGGGGGAGGCATTATTGGCAGCAGCATCGCTTTTGAGTTAACGAAAAGAGGAGCGTCAGTTGTCGTTATTGAACGTGGTGCGCTCGCACAAGAAGCATCATCGGCCGCAGCCGGAATGCTCGGTGCGCACTCTGAGTTTGCGACAGATCATCCTCTCATTCCGCTTGCTTTAAAGAGTCAAGCGATATTTCCAGACGTCCTCGCCGAATTGTATGAGTTAACGCATATAGTCGTCCATTGGAATGAAACAGGAATGTTAAAACTGGCAACAACGATGGAAGAGTACGAAAAATTAACGGAACATTATGAATTTTGGAGGCGTATTCAATCAACACACGTCCGTTGGTTAACGGCTGATGAAGTGGAGCAAATCGAACCGCACGTACGAAATGAGTACGGTGCGATGTATACGATCGATCAACAAGTGGATGCTAAACAGCTTTCGCTTGCTTTCGCTCGGGCAGCGATGGCAAAAGGGACAAAGTTTTTACCGTATACGGAAGCGTACGATTTTATTGTTGAACAAGAACGTGTTGTAGGGGTAAAAACAACGAGTGGTTCGCTATATGCAAAGCGTATCATTATTGCGTGCGGGGCATGGACGCCAATGTTAGCTGAAAAGTTGCGGTTATCGCTACATATGTATCCGGTCAAAGGAGAATGTGTTTCGGTGATGACAGAAACCCCTCTTTTACAAGCTACTGTATTTGCGAAAAACGGCTGCTACATCGTGCCGAAAGCGAATAATCGACTTGTCATCGGAGCTAGTGCGATTGCACATTCATTTACGAAAAACGTGCAAACATGTAGCGTGCATCAATTGTTAACACGCGCAATGCAAATCGTTCCGGCTATTGCTCATTGTACATTCGAGAAAACTTGGGCAGGCATTCGTCCACAGACAAAAGACGGTCTGCCTTACATCGGGGCTCATCCACAATACGCAAACGTGTTTATTGTAACAGGACATTATCGCAACGGCATTTTATTAAGTGCGATTACAGGTCGATGTGTGAGCGATATGCTTGAAGGAAAAGAAGTACCATTTGATATGACACCGTTTTCGCCAACAAGAAAGGGGGAGGGGCATGCGTTGCATCATTAATGGTGAAATGATGGACTTGCCAGCTCACATTCGTACAGTTGCTCAATTGTTGCATCATTTTCATATTCATGAAAAAATCGCAATCGTTGAAATCAATATGGAGATTATTCCGAAAAAGAACTATGAACATAAACAGATTGCTGACGGCGATCGCATTGAAATTGTTCACTTTGTAGGGGGAGGATAATATGTTACAAATCGGTCCGTATACATTTCAATCTCGCTTATTGCTTGGTACAGGGAAATATCCGAACATCGACATTCAAAAAGAAGCTGTGGAAGCGTCGGGGGCAGAAATTTTAACGTTTGCGGTAAGACGGATGAACATTTTCGCACCCGATCAACCGAATTTTTTAGAAAAAATAGATGTAACGAAATATAAACTGCTACCGAATACGGCAGGAGCAAAAACAGCAGAGGAAGCGGTGCGTATCGCCCGTTTAGCGAAAGCTTCTGGGCTTTGTGATATGGTGAAAGTTGAAGTGATCGGATGCGACCGAACGTTGCTTCCTGATCCAGTAGAGACGTTAAAAGCGACAGAAATGCTGTTAGAGGAAGGATTTATCGTTTTACCTTACACGTCAGATGACGTCGTGTTGGCGAAGCGACTGCAACAACTCGGTTGCCATGCGATCATGCCCGGCGCCTCACCGATCGGATCAGGACAAGGAATTATCAATCCATTAAACATTCAATTCATTATTGAACAAGCAACTGTGCCTGTCATTATTGACGCAGGCATTGGTGGACCAGCGGATGCAGCGTTGGCAATGGAACTTGGGGCTGACGGAGTGTTGTTAAATACAGCTGTTGCTTGTGCGAAAGACCCAGTAAAAATGGCGAAAGCGATGAAACTTGCGATTGAGGCAGGGAGACTCGGCTATGAAGCTGGAAGAATTCCGAAAAGGCGATATGCGACAGCAAGTAGCCCGCTCGAAGGGATGAGCATCGTCTAATGGATCGTTACTCGCGGCAACAACGGTTTGCTCCAATTGGTGCAACAGGTCAGCAACGTATTCGTGAAAAACGTGTGCTCGTCGTTGGGGTAGGCGCGCTTGGAGCAGCAAATGCTGAAACGCTTGTGAGAGCTGGAGTTGGAAAAATAACGATTGTCGATCGCGACTATGTCGAGTGGAGCAATTTACAGCGTCAGCAGCTATATACGGAAGAAGATGCAATCAAACGCCTGCCAAAAGCGATGGCGGCCGCTACGCATTTGCGCGCGATAAATAGCGACGTTGTTATCGAGCCGATCGTGGCGGATGCAGATGCGCGGTTGCTTGAGTATCTTGTGGCACACGATCGCCCTCATGTCATCATCGATAGTACCGATAATTTCGATGTGCGGATGATCATTAACGATGTTTCGCAAAAGTATGCTGTGCCATGGATTTATGGGGCGTGTGTAGGTAGTTATGGATTAAGCTACGTCATTATCCCACATGAAACGCCGTGCTTACGATGTCTTCTTGAAGAAGTGCCGCTCGGTGTTGCGACGTGCGATACAGCCGGCATCATTAGTCCTGTCGTTCATATGGTTGTTGCCCATCAAACGGCAGAAGCATTGAAAATTTTAGTGAATGATGAGCGCATCAATCGAAAACTCGTCTCGTTTGATATATGGAGCGGACAATATCGCATGATTGACGTCAAACGTATAAAAAAAGACGATTGCCAATCGTGCGGCGGTAAACGAACGTACCCAGCGCTTCAATATGAAAACGAAACGAAATTTGCTGTATTGTGCGGACGTGATACTGTACAAATTCGTCCTGCGCAACGAGGGGAGCGTGAATGGGCAACACTTATTTCTTTTTTACAACAACAAGGCATTCGCATTGAACAAAATGAATATTTACTTGCGTTTACCATTCATCCTTATCGTTTTGTCGTCTTTTCCGATGGGCGTGTATTCATTCATGGGACAAATGATATTCAGGAAGCGAAGAGACTATATTATCAATATTTGGGGTGAGGGATATGGTATATAAAGCGTTGACGATTGCTGGTTCAGATAGCGGTGGAGGGGCTGGCATTCAAGCGGATTTAAAAACGTTTCACCAGTTCCGTGTGTTTGGCATGTCAGCCATCACAGCTGTAACGGCGCAAAATACGCTCGGTGTACAAGGAGTGTACCCTCTTCCAATCGAAGCGATTGAAAAACAAATCGACTCGATTGCAGTTGACTTGCCGCCAGATGCGGTGAAGACGGGGATGTTATTTAATGAAGAAATTATTGAGCTAGTTGCTCGTAAAATAAAACAGTATGGCTGGGTTCGTGTCGTTGTCGATCCGGTGATGATTGCAAAAGGTGGGGCTCCATTGTTAAAACAAGAAGCGGTAAAAGCGCTACAACGTCATATGTTGCCGCTTGCTTACGTATTAACACCGAACATTCCAGAAGCGGAAGTGTTGACGAATATGCGCATTGAAACGTTGGAACAACGAAAAGAAGCTGCTAAAAAACTTCACGATATGGGTGTTCAATACGTTGTCATGAAAGGGGGACATGGAAAAGGGGATGAACTTGTCGACTTGTTATACGACGGAGAACAATTTTACGAATGGACGAGTCAAAAGATCTATACGAAACATACGCACGGTACAGGATGTACGTTCGCTGCAGCCATAACGGCGCAACTTGCAAAAGGAAAAACGGCATACGAAGCTGTTGACATAGCCAAACGATTTATTCAAAAGGCGATTGAACAAACGCTTCAAATCGGAAGTGGGCATGGACCGACAAACCATTGGGCGTTTCATGAATAAAAATGTTCACATCATTGACAAACACATTCGTTCTCACCATTGTTAAAATGAAAATGGGGAATATATTCATGGAGGGGACGAACGAGTGGAAGAGCTTTCAATTACGCTAAATATTACGTACGTGTTGCTGTTAACATTTTTTATCGGTACAACGTTGATCGAATCGTAAAAGCGACTGCGCATATGTGCAGTCGTTTTCTTTTTCAGTTAAATTTGGTATGATTGACGTATATATATTAATGATGACCACTATTTTTTATTAGGAGTGTGAATGTTCATTGGGAGATTTACCTCTGAGTTTAACGTTTTTACTTATCGCTTTAATTTTATTATCTGCCTTTTTCTCAGCCTCCGAGACAGCGTTTTCGAGCGTCAATAAAATTCGTCTGAAAAATTATGTGGATGAAAAACGACGCGGCAGTAAAAAAGCACTATATATTGCAGAAAACTTCGATCAAGCGCTCTCTACTATTTTAGTCGGGAACAATATCGTGAACATTGCCGCAGCATCTATCTCAGCTAAAGTGGCAACCGATTTGTTTGGTGGCAGCACAGGACTTGTCATTAGCACGGTTGGTATGACGATTTTAATTTTAATTTTCGGGGAAGTGTTGCCAAAGTCATTGGCGAAAGAACATGCCGAGTCGTTTTCGCTTCTTATTTCCGACGTGCTGTATATGTTAATCCAACTGTTTACTCCCGTTACAGCGCTACTTGTCATGTTGAAAAAAGTTGTATCGAAACTTGTTGGTCAGCGAGCAGATGTACCTTCTGTGACAGAAGAAGAAATTAAAGTGATGGTGAACTTAAGTGAAGAAGAAGGAGTAATCGATAATAAAGAGAAAGAACTTGTTCATCGTTCGCTCGATTTTAACGACATTTTAGTTGGCGAAATTTTCACGCCACGTATCGATATGGTTGCAGTAGAAGTGAATCAACCAGTTGAAGAAATTCGCGATATTTTTTTACGCGAACGATATTCGCGCGTTCCTGTATATGAAGGAGACATTGATAACGTCATCGGAATTTTATCGGAAAGCGACTTTTTCAGTCAACTCGTACAAGGAAAAGAAGTAAACGTGCGCCAATTGTTGCGCACACCGCTATTTGTCGTCGAGTCGATGCGCATATCGACATTGTTACCTGAATTACAAAAAAGTAAAGTGCATATGGCGATCGTTATCGACGAGTTTGGCGGTACGTCCGGACTCATTACGTTAGAAGACATTTTGGAACAAATTGTCGGCGAAATATGGGACGAACACGATGAAGCGGTAAAAACGTTTCAAAAAATTAATGATTATGAGTACGAATTTAATGCGGAATTGCCGCTTGATGAGTTTTGTGACATTTTAGGTATCGAAGAGCTAGAAAGCTCCTCTCATACGCTCGGTGGCTGGGTGTTTGAAATGTTTGAGCGCATTCCGACCGTTGGGGAGTCGTTTGAATACGAAACGCTAACAGTTACCGTCCGTCAAGTTGAAAATCGGCGCATTCGTAAAGTACTTGTTCGTATTCGCGAGCCAATTGTAGAAAATGTATAAAAAGGAAGGGGCGTTTTGCTCCTTTTTTTATTGACAATCTTCTTCAACTTTTATTACGATGAATAAGCATAAAAAACGATAAGAATAATGGGGGTTAGTATAATGAAAAAGTGGCTATTGTTGATCGCGCTGTTTATGTTTGGGGCATTGCTTACAGGTTGCGGTCAAAATGAAAAAGAAAATGATTTATTTGCTCAAATAAAAGAAAAGGGAGAATTAAAAATTGGAACGGAAGGCACGTATCCACCATTCACGTTTCACGATGAAACAGGTGAGTTAACAGGATTTGATGTAGAAATTGCTAAAGAAGTAGCGAAGCGTCTCGGAGTGAAACCTGTGTTTGTTGAAACCCAATGGGATGCGATGTTTGCTGGCTTAGATGCAAAACGTTTTGATATGATTGCAAACCAAGTCGGTATTCGTCCAGATCGTCAAGAAAAATATGATTTCTCTAATCCGTATATTACGTCAGCAGCTGTTCTTGTCGTTCATAAAGAAAATGAACAGCTCAAATCATTCGATGACTTAAAAGGGAAGAAAGCGGCGCAATCGATGACGAGTAACTATGCAGATTTAGCTCGTTCATATGGCGCAGAAGTCGTAGGGGTGGAAGGATTTAATCAAGCGATTGAATTGTTAAGCTCTAAACGAGTGGATGCAACAATTAACGACAAATTATCTGTACTTGATTTTCTAAAACAAAAACCAGACGCGCCAATTCAAATTGTCGCGACACATGATGATGCTTCTCAAAGCGGTCTTATGTTCCGCAAGGGAAGCGACACGCTTGTTGAGGCAGTAAACAAAGCGTTAAAAGAGATGATGGAAGACGGCACGTACGCGAAAATTTCAGAAAAGTGGTTTGGTGAAGATGTATCTAAATAATATGTTGATGGATCCAGAACGGTTAGAAAGACTAGTGAATATTGCTGAAAGTTCCCTTCTCCCATTGGTGAAGGGGGCTTTGCTATATACGATTCCGCTGGCATTTATTACATTTGTCATTGGATTAGCGATTGCGTTGCTAACGGCTTTAGCTCGCTTATCAAGCATAAAAGCGTTGCAGTGGATAGCGCGGGCGTATGTGTCTGCAATTCGCGGTACCCCGCTTCTTGTGCAATTGTTTATTATTTTTTATGGCTTGCCGACGATCGGAATAATAATTGATCCGTTGCCTGCTGCGATCATTGGTTTTTCATTAAATGTCGGGGCATATGCATCGGAAATTATTCGAGCTGCGATTTTATCTATTCCAAAGGGGCAATGGGAAGCCGCCTATTCGCTTGGGATGGACGATGTACAAACGTTGCGACGCATCATTTTACCACAAGCTGCCCGCGTATCCGTTCCACCGCTATCCAATACGTTTATTAGTTTAGTGAAAGATACGTCTCTTGCCTCGCTCATTCTTGTGTCGGAAATGTTTCGAAAGGCGCAAGAAATTGCGGCAACGAATTATGAATTTTTGCTGCTCTATACTGAAGCAGCGCTTATTTATTGGATTATTTGTTTTTTCCTTTCAATTATTCAAGGGAACATTGAAAGTCGTTTAAGTCGCTACGTTGTTCGATAAACGGATAAGGAGAGCTACGATGTTAATTGTTGAAGGGTTGCGTAAAACGTTTGGAGATCGTGAAGTATTGAAAGGTGTGCATTTAACCGTAAAAAAAGGAGAAGTTGTTGTCATTATCGGTCCATCGGGGTCAGGGAAAACGACGTTATTACGTTGTTTAAACGTATTGGAAATGGCTGATGAAGGAACCGTAACGATTGATGGGAAACAACTTCAGTTTGCAAACAAGCCATCGAAAAAAGAAATCATCAACTTTCGTCGCTTGACGGGAATGGTATTCCAAGCGTATAACTTATTTCCGCACATGACAGCGCTTGAGAATGTGATGGAAGGGCCAATGATAGTTAAACGAATAAACAAACATGAAGCAAAAGAAAGAGCGGAGCAATTGCTTACGAAAGTCGGGTTAAAAGATCAAATGCATATGTATCCGTTCCAACTGTCAGGAGGGCAACAACAACGTGTCGGTATTGCACGAGCACTTGCGATGGAACCGAAAGTATTATTATTTGATGAACCGACGTCGGCATTAGATCCAGAACTTGTCGGTGAAGTGTTAAAAGTGATGAAAGATTTAGCGAATGAAGGGATGACGATGGTCGTTGTGACCCATGAAATGCGCTTTGCTCGTGAAGTGGCTGATGAAGTCATCTTTTTTGACGAAGGAATGATTATTGAGCGTGGTCATCCGGAGCAACTATTTACACATCCGAAACACGAGCGGACGCAACAATTTTTGCGACGTATTCAGTAAAACCCCCAAGCGATTGTCGCTTGGGGGTTTTCAGCCATGTTATTTAGTTGTGTAAGATCCACCTAATTGTTGTTGCGCCATTGCAACAAGACGTTTTGTAATTTCGCCACCAACTGAACCGTTTGCGCGTGATGTTGCATCTGGTCCAAGGTTTACACCAAATTCTTGAGCGATTTCGTACTTCATTTGATCAATTGCTTGTTGTGCACCGTATACTAATAATTGATTTGTGTTTGCCATGTTCAATCATCTCCTCGTTACATTTTTTATGGTTGGGTTAGCTGGATTTGCACCAGCAACGCGTGATGTTTTTCACGCTGCCAAACTTGGCTTAACCCATCGACTGATGTTTGCTTGCTTGTACTACTATTTTGGGGAAAAAACATGTTATTATTCTTTTTTTTTTGTGGTAATTTTTTGTGAAGTGGGAAAGATAATGGAAAATAATAAAGCGAGGGATGAGCATGCATATTTGTCCGTTATGCAACGGTTTACGGACAATCGTTTTTTATTGTGATCAATGTGGGGAAAAATTAAAAGACGAAGGGAAATTAACAGATTATTTTGATGACTACAGTCCGTATATGGATATGGATACGATGAAGATGGTTGATGGATATGCCGATACGAGAAAGCGGCACGTCTGCGTTCATTTGTTTCATTGCTCGCATTGTGATGACGATATCGTTCAATTCATTCAAGAGTAAAAGCCCGCTCAAACGAACGGGCTTATCGATTATTTTTCATTGCTCGAACGGATGCGCAACTCTGTGTTGACATCGAAGAAATGTGCTTTATTCATATCTAACGCAAGGTCAATTGTTTGCCCTGCTTTGACGTCTGTGCGCGCATCAACGCGTGCAACGAACTCTTGGCCGCTAATTTGTGAATATACCATAATTTCTGCGCCAAGCAATTCTGCGACTTCGACATGAGCGCTTACTTTTGTGTTTTGTGATGCTTCAAGAAATACAGGCTCATCATGGAAGTCTTCTGGACGAATACCTAAAATGACTTCTTTGCCAACGTAACCTTGCTCACGAAGCACTTTCATTTTTCCTTCTGGCACGGCAATTTTTACGTCACCGATCACGAATACGCCGTCTTGTAGGACGCCACGCAAGAAGTTCATCGCTGGTGAGCCGATAAATCCGCCGACGAAAATATTTTCCGGCTTTTCATACACTTCTTTTGGTGTACCGACTTGTTGAATGACGCCATCTTTCATAACGACAAGGCGCGTCGCCATCGTCATCGCTTCTGTTTGGTCGTGTGTGACATAAATAGTCGTTGTGCCTAAACGTTGATGAAGTTTTGCGATTTCTGCGCGCATTTGTACACGCAATTTTGCATCTAAGTTAGAGAGAGGTTCGTCCATTAAAAATACTTTCGCATCACGTACAATCGCACGTCCTAATGCCACGCGTTGGCGCTGACCGCCAGATAACGCTTTCGGCTTGCGGTCTAAATATTGCTCAAGACCGAGAATGCGTGCAGCTTCGCGAACGCGACGATCGATTTCATCTTTTGGGAACTTGCGTAATTTTAATCCAAACGCCATGTTGTCATATACGCTCATATGCGGATAAAGCGCATAGTTTTGGAATACCATCGCGATGTCACGATCTTTTGGTGCTACATCGTTCATCCGTTTTCCATCGATGTAAAAATCACCTTTTGAAATTTCCTCAAGTCCCGCAATCATCCGAAGCGTTGTTGATTTTCCGCAACCGGACGGACCGACGAATACGATAAATTCTTTATCTTGAATGTGTAAGTTAAAGTCTTTTACAGCTGTGACGTTGTTGTCATAAATTTTATACACATGTTCTAAACGAAGCTCAGCCATATGTATGCCTCCTTATGCAATCGATTTCATTTGATTTAAGCATATAGAAAAACGAACGAAGCGTAAATGGACAACGTGCACAAAAAAAGAAAACGTTTTCGGGCAATGTGCCTAATGGTGTTCGTGAAGCAAAATCGCTAAATATACAGTCAGTGCCCCTTTAAACTGTTTGATATCAATACTTGTTTTTTCGATAAACTTATCGATACGATATTGCAAACTATTGCGATGCATATGAAGTTTTTTCGCTGCGAGCGAAACGTTTAAATTGCATTCAAAAAACGTCTTTATTGTTTTCAACATGTCGTGCTCTCGTTTTACCGCCTGTAAAAACATCGTCGCATATGTCATCTCCTCACCGCTAATAAGCAGAAGAGGAAAGATGTCTTCAATACAGTAAACACGTTGAGCGGGATTGTGTTTCAGCCCGACATGAAAATATCGTTTTTCCGCTGCGAATATACGAGCAAGTTCAACGGAATGGAGGCATTTTTGTCCAATATATGCTCGCAATTGAATGTAAAAATCACTGCATAGCGTGTCGATCCATTCGTGAAGGGTAGAGGCAACGCTTTCTTCTTGTTGTTCAATCACGATCCATTGTTGTTCTGTTTCTGAAATAATCGTCACATCGTAAGGGAAAAGCGACTGGATCGCCTCCGTAAAATCGCGTGTGTCAACTGTTCCTTTTTGTATGTAAAAGTAAATAAATCGTGTATGTGTCGAGGGAGGTAATTGTTCAAAAGCATGTTCCGCACCATGAATTAAAAAACGATACCATGCTTGTTGTTGTTTGTTCATCTGAGTAGTTACGGCTTCATACGGTGTAAACAATGTAGCTAATAGCGCACGTTCTTTTTGTGTAAGCATTTCTTTTTTGATACCGAAAAGCTCACCATGTTCTGTAGAAAACCACTCGTACGCATGTCGTTCATTCACTTGTCCATATTCAACAAGCGCATCTCGATAATATGCTCGTAATTTTTCTAACATGTATGTCCATTCCTTTCGTCTCCCCTCACGACTATTATACAAAAAGCGGCGAGAAAATGCTCGCCGCCTCATTTTACTTCATGTGGTGGTTGTTCCGTTTGTACATCACGCGCTTCTTCAATATTTGTGGCGCGATGGCATGAATATACATAGCCTCCCGCCATGCCTTCATTGATCATACGATCGATGTCCCATTCATAATTATCGCGTTCTTTCATCATACATGCCCCCTTATTCATTATTCTGTATGAACGGAAAAAAAGTATACATCATTCACGTTGTACGCACATATATTCATGACGAGAGGTGAAAATGATGATTGTTCAGCTTTTACATGCATTGACGAATTACGATTTAGATGAAGAGGAAGAAGCGCTTATTCGTTATTTATATGTACTGCACATCGGAAAAGAATGGGATAGAGAAAAGAAAGAGAAAAAAGATGATTGGCGACAACAATTTGAGAAAATGAATATATATAAAGAAGCATGGTGTGCATCAGAACATGCGACAGAACGAGAAGTATTCCGACTATTGTTATGTAAATGTTTGAAACAGTTGCATAAGCAGTTATCGCACATTTGCGCTCATAGCGGACAAGCCCTATAATGAATGGTTAGAATAGTTTATTGGCAGAAGGGAGATCGTTATGGGGCTTTTTCTTTATTTATTATTTATGATCGTGGTTGGAGCATTTATTGGGGGAATGACAAATTCCCTTGCGATTAAAATGCTTTTTCGACCGTATCGTCCGATATATATTGCAGGAAAAAGACTACCATTCACACCTGGACTTATTCCGAAACGGAGAGAGGAATTAGCGGAACAACTTGGACGTATGGTTGTGGAACATTTATTAACAGCGGAAGGATTGCGTCGAAAATTAAACGATCCATCGTTCGTTCAAGATATGACGAACTACGTGCAAGAAGAAGTAGAAAAATGGCTACAATCAGATCGAACTGTTGAACAATGGCTGAAGCAATTCGGGATGCCAGATCCGAAACAAGCGGCAGAAACATGGATAGAAACGAAATATAAAACGTTCATGTCGCAATATCGTCAACGTCCGCTTCATGAAATCATTCCAATTGAGGTATTACAAAAAATAGATCATGCTATCCCTTCGATTGTCGATCGCTTATTGCTCCGTTTGCGCACGTATGTTGAGAGTGAGCAAGGAGAGCGTCAAATTGAGCATATGATCAATGAATTTTTACAAAGCCGCGGCATGTTTGGCAATATGCTTCAAATGTTTCTTGGCAACGTTAGTTTGGCGGAAAAAATTCGCCCGGAAATCGTGAAATTTTTACAAAGTGAAGGAGCAAAACAGCTGCTTGTGCAACTATTCATAAACGAATGGGAAAAAGTGAAGGAGATACGTATACATGAGGTGGAGCAAATAATCGATCAAGAAAAAATCGTTGTATGGGTGAAACGTCTCACCGCATTCATTGTACAAGAGCCGCTCCAAAAACCGCTTGGCGCACTCGTTGCACCTTATGTGCGGCATTCATTACCGACGCTCGTTCGCTTCCTTTTACAATTTGCTTCCGAACGCATCGGACGATGGATGAAACAGCTTCATTTGCAAGATATCGTTCGTGAAGAAGTCGCATCGTTTTCTGTTGAACGGCTAGAAGAAATGATTTTAACAATTTCGCGCCGTGAATTTAAAATGATTACGTATTTAGGGGCTTTGCTAGGTGGGATCATCGGGCTCATTCAAGGTTGTATCACGTTTTTCGTTCAAATGTAGACATACAGCGGCCGCTTCGATCATAGGGTAAAAAGAAAAGGAAAATGAGAGGAGTGTGCCGCATGGACGTCCTTCAAGCCATTCACGAGCTTTCGATAGCGATTCGTACAAGTGAGCCATTTGCCGAGCTTCGCCGCGCCTACGAGCAAGTGCAGCGCGATCCGACTGCGCACCAATTATTCACGAAATTTCGTGCGCTACAAAAACAGCTCCAACAAAAACAAATGAGCGGATTCCCGGTCAGCGATGCAGATGTCGAATTGTTGCAACAACATTTACATGTTATTGAAATGAATGAAAACATTGCACGGCTCATTCATGCCGAAGAACGTTTAAACGAGTTGTTTGCCAAAGCGATGAATGCGATGATTCAGCCAATTGACGAACTATATGACGGACACTCATAAAAATGGGTGTTCTTTTTTTTACCCCCTTGTCATACGTATGAATGAAGCCAAGACATCGAGGGGGGACGTTCATGTATAAATTACTTGCGCTAAATATTGACGGAACATTATTAAAATCGAATGGCAAGTTGGAGAAAAAAACGAAAGAAGCGATCGATTTTGTGAAGAAAAAAGATGTGTATGTGACTTTGATGACGTCAAGAAACTTTTTATCAGCGAAAAAAGTAGCGAAGGCGTTGAAGCTAGATTCGTATTTAGTGACGTTTCAAGGGGCGCTTGTTGCAAAGTCGTTAGAAGAAAAGCTACACGCCTCTGTCATTCCAGCACAAAAAACGTTCGATATTGTACACGTGCTTGAGCATTTCAATTGCAACGTACGCTTGCTTCACGAACGGTATTCGATCGGAAATCGAAAAAAAATAAAAAACAACATGATTGCGAAGACAATTTTAGGAGATCCATTTTTTTATCCGGCACAATTTGTTGACTCGTTAAGTGACGTGTTGCGCGACGATCCGATTGATGTAATGAAAATCGATGTGTTTTACTCGAAAGAAGATGAATGTGATGAAATTGTTGAAACGATCACACATGCATTTCCAGACATTTCTCTCAGCGTGAGCGATGGAAAAATTGAATTGTTGCCAACAAACGTTTCAAAACTAAATGGGTTAATTCGGCTTGGAAACGAGCTCGGCATTTCGTTAAAAGAAATGGTCGTCATCGGTGACCATTTGGACGATATGCCAGCCATTGAAGCGGCCGGTCTTGGCGTTGCGATGGGAAATGCTTCAAAAGAAGTCAAAGCTGTTGCTGACTGGGTGACGCGTTCAAACGACCAACTTGGTGTCGCATATATGATTAAAGAACATTTTCGGAAACAACATCGTCCTCAGTTTTTACGTCAAATTCGTACAATAGAGAAAAAATAATTTCCGTTTCTTGACGAGCTTTTCGCTTCTTCTGTACACTTAAATGGGTTTAATACTTCGAAGCGAAAGGTGATTTCATTGCGTATTCATATTTGCGGACTTGAGCCGGTGGATCGTTTTCAACGTTCCCTTGAGGTCATTACCGGTTTATTTTTTGAAGAGGCAACGCTCTCTTTTATGGCGACAGAAGAAGCGGAAGTACGTGTGACGATGGATATACAACAAGGAGACCGGCTCGTTGTTAGCGGTACGTTGCAACATGAACATGGTCGCACGTATGAGGCTTATTACGCACGATCGTGGAAGACAGAAGAAGAAAAAGGGCGCATGAAACAAGTGAAACATGCGGTTTCCTATATATATTTATCTCTTATGCAGCAATATACAGACTTTGTGCAACAATGGGGTATTTTAACAGGTGTTCGTCCAGTGAAATTATTGCATCAAAAATTGCGCTCTGGCTTAACGAGAGAAGAAGCACATCGCGAGTTGCGCGAAGATTATTTAGTGACGGATGAAAAAATTCAGCTTATGCAACAAATTGTTGATCGTCAGTTGACAGTTGTTCCAGATCTTTACGATTTATCGAACGAAGTAAGCATTTATATTGGCATTCCGTTTTGTCCGACGAAATGCGCATATTGTACATTCCCAGCCTACGCAATTCAAGGAAAACAAGGATCTGTTGATTCCTTTTTATTCGGATTGCATTACGAAATGGAACAAATCGGGAAATTTTTAAAAGAGCGCAACATTCCGATTACGACTATTTATTACGGTGGCGGCACGCCAACAAGCATTACGGCAGAGGAAATGGATGCACTATATGCGCACATGTATCGTGTGTTTCCAAACGTTGAACGCGTACGTGAAATTACAGTTGAAGCTGGAAGACCAGATACAATTACATCGGAGAAGCTTGCGGTGTTAAAAAAATGGAACATCGACCGCATTAGCATTAATCCGCAATCATATATTCAAGAAACGTTGCGAGCAATTGGGCGTCATCATACGGTGGAAGAGACGATTGAGAAATTTCATCTTGCCCGCGAGGCAGGGATGAACAATATTAATATGGATTTAATTATCGGTTTGCCAGGAGAAGGTGTAAAACAGTTTGATTTTACACTTGCCCAAACAGAAAAGCTCATGCCGGAGTCGTTGACGGTGCATACGTTGTCGTTTAAGCGTGCGTCGGAAATGACGAAAAATAAGGAAAAGTATAAAGTAGCGGATCGTGATGAAATTAATGAAATGATGAAACGTGCGGAACGATGGACGAAAGAAAAAGGGTATGTGCCGTATTATTTATATCGCCAAAAAAATATTCTCGGCAATTTAGAAAACGTCGGTTACGCTTTACCGGGTCAAGAAAGCATTTATAACATTATGATTATGGAAGAGCAACAGTCGATCATCGGGCTGGGATGTGGAGCGTCAAGCAAATTCGTGCATCCAAAAACAAAAGCGATTACGCATTTTGCCAATCCGAAAGAGCCGAAAGCGTATAATGAAAATTACGAACATTACACAAACGAAAAATTAAAAATGATGGCACAATTATTTTAGCCCCGAGATGATCGGGGCTTTATCGATGAAATAAAATCAATTTGCCGCTCGATGTTGTACAGCGATGCGTTTTATGTTCAAATTGTTTTTCTTTTAATTTTTGCTCGCCGATTCGTTTTGCTTCGTCATCGTTTGCAGCAGTAAATGTTTCATCAAGCAGTTTTTCTCCTGTTTTTTCAAAAACAGTAAGCGTATATGTCTTCATCTTCCCCACCCCTTTCCTTTGCATGTATTCGCTCATTCACGCTTATTTCCTTCTTTATACGTCTATTTTTCTAGTTGTTTGCATATGTGTAAAGTAAGACAAGCTTAAAGGAGGATGCACATGCTTATTACATTGCTTCTTGCAGGCATTATCATTAGCGGATATATGGCCATCCGCACAGCAAGAGAAGAAAAGAAAATAGATGAAAAGTTGTTAGAAAAAGAAGGAGAAGTGTATATGGAGCGCATTCGGCAAGCGCGCGAGCAACGTCAGAAGGCCTTGGAATAAACAAGGTCTTTTATTTTTTAAAAAATTCATAAAAATTTTTCTTCATTTTTTCATGTTTCATGTTAGGATATATATTATTACATATATGAGGGGGAGAAAGGCGTGAAGCGAGCGTACAATTTTAACGCAGGACCATCTGCTTTGCCGCTTGCTGTGTTAGAGCGAGCGCAAAAAGAATTGCTCAACTTTCAACAAACAGGTATGTCTATTATGGAGTTAAGCCATCGAAGCAAAGAATATGATGCTGTGCATGAGCGCGCAGAAACGTTGTTGCGCAAACTGATGAACATTCCTGATACGCATGATGTGCTTTTTTTACAAGGAGGAGCTAGTTTACAATTTTCGATGGTGCCGATGAACTTGTTAAAAGAAGGGGAAGTTGGAAACTATGTACTGACGGACTCATGGTCGGATAAAGCGATGAAAGAAGCGAAAAAAGTAGGGACAACGCACGTGGCAGCTTCGTCGAAAGAAGAACAATATACATATATTCCGACGAATATCGAATTGTCTGAACGCGCTGCGTATTTGCACATTACATCAAACAACACGATTGCAGGGACACAATGGCGTGAATTTCCTAATGTAGCTGTCGATTTAATTGCGGATATGTCGAGCGATATTTTAAGCCGCAATATTGATGTGAGTCGTTTTGCTCTTATTTATGCGGGGGCGCAGAAAAATTTAGGTCCTTCAGGCGTGACGGTTGTCATCATTCGGAAAGATTTGCTCGCAAAAG
Source organism: Anoxybacillus kestanbolensis (assembly GCF_001996285.1). Classification (NCBI taxonomy): domain Bacteria; kingdom Bacillati; phylum Bacillota; class Bacilli; order Caryophanales; family Anoxybacillaceae; genus Anoxybacillus; species Anoxybacillus kestanbolensis. Next base: position 159,818 of record NZ_MQAD01000001.1, on the reverse strand, counting down.
GAGACGATCATTTGCCGACAATGTTAAACTATCGCACATATAGCGAAAGCCGTTCGTTATATAACACGCCACCAACGTTTGCGATTTATATGTTATCGCTCGTTCTTGAATGGGTAGAGGAACAAGGTGGTGTTCAAGCGATTGAAAAGAAAAATGCGGAAAAAGCGGCGATATTGTACCGTTGTATTGATGAAAGCGAAGGTTTTTACAAAGGGCATGCAAAAAAAGAAAGCCGCTCGCATATGAACGTAACGTTTACGTTGCCGAATGAGGAGCTTACAAAGAAGTTTTTATCGGAAGCAAAAGAAAGAGGATTCATTGGATTAGCTGGTCATCGTTCGGTCGGGGGGTGCCGCGCGTCAATTTATAACGCTGTTGATATAGAAGCGTGCGAGGCGCTGGTGCAGTTTATGGAAACATTCCGAAAAAATATTTTTTGAAAATTTTTATTTTACCTCGACACTTTAAAGTGCTATAATATTGTTAAAGTTGCTTACAAGCTGAGAAGAGAAAAGAATGAGATGAGGAGAGATGAGAAATGAATACGAGAACGTTAGTGTTGTTATCGCTTTTTGTTGGGATCGGTGCTGTGCTTCACACGGTCATTCCAGGCTTTTTCTTCGGAATGAAGCCGGATATGATGTTGACGATGATGTTTTTAGGCATTATGCTTTTTCCGAACAAAACGGCTGTCAGTTTACTAGCTATTGCCACAGGGATCATTTCTGGAGTAACGACAAGTTTCCCAGGAGGGTTTATCCCGAACATCGTTGATAAAGTGGTGACGGCTGCGCTCTTTTTCGGCTTGTTTACGTTACTAAAGGCGAAAGCGACGCCAGTAAAGGCGGCATTGCTTACTGCTGTCGGCACATTCATTTCTGGGGCGACGTTTTTAGCTGTCGCATTAGCCATCGTTGGCTTACCAGGGGGAGCGACGTTTGGTGGTCTATTCGTTGCTGTCGTCATTCCAACGGCGTTTGTCAATACGATTGCGATGATCGTCATTTATCCGATCGTTCAGTCGCTTATGAGACGAACATATACCGTTTCACAACAGTAATAAAAAAGAACCCGATCGTTTCTGGTCGGGTTTTCCTTATATCATTCTTACTGCATACGAACGAGTAAAAGAGTGAGGGCGATAAAAAAAAGGGCGAGGGTTCCGAATACGCTTATGCGTTGCTTTAATACTTTTTTCGGGGGATACATGCACGCTTTATTCAATATAGAAAACGTAGCAATCGTGAAATACAAAAAGATGAGACCAATTGTCGCCGTTGCGATGACCATGCTTGTTCCTCCTAGTTCAAAAAGTGTATATTAAAATTTATTAAAAAATTCTAATATTTAATACTTTATTATTTATTGTTTTACTGGCATAATAAAAGATAAAACAAAGGAAATACGAAAAAGTGGGTGGAGAGATGAAAAGCACGGAACGACATTATTCTGTTAAAGAGGCGATGTTATTTAGTCAAAGGGTTGCCCAATTAAGTAAAGCGTTATGGAAATCAATCGAAAAAGATTGGCAACAATGGATTAAACCGTTTGATTTAAACATTAACGAGCATCATATTTTATGGATTGCCTACCATTTGAAAGGGGCTTCCATTTCTGAAATCGCCAAGTTTGGTGTTATGCACGTATCGACCGCATTTAACTTTTCAAAAAAATTAGAGGAACGCGGATTGTTGTCGTTTTCGAAAAAAGAAGACGACAAACGAAATACGTACATTGAACTGACGGAAAAAGGAGAAGAAGTTTTATTAAAATTAATGGAGTCGTACGATCCGAAACGGACGTCTGTGCTTCAAGGCATTCAGCCGTTGTATGAATTGTACGGTAAATTTCCAGAAATGTTAGAAATGATGTGTGTGATCCGAAATGTGTACGGGGACGATTTTATGGAAATTTTTGAGCGTTCTTTTCAAAATATTGAACAGGATTTCGTGGAAGAGAACGGGAAGTTGAAAAAGAAAGATGAGCCAAAAGAAGAAGTCGCTTCATTTGTTGAGCGTATGTAATAAACGTTGAAACTCGTTCATGAGTGGAACGAATAGTTGTTGTTTTTGTAACGCATCAATCGTCTCAGCTAGCGGAAGGTTCGGATGAAGCGCACTCGCAAATTCAGTAAAGAGCGAGGTGAAAATCACGAATCCTTCCTCTTTTTGTTGTTTATATTGTTCAGTTAATTGTTCGCACAGTCGCAGCGTGTCTTCGACTTCTTTTTTCGTTAAGCCATAGCGGATGACGAGCGCATAAAAAGGCTTTTTTTCTGGTGCGATCATGTCTAGCATGAGCGAACAATAATATTCTAATTTTTCAATGCGATGTTCAATGCTCATCTTTCGAAACTCCTTTTCTCTACTTGTGTGTATTATTTTACAGGATTTGTTGCATAAATGAAATGCTATTATTGATTTATCGAAAAAATCGTTGTAAAGTAGGGGAGTAAATACATAAAAACAGGAGGGGACTCGTTTGGCGCTTTATTTTATACCCCTTGCGACAGTTATTCTTTTTATCATTAATCAGCTAACAAATACGCTTTGTATTCAAAAAGAAATTCCAGAAGAGAAACAACCAAAAGTATTTCGTACCATTAATGTCCTTATTACCATTTTACTTATTTCTTCCTACATCGGAGTGTTGTTTACGTAAAAAAGCTGACAGTGTCCCTGTCAGCTTCTTTCATTTAGTATAACCAAGCGGCACCAACGATAATTAATAAAATAAACAACACAACGATTAACGCAAATCCGTTTGCATAACCTGCTCCTGCACCCATAGACGACACCTCCTTTCGTATATGAAGGCGTTGCGACGCTTTGACAATGTATTGTATGTCAAAAGGAGCAAAAAGGTATGGGCGCAGCTTTGCTTTATTTTAGCTTTCGGAAAAAATATGGTATAGTATGTTTTGTGTATATTTAAAGATAGGAGTTGTGGGAAATGAAAAAATGGACAGTTGCCATGTCGGCGGCAGCGATGCTTGCGCTTTCGGCTTGCAATAACGGATCGGATGTTGTTGTCGAAACGAAGGAAGGCAACATTACAAAAGAAGAATTGTACAACGAAATGAAAGAACGTTACGGCAAAGACGTGTTACGCGATCTCGTACATGAGAAAGTGTTAAGTAAAAAGTTTAAAGTAACGGATGAAGAGCTAAATAAGGAAATCGAAAATTTAAAAGAAATGTATGGTGTTCAATATGATTTAGCGGTGCAACAAAATGGCGAAGAAGCGATTCGCGATATGGTAAAGCTTGATTTGTTGCGCCAAAAAGCAGCGATGGAAGACATGAAAGTAACCGATGAAGAATTGAAAAAATACTACAATGAATATAAGCCGAAAGTGAAAGCAAGTCACATTTTAGTCGACGATGAAAAAACAGCAAAAGACATTAAAGCAAAGTTAGAAAAAGGTGAAGACTTTGCGGAATTGGCAAAAGAATATTCAAAAGATACAGGTTCAGCACAAAATGGCGGCGACTTAGGCTGGTTTGGACCTGGGAAAATGGTGGAAGAGTTTGAAAAGGCAGCGTATGCGTTAAAAGTCGGTGAAATTAGTGATCCAGTGAAAACACAATTTGGCTACCATATCATTAAAGTAACGGATAAAGAAGAGAAAAAGTCATTTGATGAAATGAAAGAAGAAATTGAATTCGAAGTGAAAAAAAGCAAGCTCGATACATCGAAAGTACAATCGAAGCTTGATGAGCTGATGAAAGAAGCAAATGTCGACATTAAAGACAAATCGTTAAAAGACGCATTAAAAAGCGAGTAATAATGACGAAAGAAGGTGTCCGCGCGGGACACCTTCTTTTCATAAAGCTTGTTTGATTTGTGCAGCGATGTGCTGTAACTCATCAAACGTATAGTTGCTTTGATTGGATTTCCACACAGCTCCAAATCCGTCTCCTTTACCGTACCGCGGAATGATATGCATATGATAATGGAAAACGGTTTGGCCTGCAATTTCTCCGTTGTTGTTTAAAATATTGATGCCTTCTGGGGAAAACTGTTCACGAATCGCGTTGGCGATTGTAGGAACAACTTCAAATACACGTTGCGCAAGTTCAGGTGTTAGCTCGTAAATGTTTTCTTTATGTATTTTCGGTACAACGAGCGTATGCCCCTTTGTCACTTGACTAATGTCTAAAAAGGCGATGACATGTTCATTTTCAAATACTTTTGCGGCAGGAATGTCTCCGTTTATAATTTTACAAAAAATACAGTCGCTCATGTTGATGCCACCTTTCTTTCCATTTTGTCTTTATTTTACCACACGATCGTCGTTTCGAAAAACGGAAAGAGCAGGATGCGTATCGCATCCTGCCCATTGAAGAGGGATCTTCATGATTACGTGTCTTTTGGGAACACCTCATTTACGAGTAGAATCAGTTACGCGTTTGTGAGTGCGACATTGTTCAAGATGACCATCCCCTTTTCAAGGGAGTGTTTTCGTTGTTACAGGCTAGCTAATGTGCGGCCCGTAGACACCTCATTTCATCATGTTCTTGAACTTGCTTTGTTGCTCACTGCGACTTGCTACTTGTTTGTCCCTCTTCGCTACTTATCATAACCCGTTTTTCTTTTTATTATTCATTTGTTAAAATAAAAAATAATGACGTAAGAAAGGAAAGCGATGATGGCACTATTACAAGTTCAGCATATATTCGGTGGCTATACGAACCAAAATATTTTAGATGACGTATCGTTTACCGTGCAAAAAGGGGAAGTTGTCGCGCTGATCGGGTTAAATGGAGCAGGAAAAAGCACGACAATTAAACATATTATCGGATTGATGCAACCGCGTAAAGGAACAATTACAATAAATGGTATGACGTTTCAAGATGATCCACAAGCATATCGCACACAATTTACATACATTCCGGAAATGCCTGCGCTATACGAAGAATTGACGCTTGAAGAACATTTACGTCTCACCGCCATGGCGTATGGTGTGACGGATCGAGCATACGAACAGCGCGTGCCACAGTTGTTGAAGGCGTTTCGGCTTGAGAAAAAGTTAAGTTCGTTTCCTGCATTTTTTTCAAAAGGAATGAAACAAAAAGTAATGATTATGTGCGCTTTTTTAGTCGATGTGCCGCTTTATATTATTGATGAACCATTTGTTGGATTAGATCCGCTCGCCATTCAAGCGCTACTTCAGCTTATTGAGGAAAGAAAAAAGGAGGGAGCGGGTGTGCTGTTGTCGACGCACATTTTAGCGACAGCCGAGCGATATTGTGATTCGTTTATCATTTTACATGATGGGCAAGTGAAAGCAAGCGGATCATTGCCAATGCTTCAAGAGCAGTTACATATGCCTCATGCCACACTTGATGATATATATATCGAATTAACGAAGGAAGAGACGAACGATGATTGATGGACAACAGTTATGGAAAAAGCGGATGATTGCTCATCTCGCCGAGGTGAGACGGTACGGTCGTTATATGTTCAACGATCATTTGTTGCTTGTCTTATTTATCGGCATTGGGGCAAGTGCGGTATTTTATAAGCGAGCAGTTGATGAACTGGTGTCTTTTCCTTATGCTGTTGTTGCTTCGCTTTTGCTCGCTTTTGCGGTGACGCAAGGTGGAGTGCGGACGTTTGTTAAAGAAGCAGATGCGGTATTTTTTCTTCCGATCGAGCGACGGCTTCGTCCGTATTTTTGGCGTGCTGCGGTGTACAGCTTCTTTCTGCATTTGTACGTTTCGTTTATTGTATTTGTCGTCCTTTTGCCTTTGCATTTTAAATTTTCATCGCAGCCGTTGTTTATCGTCTTGTTGGCGATTGTGTTTTTAACAGGATGGAATATGTTCGTTCAATGGCAAGAGGAGGCAAGAATTGGGCGAGATCATTTTCATACGTTTGTTCGCTTTTTAACGAATGCAACGTTTTTTTATTTTTTATTTCTCCAACAATATGTGTGGATGTTTGTACCTTTGCTGTTTATGGTTATCCTTGCGCGATATGTGGAGCAAAAAGGACGCAAAAGCGGGCTTCAATGGGAGCAATTGCTTGCTGATGAACGGCGACGAATGCAAGCGTTTTATCGGATTGCACATGCATTTGTTGATGTTCCTCACATGAAACATACGGTAAAAAAACGGACGTCACTTCGTTTCCTTTTCCGTTTGCTCGCTCGTTTGCATATGCGCCCGTATACGTATTTGTATGTACGTACATTTTTCCGTGCGGGCGATTATTTCGGTTTGTTCGTTCGTTTGACTGCGATCGGTAGCGTCTTTATTTTTACATTGCCTCGCGGTGTGGAGTGGTTTGCTCTTTTATGTTCGTATGCAACAGCGGTACAATTGCTTTCGCTTCGCTTGCACCATCGCGGGCATCCGCTTCTCTCCCTTTATCCGATCTCGTCTGTTGAGGCGCATCGATCGTTTATGAGTGTGTTATTGACTATTGGGGTGAATCAAGCGTTTATTTTTGGTATGGTTGCATATATCGCTCATGGCGTTTTCACTATGTTATCGACGTTTTTTATTGTTTTCATATGCTACGGTGCGATTATCGTTTATATGAGAAAAAAACGGGAAGCGGCTTGAACCGCTTCTTTTACTTTTCCGTATATTGAATGGCTGCAAGACCGAGTGTTTTCGCCGCAATAAGCATCGCGCGTTCATCGAAGTCAAATTTCGGATGATGATGCGGATAAGCGATTGTTGTTGTTTCGGCTTTTGCCCCTGTAAAGAAAAACGTTCCTTTTACACGTTGTAAATAATAGGCGAAATCTTCTCCGCCCATATGCGGAGGAATTTCGACGACGTCGGTGACTTCATCTATTTCATGGGCGATAGAGGCGAGAAATTTCGTTTCTTCTTCATGGTTCACAACAGGCGGATAACCGCGGGTGTACGTGTATTCATACGTACAACCATTGGCGATGCATGTACCTTTAACAATTTGCTCAATTTCTCGTTCAATATCGTCACGTACCTGCTCAGAAAATGTTCGCACTGTTCCTATTAATGTGGCGCGATCAGCGATGACGTTAAATGCGTTGTCGGAAACGAAAGAACCGATAGAGACGACAGCAGGTTCAAGCGGATTGACGCGACGGCTAACGATTTGCTGCAAATGTAGTACGAGTTGCGAGGCGGTAACGATTGCATCTTTTGTTTTGTGCGGCTCTGCTCCGTGACCGCCAGAACCTCGGATGACGACTTGGAATCGGTCTGCCGCTGCCATAATCGGTCCTGTCCGATATTGAATGACACCTGTTGGCGCTGTCGCCCATATATGTGTGCCGAAAATGGCATCTACTCCTTCTAAACAGCCGTCTTCAATCATCGCCTTTGCCCCGCCTGGTGCGTATTCCTCTGCATGTTGATGGATGCAAACAATCGTACCTCTCCAATGTTCACGTAATTCATATAGCGCTTTGGCAAGAACGAGAAGCGTGGCCGTATGCCCATCGTGCCCACATGCGTGCATGACACCTGGAACGGTTGATTTATATGGTACATCTTTTTCATCTTGAATCGGAAGGGCGTCAAAATCCGCCCGAAGCGCTACTGTTTTTCCGCCTTGTTGGCCATGAATAGTTGCGACGATCCCGTTTCCTCCAATATTTGTTCGCACAGGAATGCCAAGTTGTTTATAGTAATTGGCAATATATGCGGCTGTTTTATACTCTTGAAACGATAGTTCGGGATGTTGATGCAAATAACGGCGAATCGTAACCATTTCGTCGTAATATTCACGAAGCTTAGCAAATAGTAATGTTTTCACGTGAACCGCTCCTTCTGTTTTTTTCATTATACCATCGTTGACAAATGATCGAAAACGGGTTAATATACCCATATACGTATTTAGGAGGAACATATATGGGTACATGGATTAATGTCGTTCTCATCATTTTGCTTATTTATTTTGTTGCGGCAAAAATGTTGCCGACAAAAGGTGTGGAGCATATTACACCAGATGAGTTAAAAGAAAAATTAAAACAAACGAAAGACCGCCAATTTATTGATGTACGCACACCTGCGGAATATCGTGCGCGCAACATTCGTCAATTTAAAAATATCCCGCTTCATCAGTTGGCTGATCAACTACATGAGCTCGATCGCGAGAAAGAGACGATTGTGATTTGTCAAAGTGGTATGCGTAGCAATCAAGCGACAAAAATATTAGCGAAAAATGGATTTAAGCGCGTCGTGAACGTGCGCGGCGGCATGAACGCTTGGAATGGATAAGGCTGACGATGTGTCAGCCTTCTTTTACAACTGCATATGTTGTCACATAGGATGGACGCGGAAAAATGGACCGTTGTTGATCGATTCCTTTTTCTGTGCCACGTTTTTGGTGCGCTTTTTCGTAAGCTTTAGACTGTTGCCAACGACGAAAGGCACTTTCATTTTCCCACATCGTCATAATGACATATGTATCGCTTTTTAACGGACGTAACACGCGAATAGCGACAAAGCCAGGTTCTTTTTCAATTAAACGCGCTCGCTGATTGAAGCGATGTTCAAATAGTGGTCTACCTTCATCTGTGACAGGAATGTTATTACAAACGATAAACTCCCCTCCGAGCAATCCAACAGCATCTAGCACTTCATATGGACGAGGCTCATGAAATAAAGAGTTTCCTTCTGTCTCATGAATGAGCATACCATTGTCCTCATTACATGCGAGCAACATGCGCTCATTTGGATGCTGATCGCGTAATCGTTTTAAGTAGTCGATTGTTCCATTTGTCATAAATACGTACACCGATATCATCCCCTTCCTTTTCTTGCTCATATTTTACCACTTTCTTTTCTTCTTGGCGATTTCATGAACGTTGCACATTATTACTACCCAGACGGTGAAAAAATCGGTATAGTTGTGTTAGTGGAAACAAATAAACAATTTCGCTACACTATAATATAAGCGATTACATAACATGAAAGGATGGACATGATGATTAAAAACGATACATTTTTACGTGCCTGTCGCGGAGAAGCGACGGAATACGTTCCTGTTTGGTATATGAGACAAGCAGGGCGTTCGCAACCGGAATACCGCGCGTTGAAAGAAAAATATTCGCTTTTTGAAATTACACACCAACCAGAGCTATGCGCCTATGTGACGCGTTTGCCTGTTGAACAATATAACGTCGATGCGGCCATTTTATATAAAGATATTATGTCACCGCTTCCAGCGATCGGTGTCGATGTCGATATTAAAGCGGGTATCGGACCAGTTATCGACAATCCGATTCGTTCGCTTGCCGATGTCGAACGTCTCGGTGAAATTGATCCAGAAAACGACGTGCCATACGTGCTTGAAACGATTCGCCTATTGACGAAAGAGCAACTGACTGTTCCGCTCATCGGTTTTGCTGGTGCGCCGTTTACATTAGCGAGCTATATGATTGAAGGTGGCCCTTCGAAAAACTATAATAAAACGAAAGCGTTTATGTATGCGGAACCGAAAGCATGGTTTGCCCTTATGGATAAGCTAGCGGATATGACAATTCGTTACGTGAAAGCGCAAATTCGTGCCGGGGCAAGCGCCATTCAAATTTTCGATTCTTGGGTTGGTGCAGTCAATGTTTCTGATTATCGTCAATTTATTAAACCGACGATGGAGCGTATTTTTACCGCGCTTCGTGACGAACATGTTCCGCTTATTATGTTTGGGGTTGGCGCAAGCCATTTAGCGAAAGAATGGCACGATTTGCCGCTTGATGTCGTCGGTTTAGATTGGCGCTTATCGATTCGTGAAGCGCGCGAGATGGGGCTGACAAAAGCGTTACAAGGCAATTTAGATCCAGCCGTATTGCTTGCCCCATGGGAAGTTATCGAAGCGCGCGTCAAACAAATTTTAGATGAAGGCATGGCGCATGAAGGTGGGTACGTATTTAACTTAGGGCATGGCATTTTCCCACAAATCAAGCCAGAAACGTTAAAACGACTTACAGCGTTTATCCACGATTATTCAGCAAAAAGAAAAGGATGAATAAACGATGTCAAAAAAAGTAATGGGATTGCTTGTCATGGCGTACGGCACGCCGTATAAAGAAGAGGATTTAGAGCGATATTACACGCACATTCGTCATGGTCGCAAACCGTCGGAAGAGATGCTAGCGGATCTTCGCGAGCGTTACGAAGCGATCGGAGGCATCTCACCGCTTGCAGCTATTACAAAACAACAGGCGGAAAAACTTGCCGAGCGACTTAATGAAGTACAAGACGAGATTGAATTTCGCATGTATTTAGGATTAAAGCATATTGAGCCGTTCGTTGAAGATGCCGTTCGGCAAATGCATGAAGACGGAATAGAAGAAGCGGTTTCGATCGTATTAGCGCCGCATTTTTCGACATTTAGTGTCAAATCATATAACGAACGAGCAAAAGAAGAAGCGGCCCGTTTAGGTGGACCGAAGTTGACGTGTGTGGAAAGTTGGTATACTGAACAGAAATTTATTCAATATTGGGCAGAACGAGTAAAAGAAACGTATGCTTCGATGTCTGAACGAGAGCGGGAAAAAGCGGTGTTGATCGTTTCCGCCCACAGCTTGCCTGAAAAAATTATTGCAATGGGAGATCCGTATCCAAAACAACTACAAGAAACAGCCGATTTCATTGCGAAAGAAGCAGGTGTTTCGGAATACGTCATTGGTTGGCAAAGTGCAGGCAATACGCCAGAGCCTTGGCTAGGTCCTGATGTGCAAGATTTAACGCGACAACTATATGAAGAAAAAGGGTACGAGGCATTCGTATACGTTCCAGCAGGATTTGTGTCCGATCATTTAGAAGTGTTGTACGATAACGACATTGAATGTAAACAAGTAACAGATGAACTTGGCGTCAGTTACTATCGCCCGCCGATGCCAAACGCCCATCCGCAGTTTATTGACGCCCTTGCAACTGTTGTGTTAAACCATTTGCGAAAAGAAGGGGAAGTGTCATGAAAAAGAAAGTCGTCATTATTGGCGGTGGGATGACGGGACTTGCGGCAGCGTATTACTTGCAAAAAGAAGCGCGCGAAAAACAGTTGCCCATTTCGTGTGAATTAATTGAAGCGAGTCATCGACTTGGCGGAAAAGTGCAAACGGTGTATCGCGATGGTTTTGTCATTGAGCGCGGACCGGATTCTTTTTTGGCACGAAAAATGAGCGCCTCACGCCTCATTCACGAAGTCGGGCTTGAGAAAGAGCTCGTGCATAATACGGCAGGTCAATCGTACATTCTCGTTAATCGAACGCTTCATCCGATTCCAAGCGGAGCGGTGATGGGCATTCCGACGAAGCTTGCACCGTTTGTTGTAACGCGACTGTTTTCGCCATTTGGAAAGTTGCGAGCTGCAGCTGACTTTGTTTTGCCACCGTTAAAAACGAAGGGGGACGTATCGCTCGGGCAATTTTTCCGCCGTCGTCTCGGAAATGAAGTGGTGGATCGCCTCATTGAACCTTTATTATCAGGCATTTATGCAGGCGATATTGACCAACTTAGCTTAATGGCAACGTTTCCTCAATATTTCCACTTAGAGCAAAAACACGGAAGTCTCGTGCTCGGCATGAAGCGATCGATGCCGAAACAAAAAACGAAACAAAAAAGCGACAAAGGCATTTTTCAAACGTTAAAAACGGGGTTGGCTTCGCTTGTCGATGCGATTGAGCAAAGGTTGGAAAAAGGAACGGTGCATAAAGGAGTCCGTGTTGAGCGGATTGAGAAGGTTGAGGAACGATATGTGTTAACGTTAAGCAACGGGGAGAAAAAAGAAGCGGATAGCGTTGTAGTCGCTGTTCCGCATCAATCATTGCCATCGCTTTTTCCGAATGAAACGATGTTTTCTTCTTTTGAAACGATGCCATCGACGTCTGTTGCAACGGTCGCATTAGCGTTTCCGAAAGAAGCGGTCGCGAAGGATATGAATGGAACGGGATTTGTTGTTTCGCGCGATAGCGATTATACGATTACCGCATGTACGTGGACGCATAAAAAATGGCCACATACGACACCAGAAGGTTATGTTTTGTTGCGTTGTTATGTCGGACGTCCTGGGGATGAGGCGATTGTTGATCAAACAGACGAAGATATCGTTCAAGTCGTGATGGACGATTTAAATAAAGTGATGAACATTACGATGAATCCGATGTTTTCGATTGTGACACGTTGGAAACAATCGATGCCGCAATATACGGTCGGTCATCGTGAACGGATGGAACGGGTGAAACAACATATGCAACAACATCTTCCAGGCATCTTTTTGGCAGGAAGTTCGTATGAAGGGCTTGGGCTCCCGGATTGCATCGATCAAGGGGAAGAGGCAGTTAAAAAAGTATTGCATTATTTAGCTTATACGAAAGAAAAGGTGTCGCTATAAAAGGCACCTTTTTTCTTGCAACTACAGATCATATGTGTTACGATATAAAACAAAATGACCAAAATGTTCATTTAGTCAAAATAAAGGATGAACGCCTATGTCAGATAAAAGAAAACAAATTATTGAAGCGGCAGCGAAGTCATTTTCGCTTTTTGGCTATAAAGCAACGACGATGGACCAAGTAGCGAAAATGGCGAATGTCGGAAAAGGGACGATTTACACGTTTTTTAAAAGTAAAGAAGAGCTGCTTGAAGACATCGTTTCTTCGATCATTTCTGAAATTAAGCATGAGGCAGACGCGGCAATCGATCAACGCTTATCGTTTAACGAAAACGTACAACGTGCTTTGCAACGTATTTTTACGTTTCGCAAAGAACATGAGTTGACGATTAAGCTGTTACAAGAAGTGCGCGATATCGGCACGCCAGCTGTACGTGATGTGATGAAGCGACTTGATCGTGAAATGATCGCTTATGTGCGGGAAAAAATAGAAGAGGCGATGGCAAAAGGGGAAATTCGTTTGTGCGATGCAGAGCTAACGGCGTTTTTAATGTTCAAGATGTATATCGCGTTACATGTTGATTGGGAAAAAGAGCATGAGCCGTTGTCGCAACAAAAAATTGCCGAACTGTTTGATTCGTATTTATTAAAAGGATTATCTCGATGATGATCCTTCTCTTTTTTGTGTAAAATGACTAAATGAACAAATTGGTCAATATTTTAAAAAGGGGGTTGAGCAAATTGTTTATAAAAGAAATAAAAGCGGTCACGTCCAATCGGAAAGTGCTTATTCCGATTATCGCTGTTTTATTTATTCCGCTTTTATATAGTGGTATGTTTTTATGGGCGTTTTGGGATCCGTATGATCATTTAGACGATTTGCCTGTCGCTGTTGTTAATAATGACAAAGGCGCGACATTTGAAGGAGAAGAGCTCCATATTGGTGATGATCTCGTCGACAAGCTAAAAGAAAAGAAACAGTTTGATTGGCATTTTGTAAGCCAAAGTGAAGGGGAAAAAGGATTAAAAGAGCAACGGTATTATATGCTGATTGAAATTCCTGAAGATTTTTCTAAAAACGCAACGACGTTACAAGATGATCACCCGAAAAAGCTTCAACTTATTTACAAGCCAAATGAAGGGTTTAACTTTTTATCTGCCCAAATCGGTGGAACAGCAGTAGAAAGAATTAAAACAGAGGTAGCAAAAACATTAACCGAAACGTACGCCGAAAACATGTTTGAAAACGTAAAAACGTTGGCGGACGGATTAACAAAAGCGAGCGATGGGGCAAACAAATTGCATGACGGATTGATAGATGCAAAAGACGGAACGAACAGGCTATATGATGGGATGAACAAAGCGCGAGATGGCTCCAATGAATTGTATCGCCATTTAGCGACGCTTGCTGAAAAATCAATTACATTTACGGACGGTTTGCATCAAGCAGCTGACGGTTCAATGCAAGTTCAAACCGGTGTTCAAACGCTTCATGATGGAATGAAGCGCATGGTAGATGGGCAAGGACAATTGCTTGCAGGAGCACAGCAAGCAAAAGAAGGAACAGTAAAACTGGCTTTAGGTACAAATCGTATACTTGAAGGAATGAAAGCGCTCGATGCTCGCATGCCACTACTTTTACAAGGCTCAGAGCAATTAAGTGGCGGGACGGAACAACTAGTTACATCGCTTGCCGAGTGGCAACAAGGAGCTACGCAAGTTCAAGCGGGTGCGACGCAAGTGACAAGCGGGTTAGAGCAACTCGTTTCGCAACTTAATACGCTTGTTGCGCAAGCGTCAGATCCAGTACAAAAAGCGGTATACGAGCAATTAAAACAACATGTTGAGCAATTATCACTAGGGAGCAAACAAGTAGAAACAGGCGTTGTACAGTTGAACAATGGAGCTAAAGCGTTACAAGTAGGTGCGACGTCTTTAAGCGAAGGGGCAAAGCGACTACATGAAGGGCATGTGGCTCTCGATAGCGGCGTAAACGAACTGCTTGCTGGACAACAGCAACTCGCCGATGGCGCAAATGCATTAGTGAACGGACAAGAACAGCTTGTTTCGGGCATGCATACGTTACATGAAAAAATGCAAGAAGCGAAACAAGGGACAGAGAAGCTCGCAAATGGTGGTCAAACACTTGCTTCTGGTTTGCAAGCTCTTGCGAATGGGGGCGACCAACTGCAAGATGGTGCGCATCGGTTAGCGGATGGTGCACAACAATTAGCGAACGGAATGAATGAACTAACAAACGGAACCGAAACATTGCAAGATGGAATGAATCAGCTTGCGGACGGTTCAGGAGAACTAGCAGATAAATTGAAAGAAGGTGCTGAAAAAGCAAGCAACGTCAAAGCAAACGAAGACGTATATAACATGTTTGCCGAACCGGTGAAAGTAAAAGATAAAAAAATCAATGAAGTGCCAAACTACGGAACAGGGTTTACACCATATTTCTTGTCGTTAGGATTGTTTGTCGGTGCGCTTTTACTTTCGATCGTCTTTCCACTTCGCGAACCGGCTGGAGTGCCACGCTCACCATTTCAATGGTTTTTTGCGAAGTTTGGTGTACTCATTGGTGTGGGTGTGTTACAAGCGCTTCTTGCGGACAGCGTATTGCTTTTCGGGCTTGATTTACAGGTGAAAAGCGTTCCGTTATTTCTTTTGTTTAGCGTGGTGACAAGCATTACCTTTTTATCAGTCATTCAATTTCTCGTTACAGTTTTTGGAGATCCAGGACGATTTATCGGAATTGTCATCTTAATTTTACAATTAACGACAAGCGCAGGTACGTTCCCGCTTGAGTTAATTCCACGTGCATTGCAACATTTTAACGCATGGCTGCCGATGACATATTCTGTTTTCGGATTTAAAACGGTCATTTCGAGCGGTGATTTTGCGTTTATGTGGGAAAACGTCGGCAAATTACTTATGTTTATTGTCGTTATGATGGCTGGAACGATGACGTATTTTACG
This sequence comes from Anoxybacillus kestanbolensis, assembly GCF_001996285.1. Taxonomy (NCBI): domain Bacteria; kingdom Bacillati; phylum Bacillota; class Bacilli; order Caryophanales; family Anoxybacillaceae; genus Anoxybacillus; species Anoxybacillus kestanbolensis. The sequence goes on along the minus strand of NZ_MQAD01000001.1, from coordinate 144,495 downwards.
ATTCAACATCGTCGTCAATTTATAACGATTGTCGAACGAGCTTCTGAGGCGTAATATGCTTCAGAAGTTTTTTTGATGAAAAAATTTTTAAAAAATTAACTTGCATATACAAGATGATGTGCGTATAATATGGATATGAAAACGATTTCATTCGTTTCTTTTCGATTGGAATGAGGGGGGAATGGGAGGATGGCGACGATTGAAGATGTCGCCAAGCTAACAGGGCTTTCACGGACGACGGTTTCGCGCGTCATTAACAATCACCCGTACGTGTCAGAAGAGAAACGAAAGCTCGTGCTTGAAGCGATGGAAAAGCTAGGGTATGTACCGAATTCATCGGCTAGAAGTTTGCGGAATCAAAAAACGAGCATTTTAGCGCTATTTATTCCGCGTATTACAAATCCTTTTTTCAGCGAACTTGTAGAAGCGACAGAAATTGCGGCAGCCGAATATGGCTACCAGCTCATTATTTGTCAGACGCGCTATTCGCCTGAAAAAGAGTTAAACTATATGAATTTATTAAAAACGAAACAAGTAGATGGTGTTATTTTAGCTTCTATTCAAAATGAATGGAAAAAGCTAAAACCTTTTTTGCAATACGGGCCGATTGTCCTTTGCAATGAGTTTGATGATCGTGCAAACGTTCCAACGGTTCGGCTCGATCAAGTATACGGGGGATACATAGCGACAAAACATTTGCTCGAACAAGGCCATACGAAAATCGCATACTGTTCCGGCGGTTATCGAAGCAATGTGGCAAAGTCGCGTGAAATCGGTTTTAAAAAGGCGCTGGCGGAGTATAAAGTTTCATTTCATGAGCAGTATGCTTTTCGCGATGCGTTTCATATCGCAGACGGGAAGCGTGTATTCCAAAAAATGATGGCGCTTTCAGAGCGACCGACGGCTGTATTCACCGGAAGCGATGAAGTAGCGGCCGGCATTATATCTGAGGCGTTAAGATGTGGCTATCGCATCCCTGAACATTTAGCTGTTGTTGGTTTTGACAATCAAGCGATTACTGAGCTAACAAACCCGACGATTACAACTGTGCATCAGCCAGTCAAACAAATGGCACAAAAAGCGGTGGATATTATCGTAGAAAAAATTCAGACAAAAAGGTATGACGTACAAGAAATTTATGAATTTCCACTTCAGTTGATTGTACGTGCGTCGACAGTTGGTAGCGAGCTTCATAAAAGTGAAGCTTGACATACATTTTATTCAATAAAGGGGGACTTTTTCATGAAGAAGGCAACGAAATTTTCTTCTGCATTGTTAGCGCTTACGCTCGGCTTGACAGCTTGTTCTGGCGGTCAAGACACAGACAAGAAGGAAACAACGGATAAAAAAGACGATGCAAAAAAATCAGAAGAAGTTGTAAAAATTGTGTACGCTCGCGGTAAAGATGCAACAAAAGCGACAGAAGAAATCGTCAAAGCGTTTGAAGCAAAATATCCAAACATTGATGTTGAATTCCGCGAAATGCCTTCAGACACAGGGGCTCAGCACGATGCATACGTCACGATGTTAAATGCGAAGTCGTCTGAAATTGACGTCATGGATTTAGACGTCGTTTGGCCAGCAGAATTTGCGCAAGCTGGATATGTTCTTCCGCTCGATCGTTTTATTGAAAAAGACGGCATTGATTTAAATGCATATAACCAAGGTGCACTCGCAGCTGGAAACTTCGACGGAAAACAATGGGCGATGCCGAAATTTATTGACACAGGACTATTATTTTATCGTAAAGATATCGTACCAGAGGAGAAAGTACCAAAAACTTGGGATGAGTTGTTGACAGCTGCACGTGAGTTTAAAGGGCAAGGTGGTACACAATTCGGCTACTTAATGCAGGCGAAACAATATGAAGGGTTAGTATGTAACGCGATTGAATTTATTGCGGCATACGGTGGAAAAATTGTAGACGAAAACAATAATGTTGTTGTCAATAGCCCTGAAACAATTAAAGGATTAAAGAAAATGGTTGAGATTGCAACATCTGACGTTGTGCCAAGCAACATTACAACATTTACAGAACCAGAATCTCATACAGCGTTTATTGAAGGTCAATCTCCATTTATTCGCAACTGGCCATATCAATACGCGTTAGCAAACGATCCAGAACAATCAAAAATCGTTGACAAAGTCGGCGTTGCGCCACTCCCTGCTGGTGATAAAGGGGCAGCTGCCGCATTAGGTGGATGGATGACAGCAATTAACGCATATTCGAAAAATAAAGAAGCAGCTTGGGAATTTGTGAAATTTATGACTGGTCCAGAAGGTCAAAAAATTTCTGCGATTTACGGCGGTTTAGCACCAACGCTTCCAGAACTATTTAAAGATGAAGAAGTGTTAAAAGCGAATCCATTCTTCGCAGAAGAAGGATTTGTTAACGGATTAAACGCAGCGGTACCACGTCCAGTTGTACCAAACTACCCAGAAGTGTCTGAAATTATTCAAATTAACGTATCAAAAGCGATTGCTGGACAAATTACAGTTGAAGAAGCAGTTGCGAACATGGAAAAAGAAATTAAAGCTGTTATGCAGTAATGACACGTTAGCCTTCAGCCTCTTTTGAGCGCTGAAGGCTAAATCCTTTGCATAAAGGGGGAACAACGAGTGAAAAACGAAAAAAAATCGGAGCGCCGTTTAGCGTATATTCTTGTTGCTCCGTCGCTTTTGCTTATTTTAGCTGTCGCCATTTGGCCAGTCATTCAGTCATTTTATTTCAGTTTATTTGACTATCGTCTCAACAACCCAGCGAAGTCCTCTCTCCATCTTGATTACAGCTTAAACTTAGAGCGATATTTAGAAAATTATCCATTTTTAATGAGCGCATTAAAGCAAGAGATAGCTCAAGCAACGGGTGCGGAAAAAGAACAGCTGGAATCGTTGCAAGAAAAATTGCAACAAGTCGATGAGGAAATTCGCGCGGATAAAGAAGTAGCAAAACGATATGAACAAGTTGATGAAATTTTAAATAATTTTGAAGTGCCGAGTGAAGAGCTCAAAATTGTTTCTATTGATGAAGAAGCGGCACAACATTTAACAAAAACGATTAGCGAAACGAAACAAACATTAAAGACATTAAACGAAAACGGACAATTAAAACAAGGGGACAAATTAACAGGGCTTGCAAACGGATTAAGCGGGGCGGTTATTGAACCGAACTTTGTCGGTTTAGCACATTACAAAAACTATTTGAGCGACTCCCGTTTATGGAAAGCGCTTTGGAATACAACTGTATTTACGGTTATTTCTGTATCCATTGAACTAGTGCTCGGTTTAGCGATCGCGCTGTTGATTAATAAAGCGTTTTTTGGACGCGGACTTGTCAGAGCAACGATTTTAATTCCGTGGGCAATTCCGACAGCCGTATCCGCGTTAATGTGGAAATTTTTATATGATGGACAAAACGGAATTGTTGCAAAATACTTCGCGGATATCGGAATTATTAATGATATGAGTGAGCTACTCACGACAGGAACAGGAGCAATGTTTGCTGTCATTTTCGCTGACGTGTGGAAAACGACTCCATACATGGCATTATTGCTGCTAGCAGGTTTGCAGACGATCCCAAGCTCACTATACGAGGCGGCATCGATTGACGGAGCGACAAAGTGGCAACAGTTCGTCAAAATTACGCTACCTCTTTTAAAGTCAAGCATTCTTGTTGCACTCTTGTTCCGTACGCTTGATGCGTTTCGTGTATTTGACTTAATTTTCGTATTGACAGGCGGCGGACCAGCGAACTCGACAGAAACGATTTCGATTTTAGCATATAAAGTCATGTTCTCACAAACAAACTTCGGTGGCGGTTCAGCGTTAGCGGTAATCGTCTTTATTTGCGTAGCGATTATTTCGACGATTTACATTAAGATTTTAGGTGCTGACCTCATTTCTGATCGAAAATAGGAGGTGCGACGATGCAAAAGAAAGCCGGGCCATTGTTTTACGTGTTTTTATTTGTTTTTGTTTTTTTAGTCATGTTTCCATTTTTGTGGATTTTATTAAGTTCAATCAAGCCGTTAACGGAATTGTTTGGAGATGAGGCGTTTAATTGGTTTACGAGCCATCCGACGTTAAAAAGTTACGTCTCTGTTTTCGTCAATTATCCGTTTTTAAAATATTTATGGAACAGCACAGTCATTGCGACAATTACAACCGTATATACCGTATTTGTAGCAGCGTTTGCTGCATATGCGATCGCCCGTTTAGATTTTAAAGGTAAATCGATTATTCTTGGCATCGTTTTATCTGTTTCGATGTTTCCGCAAATCGCGACGATTTCGCCAATTTATATGTTTGTTAAAAAGTTTGGGCTAACGAATAGTTATTTAGGATTAATTATTCCGTATACGACGTTTGCGTTGCCGCTTTCGATTTGGCTATTAGTGACGTTTTTCCGTAAAATTCCGTTCGATTTAGAAGAAGCAGCGAAAATGGACGGCGCAACACCGTTGCAGACGTATTTTAAAGTCATTTTGCCGTTAGCTGTACCAGGCATTTTCACAACGTCCATTCTCGTGTTTATTGCGGCATGGAACGAATTTTTATTCGCGTTAACAATTAACACAGCAGAAAATTATAAAACGGTACCGGTTGGGATCGCAATGTTCCAAGGGCAATATACGATTCCATGGGGCGAAATTTCAGCAGCGACCGTTATCGTTACGATTCCGCTCGTTATTATGGTATTATTATTCCAACGTCGCATCGTATCAGGTTTAACATCTGGTTCTGTAAAAGAATAGAGGGGAGAGGAATAAACATGTGGTGGAAAGAAGCAGTTGTATATCAAATTTATCCGCGCAGTTTTAAAGATTCAAATGGGGACGGAATTGGCGATTTGCGCGGCATCATCGAAAAATTAGATTATTTACAAGAGCTTGGCGTCGATGTCGTTTGGTTATCGCCTGTATATAAGTCGCCAAACGACGATAACGGCTATGACATTAGCGACTATCAAGACATTATGGACGAGTTTGGTACGCTCGCTGACTGGGACGAACTGCTTCACGAAATGCATGCACGCGGCATGAAATTAGTGATGGATTTAGTCGTCAACCATACGTCAGATGAACATCATTGGTTTATTGAATCGCGCAAGTCAAAAGACAATCCGTATCGCGACTATTACATTTGGCGACCAGGGAAAGACGGAAAAGAGCCGAACAATTGGCAATCGTTTTTCAGCGGTTCTGCTTGGCAATATGATGAAGCGACAGGGGAATATTACTTACATTTATTTTCGAAAAAACAACCAGATTTAAACTGGGAAAACGAAAAGGTGCGCGAAGAAATTTTCAACATGATGACATGGTGGTTAGATCGTGGCATTGACGGATTCCGGATGGATGTTATCAACTTATTATCAAAAGTAGAAGGTTTGCCAGATGCGCCGGTGACAAATCCAAACGATCGTTATCAATGGGGCGGTCAATATTTTGTGAACGGTCCGAAATTAATGGACTATTTGCGTGAAATGAAAGAAAAAGTATTAAGCAAATACGACATTATGACAGTCGGCGAAACACCAATGGTCACAACAGACGATGCCATTCGGTTTACGAACGAGCAAGATGGCGTAATGAATATGTTGTTTCAATTTGAGCATATGGACGTCGATTCGAAACCGGGTAGCCATCTCGGCAAGTGGGACATTCAACCGTGGAAATTAACCGATTTGAAAAAAATTATGAGCAAATGGCAAGTTGAACTGCACGGGAAAGGTTGGAACTCTCTTTATTTAGAAAATCACGATCAACCGCGTTCTGTTTCGCGTTTTGGTGACGACAAAACGTATCGTGTAGAAAGCGCAAAAATGTTAGCGACATGGCTACATATGATGCAAGGAACGCCATACATTTATCAAGGACAAGAAATCGGTATGACGAACGTTTCTTTCCCGTCCATTGAATATTATCGTGACGTGGAAACGATTAACTTATGGAACGATGTTGTAGTAAACAAAGGGTATGATCCAGACAAAATATTAAAGGCGATTCATTACCGCGGTCGCGATAATGCGCGCACACCGATGCAATGGGATGCGACAGAACATGCAGGCTTTACGACAGGCACTCCGTGGATTAATGTAAATCCGAATTATCGCGACATTAACGTCGAACAAGCGTTGAAAGATGAAAACTCGGTGTTCCATTATTATAAAAAACTCATTCGTCTCCGAAAAGAGCATCCAATTATCGTATACGGATCATATGAACTGTTGCTTGAAGATGATGAACAAATTTATGCGTACGTACGCAAGTTGAACGATGAGCAGCTGCTTGTCATCACAAACTTTAGCAGCGAGCAGCCAACATTTACATTGCCGTCACATATCACGTTTACGGAAAAACAATTGCTTATTAGCAACTATACGGTCGATGAAAATGAATCGATTGACACGATTGTGCTAAAACCGTATGAAGCACGTGTATATAAGTTAAAGTAAAAAGCAGCCGCGCAGGCTGCTTTTTACTTTAACAAGAAACGTTTAAACATTGCACGCAAACGTTGCCGTAACATTCATGTTGTTCTTCCATTTCTTCGCCGCACTCGCAACATGTTTTCGGTGGTAACTTTTTATAAAATTCAGACATTTTTTCTAACATAACTCCCCATCCCCTTCGCTTTTGTTGACTTTATTGTATTATAACAGATATATATTTGTCAATAGTTGTTTTATAACATTTGCGTATGTGAAATTTGTTCAGAAATTTGGTATCGTTTAGTTGTACACATTTTTGCAAGGAAGGTGAATACATATGAAAGTGACAGTGATCGGCTATTGGGGAGCATTTCCGAAAAAAAATGAAGCAACGTCATGTTATTTAGTTGAACATGACGGGTTTCATCTGTTAGTTGACTGTGGAAGCGGAGCGTTAGCGCAACTTCAAAACGTCATTGACATTGAGCAAATTGATGCGGTTATCATATCACATTATCATCACGACCATGTCGCAGATATCGGACCGCTTCAATACGCGCGACTCATTAAGAAAAATTTAGGCGCACATTTGCCTGAGCTTCCTATTTATGGACATTCGTTTGATCGGGATGGATTCGCACGCCTTGCTCATAAAGGAGTGACGAAAGCGGTGGCGTACGATCCGAACGATGAGCTTCATATCGGTCCATTTACGATTACGTTTATGCCGACAGAACATCCAGCTGTTTGTTATGCGATGCGCATTTGTGCAGGAGAAAAGACGGTCGTATACACAGCAGATTCTAGTTATTTGCCTGAGTTTGTTCCTTTTGCAAAACATGCGGACGTACTGATTTGCGAATGCAACTTTTATGCCGGGCAACATGCGAAACAAGCAGGGCATATGACGAGCGAGGAAGCGGCAACGATCGCGCGCGACGCTGGCGTTAAAACATTGCTACTAACGCACTTACCTCATTTCGGCAACGTTGAACAACTTGTCGACGAAGCAAAAACGATCTTCCGTGGCGATGTGCAATTAGCAAAAACAAGATGGACATGGGAAGGGTAGCGATCGGCTACCCTTTTGTTATAATACAGAATAAAAAATTTTGAAAATTTTTTGAACAGATGCTTGACGATGAAATGAAAAGTGGAGATAATATGATTGTGTTAGAATTTTCTTAAAATTTAGCAGTACATACTAGGAGGTAGGGAGGGCTAAAAGAAAATGATAACGCTTACAAAATAGGGGGGAGTTGTTTGATTGCATTTTACCTCATCTTAGCCATTACAATTGCGAGTTTGTACGTTGCTTTTCGTAAACAAAAGCCTTTCTTTTTACTCATTCCATTCTTGTCAGTCTTCGCTTACTTTTTATTTGAAGTCATAACGTTCCCAGCACCATTTTTAGAAACGGTCAAATTTATTTTTAACTTGGGGGTGTGTTTGTTTGAAACAAATTGACAAAAAAGTGGCGGATGCGTACTTCCGTGAGCGTGTGTGGTTAATTGTTATTTTTTTGATTATTTGGTTTATTGTGTCGTTTGGCGTCGTTATGTTCGCGGAGTCATTTAAAAATATGACGTTTAACGGTTTCCCATTCCATTACTTTATGGGAGCACAAGGAGCCGTTGCGACGTTTATCATCTTATTGTTTATTAACGCAAAAGTAAGTGACAACATTGATAAAAAGTACGGCATTAGCGAAGAGAAAAACGAACAACTAAGCGCAGGGAAAACACTTGATCATTAAGAGAACAAAGGGGAAGGGGGAGCAACATGGACACACAATTTCTCGTGTCTTTATCCATTATTATCGCATCATTTGCGTTATATATCGGGATTGCAATTTACAATAAGGCGAAAGAAACGTCTGATTTCTACGTCGCAGGTCGCGGCATTTCTCCATTTTCAAACGGTATGGCGATTGCGGCGGACTGGATGAGTGCGGCATCCTTTATCGGTATGGCCGGTACGATTATGTTGTTAGGCTATGACGGTCTTGCATACATTATGGGGTGGACAGGTGGATACTTATTATTGACATTTTTACTTGCCCCACAACTTCGCAAATACGGTCGTTATACGGTACCGGAGTTTATCGGCGATCGTTTTGAAAGTCATACGGCTCGCGTAATTGCAGCGCTCTGTACGATCATTATTTCATTCGTTTATTCGATCGGTCAGCTATCCGGCTCGGGCGTCGTTATCGGACGTTTGCTTGAGGTAGATGCAAAAGTCGGTACGATGATCGGTGTTGTATTAATTGCGTTTTATGCGGCGTTTGGCGGAATGAAAGGAATTACATGGACGCAAGTAGCGCAATACGTCATTTTAATTATCGCTTACTTAATTCCGGTCGTTTTCATGTCGCTTCAATTGACAGGAAACCCGATTCCGTGGCTTTCTTACGGAAAAATTGTCGGTCAGTTTCAAGAGTTGGATCAGCAATTAGGCATTTCACAGTATGCAGAACCATTTTTGAATGGTAGCAAATGGCAGTTTCTCGCTCTTATGTTTACATTAATGGCTGGAACAGCGGGTCTACCGCACGTCATCGTTCGTTTCTATACGGTATCAACGATGAAAGCAGCCCGTTGGTCAGGGGCATGGGCACTTTTATTCATCGGGTTGCTTTACTTATCAGCGCCTGCGTATGCCGCATTTTCACGCTTCATCCTAATTAAAAATGTCGTCGGTCAAAAGATTAGCGAATTGCCAGCATGGACAGAAAAATGGATTAACACAGGGAAGTTGCAAATTGCGGATGCAAATGGCGACGGTATTTTACAATGGCAAGAGATGGTCATTAGCAACGACATCGTCGTTATGGCGACACCAGAAATCGCAAATCTTGGCATGTTTGTTATCGGCTTAGTCGCAGCTGGAGCGATGGCGGCAGCATTATCAACAGCAGGAGGTTTAATGATTGCTATTTCATCGTCATTTGCACACGACATTTATTATCGTATTTTGCGCCCGAACGCATCGGAACAAAATCGCTTGCTTGTTGCACGCATCTCGATTGCGGCAGCGACGGTGTTAGCTGGTTTAGTCGCTTTAAATCCTCCGGGCGTGATTACACAAATTGTTGCATGGGCGTTTGCGATTGCGGCAAGCACGTTCTTCCCGGCGCTTGTCCTTGGTGTATGGTGGAAACGTTCAAACGCTGCTGGTGCCATTGCAGGAATGCTTGTCGGTTTAGCCGTTTCACTAGGCTACATTTTAGCAGCGAAGTATGGTGGCTTTTCAGTTGCAGGAATTGTTGATACAGGGGCAGGAATTTTTGGAGCAGTTGCGGCCATGTTAGCGAATGTCGTTGTTTCATTAATGACGAAAGAACCTTCACAGTCTGTTCAAGAAGAAGTGTATGATCTTCGTTATCCAGAGCAAATGACATACAAAGACGGTCAAGTGTGGATGAGATAATGTGTTCGGCATCTGTATATACAGATGCCGTTTTTGTAAGGGAGGGGATATTGATGCATCCATTATTTCAGGGATTGCCACAATCCGAAATCGAACAGCTTATCGCTGAATGTGAACGAAAAACGTTTGAACAAGATGAGATGATTTTAGGGAAAAATGAGCAGCGTAAAGGGCTTGTGTTGTTGCTTGATGGGGTGGCGGAAGTATATGTTGAGCATGAAGGATATGACGAAGTGCTTGAAGTGGTGCAAAAAGGAGGAATTATCGGATTTTCAAGCTTAGCCCATTTTTTAGGTGTATCGAAAAGCGATGGAAAAGAAGAGCTCGTTGCGGTACGGGCGGCGGAACGATGTGAAGTGCTTGTCATGCCGTTTTCCGTGTTAACACGGTTATGGGATGATCCGAACGTACATGACTATTTACTTGCGCAGGTGTGTGTTCGTTTAAAAGATGTATATGTGTCGCTTGCTGAGCAAATTAAGCAAGCGCGTAAATTCGGGGACGCTACATCGTTTGTTGTTCCTGTGCAAGATGTTATGATTCGCGACGTTGTGACCCTTCCGTTGACGGCAACCGTACAAGAGGCGGCGAAAAAAATGGCGGCGGCTCATATTAGTTCGATCGTCGTGACAGATGAACAAACGTTATGTGGAATTTTAACGGAAACGGATCTTGTCGAGCGTGTGCTAGGACAATCGCTTCCGTACGATACGGTTGTTGAACGGGTGATGACAAAAGATGTCGCGACGATTTCGCGATTTGCGTATTATTACGATGCGCTTGCGCTAATGATTGAACGTGGGGTGAAACATTTGCCTGTTGTAGATGACGGAAAAGTGCAAGGTATCGTGACGTTTTCTGATTTAATGCGAAAGAAAAACGAAAGCATGATGCGGACCATTCAACAAATCGATCATGCAGATGAACAAACGTTGCCAAAAGTGAAAACGGCAATTTACGAGTTGTTAGCAACGATGTTGCGCGATCAAGTGCCGATTGCCCAATGTTTACATATGATTACGAAACTGTATGATCGACTCGTATTGCGTTGTTTGTCGTTAGCGTTGGACAGAGTAGGGGAGCCTCCATGCCGATTCGCTTTTTATCAAATGGGATCAAGTGGCCGAGGAGAGCAGTTTTTACTGACGGATCAAGATCATTTTCTCGTGTATGAAAGCGAGGAGCATCGTTCGTATTTTGCGAACCTTGGCAAGGCGATTGTGCACATGATGGAGAAAGCGGGATATGAGCGATGCAAAGGAAAAATGATGGCGAGCGAAGAGGCATGGCGCGGTTCATTAGAGACGTGGAAAGACCGATTGCGTGAATGGATGATTCATGCGACAAACGACAATTTGTTGTTGGCACAAAACTTTTTTTCATATCGATTTGTATATGGGGATATGGATTTGCATCGCACGTTTGAACAACAAATTCGCGAGCAGTTAAACCGAGCGAAAATTTTCTTTTTTCGGCTTGTGGAGATGGAAAAGCAAAATGAAATTCCGACGCTTGACCGCCCGATTCGTTCGATTTTTGGACTTGAGCGGAAAACGATTGATATGAAAAAAGAAGTGCTATTTCCGTACCACCATAGCGTGCAAATTTTAGGATTAATTCATGGCATTGTATCTGGCACGCCGTTTGAGCGAATTGAGAAGCTAAAGGAGAAACACGTGTTGTCCCCATCGTTTGCAAAAGATGTGCAAAAAGCGGCAGAAAACGTGCTAGCCATTTACATTCGCCATAAATGGAATCACTACAAAGCAAATCAACCGTCTTCGTCTGTTTTATCGTTTACGACGATGACGACGCGTGAAAAAGATGAACTCATTTTAAGTTTAAAAACGTTAAAGCAACTACAAGCGCAATTATTTTCTTATTTTTAAGGGGGATGATGATGTTTTTTTTACGCAAGGCGATTGATTATAAGTTAAACGACAATATCCCGTTATCGACACCAATTGATGACGTTGTTTTTACAGTTTTTGATACAGAAACGACGGGATTTCATGTGGCGACAACGGATCGGTTAATCGAAATCGGTGCGGTGCAAGTAAAAGGAACGAACGTGCTGGAGAACGAGACGTTTCATACGTATGTGAACCCAAATCGTGATATTCCACCCGTTATTGTTGAACTGACGAATATTACAAAGGAAAAAGTTCAGCATGCGCCGATGGCAATTGAAGCATTGCAACAATTTTTCCAGTTTGTTGAACAAAAACAAAGTGTATGCTTTGTCGGTCATTACATTTCATTTGATTTATTTGTGATGAAACACGAATTGCGCCGTGAAAAAATGAAATTTCACAAGCCGACATTTATTGATACGCTCGATTTAATCGGCTTTATTGCACCGTCATATGATATGCGCGATTTAGAGCGATATGCCCAAGCGTTTGGCACACGTATGTATGAACGTCATTCGGCGATCGGTGATGCGCTTACGACTGCGTATTTATTTGTGGAGCTATTAGAACAATTTCGTCTGCGCGGTTATCGAACGTGGGGAGAGCTGTTGCGCGCCACAGATAGCCAAATGCGGTCGTTGTCGTTTTAACAAGGGGTAAGTCCCCTTTTTTATTTTGGTAAAATATAAATGATAGAGAGGTAGATGTCTATGAGAGATAAAACATACCTTCGTATTTTTAGGAACAAGGAGAGGATTAGCATGTTTAATCATGTGTTTAAAAGCAATCGCAATCTTAATCATAAAATCTTTATTGAGTTAGATGAAAGACATTTTGATAAAAACAGCTTGATGCACGCTGTTATCCAACATTTAAAAAGTGAAGGAAAGCAATGCGAAATATCGATGTGAACACGTTATTGCTAGACGGAAAAAAGTATCATTTATACGAAACAAACATGGCCGCTATTGCCCGCCTGTACAACGGGCAATTTTAATTGAAAGCGACTGAGTCACCTATAGCAAGCTTGCTGTTCATTGGTTGTGAATAGTAAGCTTTTATTTGTTTTTAAAAGATGTCTCGCTTGCCTGTTTTTTTATTTTAAAATATAATACATTTAGAATTTTTTTAATTTTAAAATGAATGATCATTCATTCACTAAAGGGGTGGGGAAGATGAATTTAGTTTCACGGTTACAGCAAATTGCTACGGAGAAGCCAAATAAGCAGGCGTATATGTTTGAGCAAACGTCTGCAACGTACGGTGAATTAAACGGAGCGATTATGAAGTTTGCGAGCGGGCTCGCAAAGCTTGGAGTAAACAAAGGGGATCATGTGGCACTTTTGCTAGGCAATTCACCGTATTTTATTGTCAGTTTGTATGGTGCCATGCGTGCAGGGGCGACAGTCATTCCGATTAACCCAATTTATACGGCGGATGAAATTCATTACATTTTAACGAACGGCGATGTAAAAGTTGTCATTGCGCTTGATCTTGTCATTCCGACGCTTATGAAGCTTGACGGACGCTTGCCAAATGTCGAGCACATGATCATTTGTGAAACACCGCAAGGAAAAGAACACGGGATCGCTGTGCCGGCAAAAATGAAATCGTTTACAAATGTGCTGGCGATAGGTGATGTGCCGTTCTTCGGGCCAGAGCTTCACGATGATGATGTGGCGGTCATTTTATATACATCAGGAACGACTGGAAAACCAAAAGGAGCGATGTTAACGCATAAAAATTTATACCGTAACGCCCAAGATGTCGCGGACTACTTAAAAATTAATGAAGATGATCGCGTCATTGCAACGTTGCCAATGTTTCATGTATTTTGTTTAACGGTTGCGCTCAATGCGCCGCTTATGAACGGCGGAACGGTGCTGATTCTCCCGAAATTTAGCCCAGCGGAAGTGTTTAAAGTAGCGCGTGAACAAAAAGCGACGGTGTTTGCAGGCGTACCGACGATGTATAACTTTTTATATCAGTATCCAGACGGAAAAGCGGAAGACTTTGCACATATGCGTCTATGCATTTCAGGCGGTGCGTCAATGCCTGTTGCATTATTGAAAAACTTTGAGAAAAAATTTCATGTCATCGTTTCCGAAGGGTACGGTTTATCGGAAGCATCACCGGTGACGTGTTTTAATCCGCTCGATCGTCCGCGTAAACCGGGATCGATTGGGACGAGCATTATGAACGTGGAAAATAAAATTGTGAACGAATTAGGAGAGGAAGTGCCGGTCGGCGAAGTAGGTGAACTGATCGTACGCGGTCCGAATGTGATGAAAGGATATTATAAAATGCCGGAAGAAACGGCGCATACGATTCGAGATGGATGGCTGTATACAGGCGATTTAGCGAAAATGGACGAAGAAGGATATTTTTATATTGTTGATCGAAAAAAAGATATGATTATTGTTGGGGGATACAACGTATATCCGCGCGAAGTGGAAGAAGTGCTGTATAGCCATCCGGACGTTGTTGAGGCTGCGGTCATTGGTGTGCCTGATCCGAATTTTGGTGAAGCGGTAAAATGTTATGTCGTAAGTAAAAATAAACAATTGACAGAACAACAGCTGATTGCTTATTGTAGCGAACATTTGGCAAAATATAAAGTGCCAAGTTCAATCGAATTTTTAGACGAGTTACCAAAAAATACGACAGGAAAAATTTTAAGACGCGCGTTAAAAGAGCAAGTCATTTCTCAAAGCGGTGCGATGTAAGCACCGTTTTTTTATTTATTTTTTTATAATTTACTTGATATTTAGAAAATATATTTGTATAATTTAACGCATAAAAGCATAACAGCAAAAAAGTAAGGGGGATACGAATGAAGTGGTTGAAAACGTGTGGAGCGCTGCTGCTTGCCGGTGGTGTGCTAGCAGGATGCGCTGGAGAGAAAACGACGAAAGAAACGAGTGGGGAAAAAGAAAAAACATATAAAGTCGGCGTGACGCAAATTGTTGAACATCCATCGCTTGATGCGGCGTTTAACGGATTTAAAAAGGCGCTTGAAGAGAAAGGATTAAAAGTCGAATACGATGTGCAAATTGCGCAAGGAGATATGAACAATAACCAAACGATCGCCAACAACTTTGTGGCAGATGGCGTCGATTTAATTTTCGCCAATTCAACGCCGAGTGCGCTTGGTGCATTAAATGCAACGAAAGATATTCCGATCGTTTTTACGTCTGTGACGGATCCGGTTGGCGCGAAACTTGTACAGTCGATGGAACAGCCGGGCGGAAACGTGACAGGAACGACAGACACACATCCAGATGCGATTCCAAAAACGGTGCAATTTATTGATCAATTTGTCGATGGGAATCGCGTCGGGATGATTTATAACGCTGGTGAACAAAACTCCGTCGCGCAAGTGGATGCGGTGAAAAAAGCGATGGAGGGAACCGATTTAACGATCGTACCTGTGTCGGTGTCGACGTCGTCGGAAGTGAAGCAAGCAGCGGAATCGTTAGTCGGCAAAGTAGATTGTTTTTATGTTATTACAGACAATACTGTTGTTTCTGCACTTGAATCCGTCATTCAAGTTGCAAACGATCAAGACATCCCGCTTTTTGTTGGGGAGTTAGATTCGGTCAAACGTGGTGGTTTTGCGGCATACGGATTTGACTATTATGATATTGGCTACGAAGCGGGTGTGATGGCAGCTGACATTTTAGAAGGGAAGAAAAAGCCATCGGAACTTCCGGTGCAATATCCACAAAAATTAAAACTTGTCATTAATAAAAAAGCGGCAGAAGAGATGGGGATCACGTGGCGTAGTGAATGGGATAGCATGGCGGAATTTATTGAATAAAAAGGATGGATCGTATGATTACAGCATTGTTTAGTTCTGTCGAAGCAGGATTGTTATATGCGCTTATGGCGCTTGGTGTGTATATATCGTTTCGCATTTTAGATTTTCCTGACTTGACGGTGGACGGAAGTTTTGTGACGGGAGCGGCCGTTGCTTCCGTCCTTATCGTCGCTGGCGTCAATCCGTTTATTGCTTCGCTTGCAGCGCTTGGGGCGGGTTTTTTCGCAGGATGTATGACAGGTCTTTTGCATACGAAAGGGAAAATTAATCCGTTATTGTCAGGCATTTTAATGATGATCGCTTTATATTCGATTAATTTGCGCATTATGGATAAACCGAACGTCCCGCTTTTGCAACGAGAAACGGTCATGACAATCATTACGAAAGCGTTTCAACGTTTCGACCAAGCGTTGGCAACGGTTATTCCTTTCGTTCCGAAAACGTGGGGAATTGTCGTTTTTGGGATGTTGTTAGTTGTTATAGTGAAAGTTGTTATTGACTTATTTTTAAAAACAGAAGTCGGTTTGGCGCTTCGCGCAGTCGGGGATAATAAAAAAATGATTGCTAGTTTTTCAGGGAATACCGACCGCTTAACGATCATGGGACTTGGGCTTTCAAATGCGCTTGTTGCATTTTCGGGCGCGCTCATTGCGCAATATAGCGGCTTTAGCGATATCGGCATGGGGATCGGCATGATCGTCATCGGTTTAGCGTCGGTCATTATTGGGGAAGCGCTATTTGGGGCGAAAACGATTGTACGGGCGACGCTTGCAGTCATTTTCGGAGCCATTGTATACCGTATCGTCATTACGTTGGCGTTGCGCGTCCAATTTTTAGAAACGGGTGATGTGAAGCTCATTACAGCTTTGATCGTCATTTTAGCGCTCGTCGTTCCGCAAATGATCGCGGCGCGTGCTGAAAAACAACGAAAAGCGAGAAAGCGGGGTGCAGCGGTTGCTTCAACTCAAGCAGATTACGAAAGTGTTTAACGAAGGAACGCTCGATGAGAAAGTGGCATTAAAACATATTGATCTCTCGCTTCAGCTAGGCGATTTTGTCACCATCATCGGAAGCAATGGGGCAGGAAAATCGACGTTGATGAATATTATTTCAGGAAGACTTGTCCCTGATACCGGTGAAGTGATGATTGACGGGAAAGATGTGACGACGATGAGCGAACACGATCGCGCCCGTTACATCGGTCGCGTCTTTCAAGATCCGATGGCAGGAACCGCACCGAATATGACGATTGAAGAAAATTTAGCGATAGCCTATAACCGAACAACAAAGCGGACGCTTCGTTTCGGCGTGACGAAAAAGCGGCGTGAATTTTTTAAAGAAGCGCTTGCAACACTTCAGCTTGGGCTAGAAAATCGTCTGCATGCGAAAGTGGGGTTATTATCTGGCGGAGAACGGCAAGCGTTGTCACTTTTAATGGCGACGTTTACGCAACCGCATGTGCTCCTGCTTGACGAGCATACGGCAGCGTTAGACCCTGCACGCGCTCAATTAATTACCGATTTAACGAAACAAATTGTTGAAACAAATCACCTAACGACCCTAATGGTGACGCATAATATGGAGCAAGCTGTCCAATTAGGAAATCGGCTCATTATGATGGATGGTGGGCAAATTATTTTTGAAGCAAGTGGAGAAGAAAAGAAAAAGTTGACTGTTGAAGTGCTTCTCCAAGAGTTTCAGCGCATTCGCGGTAGCCAATTTGCGAGCGATCGCGCTGTGCTTGTATAAAAAAATCCCCGAGTTACATCGGGGATTTTAATGTGTGAACGATTTGTCGTAATGATGCGATCGTGTTTGGTAGTTGTTCAAGCGATATCGGTCGGCTAAAGTAAAAACCTTGTAGCTGTTCGCACTGTTTTTCGATTAAAAATTGCGCTTAATGTAGATTCGTGACGTAGGCGGATGGTTCTCCACTTCGAGCTCCTCCTTTTATATAGAAAAATAGAATATATGTCTATTATTGTCGAAAGATGTTGGTTTTTCAATACTTATAAGTTTACCCATCCACTTTGGATTTGCACGATCCATTCGATGCTTTTTTGATAAGTGGCGAATGCTTCAGATGTAGGGATGTTTAGTGCCTTCGCTAATTGTTTCGTTTGCTCGTTATCGTTTGTTTCGAGTGAGAGAACGAGCTCAAATAAAGAGGAATACAGTGGATGACGCCCCTCTAATGCTTGTTGAATAATTTCATCGACATGCAGCTCTTCCAATACGTCATGCAAAGACCGATCCAATAGTAGATGGAAAGAAGAACAGATGCCCATAAAAAACAGCATCTCTTTTTCATCACTTAAACCAATGAAATGAGCAAGTTGTTCAAGTGTTTTCGCTCTTAATAAGCTGTTGACAATGACCTCATTTTTGAACGGCTCGTTCGGCTGTTGAAATGCGAGAACGGTCAACCAGCTTTTTAAATGATTTGTTCCAAGCAAAATCGCCGCATGACGAATCGATTTAATTTTTGGGGAAGAAGATAAGAAAAAAGAATTTACTGTTTTGAGTAAACGATAAGTTAATGAAGGATCGTGTTCAATCGTTTCAACAAGTTCTTCAAAATTTAATTCGTTTTTATTTAATTGTTTTAACAAAGAGAAATAGGAATTGTGCGACATTTTTGGAAGAGATTTCTCTCTCACGACAATTGGCTTACTGAAAAAATATCCTTGGAAATATACGAACCCGTTTCGCATTGCCTCGTCTAATTGTTCGCTCGTTTCAATTTTCTCTGCAAGTAAATGAATATGGTGAGATTTAATGACAGAATCGTATAGCTTATAATTATTGGATTGAGAAAAATCGACCTTAATAATATCGATATAAGGAAATAAAGGAATGTATTGGTCTAAAAAGATGAAATCATCTAACGCAATCATATATCCTTCTTTCTTTAACTCTTTGCAAATTTGTAAGAGCTCATATGAATATGGAATCGTTTCAAGTATTTCAACAACGATTAAATTTTTTGGGAAATGAAACGGGATTCGCTTTTTTAATAACGTTTCTGTGAAGTTAATGAAACACCGAGTTCCGTTCGTTAGCTTGTCAATTCCAATGTTCATAAAGCTATTGATTAGCACGTCCATTGTCGCTCTATTTCCGTCTAACGCGTTATAAAAGTTTTTTTCTCCGCTTCGGTAAAACAATTCATAAGCAACGACCTCGTAATTTTTGTTAAAGATAGGTTGTCTTCCTACAAAAATATCCATGATGCTCCCCCGAATGACAAAATTATAAAAGATGACTGAACTTTGCAATTAACTGTGAACGACGTTTGACATCCAGTTTTTGAAACACATGGTTAATATGATTTTTAATCGTATGTTTGCTCAAAACGAGTTCGTCCGCGATTTCTTGATTGCTGTACCCTTTTAGTAAAAGGAAAAATATTTGCCTCTCCCTTTCTGATAGTTGTTCAACTTCTTGGGCGAGTTGTTGCTCGCTATATTTTTTTGAATGATAAGCGTAAGTATTTCAATTAAGCATTCGACGTACATATGATTGTCTGGATGGTATGGATGGGAAATAAGCAAACGAACAGAACTATCGTTTGTGCCTGTTTGAATAGGATAAACGATCCATGACGTTGAATTGTAATGTACTATAGTCGTCTCTGACATACTAAAAATATGTCGCTTAATCATAGATTCGTTTTTATAAAAAAATATTTGACATCTTCTGATGAGCAGCTCGAGAAAATGAACGAGTCGTTTTAAATAAGTTTGTACAGTCCAATGGAGCGTCTCCTTTCTATATAGACAAGAAAAAAGCGATCCGAAGTGTTTAGCTTCTTATCGCTACATTAACATATTTGTTTTTTTTGTTAACAATAAATTCATCACATTCATAATTTTGGCATCCCACTTTGTCCCGCTTTCTTTTAATAAAGTTTCAATTGCTTCCATTTTACTTTTACTTTTTCGATACGGTCTAGATGAGGTCATAGCATCGAATGCATCTACGGCTGAGATGATTTTTGCTAGCAAAGGGATCTCATCTTGTTTCAAACGGTTAGGATATCCTGTTCCGTCTACATGTTCTTTATGAAATCGAATGGCGTTTAACAATTCTTCATTTTCCGTTCTTAATGTCGTTTTGGCTATAAAGTAGCTAATGTTCGGATATTGTTGAATAAATGAAAATTCATCTTTAGATAAAGGTTCTTTTTTTAATAAAATATAGATAGGTATACCTATTTTTCCAATGTCGTGAAGAAGGGTAGCTTGATACAAGCTATGTAGCTGATGATCGTTAAGACCGAGATATCCACCAATTCTCAAACAATAATTTGCAACGCGGTGAGAATGTTCAACAATGTACCGATATTCATCATTTTCTTGTCCAATTGTATGCAACAGCAAAAAAATTTTATATGCATTGAACGTGTGAACGGGAGAGGAAAATTCGTCAATATAAACGTTCGGAATATAGTCGTCCGCGATTTTTTGCTGCAAGGAATTGATCGTGTGCGTTATATGCTTTGTCGTCATATAACTAATAAATAAGTAAAACATTATCAAAGCTACTAAAAAAGAATGGAGGAGTACAAAAAACATCGCTCGCTTGAATAAACGAGTGATACACGCTCAATATGTACATTACGTACATAAAGGAGATCGAAACGACGCCTACTCCATAATGAATTAGTTTTTTAACATGCGATAAATACAAGAAATCGGTTGCAAACAAGGCGCTTCGATGTCCGTATGATAAAAAGTCATATACGTCATGCTCATTTTTTTCTTTTTATTAGGACACGATTTTCCTAGTGTATTTTAAGAATACAGAAAGGAATAGAAGAATAACGATCAGCCAAGAGATGACGATGTAAAAAGTTTTAGAAACATTTGTTTATATTAAAAAGCACATGATCGACGTATAACAACATATGACCCGCGCGCTGATGGTACGTTTTGCACGAGCATAAACGTCCACGAATCCACCGTCTTGTTGTGGTTACGTAAAACGAAGAAAGGTTTATTTGACTACCATTATAGTTTCTTTTTAGGAACTTTTCAATAAAAAAAATCCAAAAAAGAAACAAAACATGAAGGGAGTGGTGAATGTGAATGATATAAAAGCGATCATTAGCGAGAGAATTAAGCAACGTTTAAAACAACTCAATTTAAAGCAAAAAGATTTAGTAGAACAAACAGGTCAGTCTAAGAGCACGATTAATAAAATTGTGAATGGGACGGTAACCCCGCGTGTAGATTTGCTTATTCCGATCAGTAGAGTGCTAGATGTATCTATCGATTGGCTCGTTGCAAATGAAAAGGAAGTGGAACATGGAGGGAAAATGGAAGAGGAAATTATAAATATGTTGCGACAAGTGGATGAAAAGAAAAAAGTACGTATTTATTTTATTATTTTGTATATTTTAGTATTGCTAAATGATAAAAAAAAATAGTAAAGTGATGCGGATAGTTGAAAAGGGGTCCCGTTATTTTTGGGACTCCAAAGTAAAGCGCTCGATTAATTGTTGCAGCTGCACAGCGATGCGAGCAAGCTGTTTGGCGGATGCATCAAGCTGTTTAGAAATATTCGTTTGTTCATCGACTGAATGCGTCGCCTGAACGATTTCAGCTTGTACATCTTTAGCCGTTTCAACAATGTTTTCAAGCGAAGCAGTCACTTGTTCCACGCCAGCTGACATTTGTTCTGTTGCCGCTGATATTTCTTGAATTTCTTCCGATACGACATCTGTTTTTTGGACAATTCGTTCGAAAGCTTGCGCAGTGTTCGTAATGATTGCGCTGCCTTCTTTTATATCTTCCGCTCCTTGTTTTGTGACTTCTGACACTTCTTTTACTTGATGTTGGACATGCCCGATGAGCTCGTTTACTTGTTTCGTCGCTTCATCTGCTTGTTCAGCTAACTTTCACACTTCTTCGGCGACAACAGCAAAGCCTTTTCCTGCTTCTCCAGTACGTGCTGCTTCAATCGCTGCATTTGATGCGAGTAAATTCGTTTGCGACGAGCTGTTGCAAAAACGCTACTTCAAAATCAACGCCGACGATCCCTAAAATTCATTTGTTGTCGGATCGATGAGCGGCAAGGTGAGCGCGTAAGCAGCACGTCTTTGCCGTCAATTGCATACGTGTATGGCTCAAATAAAATGGGCTTTTTCGTTTGTTTTGGTACTAAATATAATCTCCGTTCCCTTCTTTATCGTAGTCACGGCTCGCTTCAACGATAATTTTTCCATCGCTGCGGACGACGTACGGAACGAAGCGGCCTGTCCCGTCGTGCGCTTCTTTGTTCACGTAGTTTTCATCTTTTCCATCGAGTGCGTTTGGTTCCCATAGCGTATAAATGCCTAATAACTGCTCATTTCTTCTGAATTAGAAAAAAAGACTCATTCTTATTCATCATACAAAGGGAACGAAAAAAGAGGCTATTTCGCCTCTTTGAGAATACGTTTATACACTTTCTCTTTATCAAACCCTTTTTCGCCCATGCCGAATGTGTCAATGACGCGGTTGTTTTCGTCTAAAAAGTATGTGAGCGTTGTATGAATAAGCATGCCGTTGCCGGGATCGCGGTATAAGAAGTTAAACGCGTCAGCTACTTTTTTTGTATCTTCTTCATTCCCACGTAAAAAAATCCATCCTTCGTCATCGCTTTTTACTCCGAACATGTTCGCATATGTTTGCATCACTTGTTGGGTGTCGCGTTTCGGATCGATCGTAATCGTAATAAATTCAACTTTCGTTTTAAACAAACCGTCTTTTTCGAGCTGTTCTTTTAATTGTTTCATTTGAAATGACGTACTTGGACAAATGTCTGGACAGTTTGTGTATACAAATTCTAGTAGACGTACTTTCGGTTCCATGTTATTGAATGAATACGGTTTTCCCCACGCAGTTTCCATCGTCACGTCTTTTGGAAACTCCATTTGATCTTGGCGGTAGTAAGAAAAATAAAAGATGCCTATACCAATACAAATCGCAAGTAAACTAAAAAAGCCAATATATAGTTTTCTCAACGTGTATCCCTCCCACTTTCATCATACATAATCAACGTGCCAATGAGGAGAATGGGACGTGACAATTATTTGAATTTTTTCGTTGTTCTAAATGGCAAATGAAAAACTAAACTAATAGTAATCATGGACAAGGGGGAAGGGCAATGAGAAAAATCGCTTTTTGGACGTTGTTCCTTTATGCAATGTATGCGCTCTTTTTTGCGTTTTATTTATTTCAATGGACGGACTCATCCATTCCAGCACAATATAAAGGAACGAGCGCTGATCCTGCGACGTTTTTAACGAAGAAAGAATTAATGCTTGCTGAACAGTTTTCGGAAGTAAAAAACTTTTTATTTTTTTTATCTGTTCCATATGAGTGGGTCATTTATATTTTTGTGTTGTTGTTTGGTTTGTCAGCCCGTTTTCAACAGTGGGCGGAGGCGACGACGAAACGGAGGTTTATGCAAACGGCGATTTACGTCTTTTGGTTATCGCTTCTTGTACAAGTCGTGACGTTTCCGCTTAGCTATGCAAGTTACTACATGGCGAAAATGTATCATATTTCAACCCAAACGTTTTCGAGTTGGATGCGTGATGAACTGATTGATTTTTGGGTGAACTATGCGATCATGGTTGTCATTGTGTATGTATTATATACGCTTATGCAAAAATTCGAAAAGCGATGGTGGGTGTATGCGTGGCTTTGTTCCATTCCGTTTACGCTTTTTTTAACGTTTATTCAGCCAGTTTTTATCGATCCGCTTTATAACGATTTTTATCCATTAAAAAATAAACAGTTAGAAGCAAAAATTTTAGCGTTAGCTGAGAAGGCAAACATTCCAGCCGACCACGTATTTGAAGTGAACATGTCGGAAAAAACGAATGCGTTAAATGCTTATGTAACGGGCATTGGCGGCAATTCGCGCATCGTGTTATGGGACACGACGCTTGAGCGGTTAAGCGAAGATGAAATTTTATTTATTATGGCGCATGAAATGGCGCATTACGTCATGAAACATATTTATTGGGGAATTGGGTTATATATTGTTGTGACATTTGTCGGATTGCTGTTGACGAATCGATGGATGAAGCGTATGATGAAACGATTTGGGACACTTTGCCGCATTGAAAAATGGAATGACCTCGCTTCTTTACCGATGTTTTTACTATTGATTTCGCTATTAAGTTTTACGGCAAGCCCTGCGATGAATGCTATTTCCCGTTATGAAGAGCATGCGGCGGACAAGTATGCGATTGAACTGACGAAAAATAAAGAAGCAGCGATCTCGACGTTTCAACAGTTGACTCGCTCTAGTTTAAGCCAAGTGCATCCACCTTATCTTGTCAAACTGTTTCGTTACAGTCATCCGACCATTTTAGAGCGCATTATTTTTTTAGAACAAAAGTAGGAAAGGTGAAATTTTTTTGAAAAAAATTCATAAAAATACTTTCTTTTCTGAAAATTGTGTTATATAATAAAAACGTCGAAAGGAAAATGTGTATTATAACAAGAAGGGTGGGAGATGTATCAAAGCTCGTACATAGAGAAAAGAGCGTCACAACTTTTTTGGGGGTCATATGTACGGAAACAGAGGGGTTACGATAAAAAAATTAAGGGGGAGAGAGCATGTTTGAAGAACGTGTGAAACAATTAGAAGAAAGTTGGCAATTGGATGAACGGTGGAAGGGCATTACGCGCCCGTATAGCGCAGAGGATGTCATTAAGTTGCGCGGTTCGCTTGATATTGAATATACGCTAGCGCGTCGCGGAGCGGAAAAGCTTTGGAACTTATTAAATACGGAAGATTACGTACATGCGCTTGGGGCGTTAACAGGAAATCAAGCGGTGCAACAAGCAAAGGCTGGTTTAAAAGCGATTTATTTAAGCGGTTGGCAAGTGGCGGCAGATGCGAACTTAGCCGGTCATATGTATCCGGACCAAAGCTTATATCCAGCAAACAGCGTGCCGCACGTTGTAAAGCGCATTAATCAAGCGCTTCAACGGGCTGATCAAATTCAATATGTGGAAGGGAAAGAAGATATCGACTATTTCTTGCCGATCGTTGCCGATGCGGAAGCAGGATTTGGCGGCCAATTGAACGTCTTCGAACTGATGAAAGCGATGATTGAAGCAGGAGCAGCAGGCGTCCACTTTGAAGACCAATTGTCTTCTGAGAAAAAGTGCGGCCATTTAGGCGGAAAAGTGTTGCTTCCAACGCAAACAGCGATTCGCAACTTAATTGCGGCGCGACTTGCGGCAGATGTCATGGGCGTCCCAACCGTATTAATTGCGCGCACAGACGCGAATGCAGCTGATTTAATTACAAGCGACATCGACCCGCGTGATCAACAGTTTATTACAGGAGAGCGTACGCCAGAAGGCTTCTTCCGTACGCGTGCCGGCTTAGACCAAGCGATTGCGCGCGGATTGGCATATGCACCGTATGCTGATTTAATTTGGTGCGAAACGAGCGAACCGAACTTAGAAGAAGCGCGTCGTTTTGCGGAAGCGATTCATGAAAAATTCCCGGGCAAATTGCTTGCATACAACTGCTCGCCTTCCTTCAACTGGAAGAAAAAGTTGGACGACGAAACGATCGCCAACTTCCAAGTGGAGCTCGGAAAAATGGGCTACAAATTCCAATTCGTTACGTTGGCTGGTTTCCACGCGCTCAACTACAGCATGTTTATGTTAGCGCACGGCTATCGCGATCGCGGCATGGCGGCTTACTCCGAATTGCAACAAGCGGAGTTTGAGGCAGAAAAATATGGCTACACAGCTACACGCCATCAACGTGAAGTCGGAACAGGTTATTTTGACGAAGTATCGCTTGTCATTACGGGCGGTCAAGCATCAACTGTGGCGCTAAAAGGCTCGACAGAAGAAGAACAATTTACAGGTGCATAAAATAACATCCCCTCGAAAAAAACGAGGGGATTTTTCATGAAAATTCCGTATATTTATGGTATAATATTGTCGAAATGTGTATATAAGGGAGGGAGCGGTATGCTCATCGTCGAGCATCTATATTTGACGCGCTATACGATGGGGCTTTTTCCGTTTTTTCACGATAAGCAAATGTGGACGAAAGTGTTAGAGGAAGATGGAGAAATTATCGTCAAACAAAAGCCGATGGAAATTATTGAGCAAAGTTGTTTGTATTATGGCGCAAGTTTAAGAGGAAGAAAAGATGGAGCAAGACATATTATTGGCACTTCGCATAAAGCACCGATTGCAGTTGAACCAACGAACGAAATTTTCTTTTTTCCAACGATTTCCCCAATGAATCCTCAATGTGTATGGCTATCGCATTTACATATTCGTCATCATGAGCATGTTCAAGGTGGAAAAACGCGCATTACGTTTTCAAACGGAACGATCGTCGAGCTATGTATTTCACATCATTCATTCATCAATCAGCTACATCGCACTGCACAGTTACGGACAAAAATGAACGAGCGCATCGAAGCGCGCGAACGGAAAATGATGTATTTACTATACTTAAGGGAAAAGGAATGGTCGTAACAGTTTTCTCTTTTCCTCTAAACTTGTACAATATAATCATGAGCACGTAGCAAAGGGGTTACTGTATGAGTTTAGAGGAATTAAAACAATGGTTTACGATAAAACATATGCTTGACATGTTAGCGGAATATCGTTCATTTGGTGTGATTCCTGGCATCGTCTTGCCAATGGCGGAAGCATTTTTACCGTTTTTGCCGCTCTTCGTATTTGTCATGGCAAATGCGGCAGCGTTTGGCCTTTGGAAAGGATTTCTTATTTCATGGATTGGGACAAGTGTCGGTTCACTCCTCGTGTTCCTCCTTGTTCGAAAAATCGGGAGGCAGCGCTTTTTTTCTTTTTTACATCGCCACCCGACGATTCGCCGCATGATGCATTGGGTGGAGCGCCGCGGTTTTGGTCCGCTCTTTTTACTGCTTTGTTTTCCGTTTACACCATCGGCAGCAGTCAATGTTGTGGCGGGGTTATCCGGCATTGCGATGCAACAATATATGTTAGCGATATTGTTTGGAAAAATGGTGATGGTATTTATGATTAGCTTTATCGGTTACGACGTTGTAGCGCTTATTCGTCAGCCGATGCGCACGGTGTTTGTCGCTGTTGTCATTTTTCTTTTATGGTACATCGGAAAAAAAGTCGAGCAACGTTTTGCATTGCACGACGGAAAATAAGAAAGGATGGACAAATATGTCTGTACGTTTCATCATCGGGCGCTCAGGAAGCGGAAAAACGACAATGTGTTTAAAAGAAATGATCGATCAACTCGCACAAAAACCAGATGGCGATCCGATTATTTACCTCGTTCCTGAACAAATGACGTTTCAATCGGAGTACGCGTTAATAAACGGTAGCCTCAAAGGAATGATTCGAGCACAAGTATTTAGTTTCACGCGCCTTGCTTGGCGTATTTTGCAAGAGACAGGCGGCATGAGCCGCCATCATTTAACGCAAACAGGCGTACATATGTTGCTAAGGAAAATTGTTGAACAGCAAAAAGAGCAGTTAACGTTGTTTCAGAAAGCGGCGGATAAACGTGGCTTTATTGAACAACTTGAACAAATGTTGACAGAATATAAACGGTATTGTGTGACGCCAGCGACGTTAAAACAAACGGAAGAGCAGCTGCGCCGCCATGCGACCGCAAATGAAACCGTGCTTGCCGATAAATTAAAAGATACAGCGATGATTTTTGAGCAATTTGAACAACAGATGGCGCATCATTACGTCGATTCGGAAGATTATTTACGGTTGCTTGCCGAAAAAATTCGCCATTCTTCTTATATGAAACGCGCGCACATTTACATGGACGGTTTTTATGAATTTACGCCGCAAGAATATATGGTCATCGAACAATTATTTATTCATTGCCCGCATGTGACCGTTGCACTCACGTTAGATGCCCCGTATGAGCAACTGCCGGATGATTTGCATGTCTTTCGCAATACGTGGCGGACGTATGCGCAATTGCGCGACATCGCGTTGCAAAATGGGGTACCGATTGAAAAAGTAGAACAACTTCGTCACAACGTCCGCCATAAACATGAAGAACTCCGTCATCTTGAAGCGCATTACGATGATCGACCTGTCTGTAAGTGGGAAAAACAAACGGAAGCGATCATCATTGGGGAAGCGACCACACGCCGAGCGGAAATGGAAGGCATTGCACGTGAAATCATTCGACTTGTACGAGATGAAAAGTATCGCTATCGTGACATCGCTTTATTGATTCGTAACGTAGGAGATTATCGCAACGTGTTAAAAACGGTGTTTGCCGACTATCGCATTCCGTATTTTATTGACGAAAAAGAACCGATGCTCGATCATCCGTTTATTGAATGGTTGCGCGCAAGTATGGAAGCAGTGCGGACAAATTTTCGTTATGAAGCGGTGTTTCGTGCAGTGAAAACAGATTTCTTTTTTCACCTCGACCAATCTGTACATGATATGCGCATGGCGATGGATCAACTTGAAAACTATGTGCTTGCTTCTGGGATCCAAGGAGATAAGTGGACGGAGCATTGGACGTATCGTAAATATAAAGGACTAGAAGGTGTGCATGCACCTCAAACTGATGAAGAAAAACGATATGAACAACAATTAAACGAATGGCGTAAACTTGTCATTTCGCCATTATTGGTTTTACAAAAGCGGTTAAAACAAGCGAAAACGGGGCGCGAGCAATGTGAAGCGCTATATGCATATGCAGAACACCTTCAAATTCCGCAAAAATTAGAACGGTTGCGCGATGAAGCGGAAGAAAGAGGTGATCTGTCCGCAGCCCGCCACCACGAACAAGTGTGGCAAGCGTTTATTGACTTGCTCGATCAATACGTTGAAATATTAGGGGATGAAACGCTTTCGCTTGAAACATTTTTAACGATTATCGAAACGGGATTTGAAAGTTTGCAGTTTTCTCTCGTGCCACCGGCAACGGATCAAGTATTAATTGCGCATTTCGATCGTTCGCGCCTTTCGAATATTCGTTGTACGTTTCTTGTAGGGGTAAATGAAGGCGTCATTCCGATGCGTAAAAATGATGACGGCATGTTGTCGGAAACGGATCGAGAATTGTTGCATCATTATTCTTTACATGTTGCTCCGGCAAGCCGTGAGCGGTTGCTTGATGAGCCGTTTTTGCTTTATTTAGCGCTTGTTAGTCCGTCTGAACGTTTATATGTGACGTATGCGCTTTCTGACGAGCAAGAAAAAACGTTGTTGCCATCGATGTTCATAAAACGGCTGACCGATATGTTCCCGAACGTGACAAAAATGCAATGGGGGACGGATCCGTTTTTACTCCCACTACAACAACAGCTGACGTATGTGACAAACGATGTGGCAACGCTCGGTCCGCTCGTGCAACAACTTGAAGCGTGGAAGCGACAATATGCCATTGAGCCGATATGGTGGGATGTATACAATGCCTATGTACAACATGAACAATGGAAAGAACGAATGGCGGTCGTTGTACGTGCGTTATTTTATGAAAATCGCGCGAAACGTTTAAATAAGCAGCTTGCGAAAGCGTTATATGGAAAAAAAGTGAAAGCGAGCATTTCGCGTATGGAGACGTTTAACCGTTGTCCGTTCGCTCATTTTGCGGCGCACGGCTTAAAGTTAAAAGAACGGACGGTCTTTCAATTGAAGGCGCCAGACATGGGACAGTTGTTTCATCAGGCGTTAAAAGTGATCGCCGATCGTTTGCGTCAAGAGCAACTTCCGTGGAGTCAATTATCAAAACAGCAATGTGAACAGTTGTCGTACGAGGCGGTGGAGCAAATTGCTCCGTACATTCAACAAGAAGTGTTGTTAAGCACACACCGTTACCGATATATGAAGAAAAAGTTACAGACGATTATGACGAAAGCGACGACCGTATTAAGCGAGCACGCCAAGCGGAGCGGCTTTGTGCCGATTGGTGTAGAATTAGGGTTTGGTGATGGAGAACCGCTTCCACCGCTTACATTTACATTATCGGACGGAACCGTATTGCAGTTTGTCGGTCGCATTGATCGCGTCGACCAAGCAACGAGCGAACAGGGGGTGCTTCTCCGCATTATTGACTATAAATCAAAGCAAAAGACGCTCGATTTAACGGAAGTGTATTACGGTTTAGCGTTGCAAATGTTGGCCTATTTAGATATTGTGCTTGAGTATGCGGAAAAGCTCGTTGGTACATCGGCGTTTCCAGCTGGAGTGTTATACTTCCCGATTCATAATCCAACGATAAAAGTGAATGAATGGCTTGATGAACATGAGTTAGAGAAAAAGTTTTTAGAACAGTTTAAAATGGGCGGATATGTATTAGCAGATGAAAAAACGGTTCGCTTAATGGATGAGCATGTAGAGCCGGGGACAAGCTCTCTTATCGTTCCTGTCCGTTTAAATAAAAATGGAACGTTTGCGCAACATTCAAAAGTGTTAACAGAGCAACAGTTTACGATGTTACGGCAACATGTACGTCGCTTTATTGTTGATGTTGGCGAACAAATGATCGAAGGTGTGACGCATATTGCACCGTACAAACAAAAAAATAAAACCGCATGTCAATATTGTGAGTTTCGCGATGTATGCCAATTTGACGAAGGGATTGATGCGGAACAATATCGCGTATTAACACCGAAACAGATTGATGAATGGTTAAAGGGGTGATTGTGTGATTCCGCCAAAACCACGAGAAAGTCAATGGACAGATGAACAGTGGCAAGCGATTTATGCGACTGGAAAACATACGCTCGTTGCCGCAGCAGCAGGATCAGGAAAAACCGCGGTGCTCGTTGAACGCATCATTCAAAAAATATTGCATACGACACAGCCGATCGATGTCGATCGATTGCTTGTCGTCACGTTTACAAATGCGGCGGCGGCGGAAATGCGCCAACGCATCGGGGAAGCGTTAGAGCGAGCGCTTGAAAAAGAACCACATTCGCTTCATTTACGGAGACAGCTCAGCCTTTTGCAAAAGGCGTCCATTTCCACGATTCACTCGTTTTGTTTAGATGTCATTCGCAAATATTATTACGTCATTGGCATCGACCCGGTGTTTCGCATCGCGGATGAGGGAGAGATGGCGTTATTAAAAGAAGAAGTGTTAGAAGCGTTATTTGAACAATATTATACCGAAAACGACGAAGCATTTTTAGCCGTTGTTGATCGCTATACGAGCGATCGCACAGATGCGGATTTACAGACGCTTATTTTGCGGTTATACGAGTTTTCACGTTCGCATCCAAACCCAAGTGGATGGTTGCAACAAATCGTTCATATGTATGACGTGGAAGAAGGTGCGCGCATCGATGACTTACCGTATGCCCATTACCTTTTTCAAGCGGTTGATTTGGCGCTTGAAGCAGCAGAATATCGCTTAGCGCAGGCATTGCAAAAAACGAAAGAGCCGGGCGGTCCCGCTTATTTATACGATACGCTCGCAAGCGACGAACAAGTCATTGCAAAGCTAAAAGAAGCGCGCCATGAGTCGTGGCAAAAGCTACATGAAGCAATGAAAAACGTGTCGTTTGCAACGGCAAAAAGAAAGCCGAAAGACGGCGCATATGATGAACAGCTTGTGGAAGATGTAAAAAAATTGCGCGATCAAGTGAAAAAAGAAATAAGTAGTTTAACAGAGGAATTGTTTTCGTTTCAACCTGCGACATACGTGCGTCATTTGCGTGAAATGAAGCCGATTGTGGCAACGATCGTACAAATGGTGCAACGGTTTGCTGATTTGCTGCAAGCGAAAAAAGATGAAAAAGGCGTCGTCGATTTTTCTGACTTAGAACATTACTGTTTACGCATTTTACGCGCTCCTTCTCTCGAGCATGAGCTAAAGCCGTCAGAAGCGGCTCTTTATTATCGAGCACAATTTGCGGAAGTGCTCGTTGACGAATATCAAGATACAAATATGGTGCAAGAGTCGATTTTACGGCTCGTATCGAACGATGATGAAGCAACGGGCAACATGTTTATGGTGGGAGACGTAAAACAATCGATTTACGGTTTTCGTCTTGCGGAACCGTCGCTTTTTTTACAAAAATATAATCGGTTTACGAAAGATGGCGACGGTGGACTTCGCATCGATTTAGCGAAAAACTTTCGCAGCCGAAAAGAAATATTGGACGGCACAAATTTTATTTTTCGACAACTGATGACCGAAACGGTCGGCGATATGCGTTATGATGACGATGCTGCGCTTCGCTTTGGTGCGCAGGATTATCCTGACAAACAAGTACCGGTTGAATGCGTATGGATAAATGAAGCAAAAGAAGAAAGCGATGAAGAAGAACAAGAGGACGTGACGGCCATTCAGCTTGAAGCTCGCTGGATCGCTAAAAAAATTAAGCAGTTGCTTGCTGAGCCGTTTTTCGTTTACGATCGTCGCTTAAAAGGAGAGCGACGTTTAATGTATCGCGACATCGTTATTTTATGCCGTTCGATGTCATCAGCTTCAGCGATGTTAGAAGAATTTCGTAAGCAAAACGTCCCTGTATACGCCGAGTTATCGAGCGGTTACTTTTCTGCGACGGAAGTGTCGGTCATGTTGTCGCTTTTAAAAGTCATTGACAATCCGTATCAAGACATTCCGCTTGCGGCGGTACTTCGCTCTCCGATTGTCGGCTTAGACGAAGAAGCGTTGGCGCGCATTCGCTTAGCGAAGAAAGATGGAGCTTTTTATGAGGCGTTGCGTGCTTTTGTACAGGAGCCACATGATGATGAACTGCATGAAAAAATGAAACGTTGGCTTGCGTCCTTATCAGAATGGCGCACAGCGGCGAGACAAAAACCGCTTGCGGATTTGATTTGGCAATTGTATCGAGAAACGAATTTTTACGATTACGTCGGTGGGATGCCTGGCGGAAAACAGCGACAAGCAAATTTGCGCGCGTTATACGATCGGGCCAAACAATATGAACAAACGTCGTTTCGCGGCATTTTCCGCTTTTTACGATTTATTGAGCGGCTAAAAGAGCGAGAAGACGATTTCGGTGCTGCACGATCGTTGACAGAACAAGAAGACGTTGTACGCATGATGACGATTCATAAAAGTAAAGGGCTTGAGTTTCCGATCGTCTTTTTAGCAGGTGCAGCAAAATCGTTTAATATGCAAGATTTGCGCAGCGACTATATATTAGATAAAGATTTCGGACTAGGGATGCGCTTCGTTCACCCGGCGTGGCGAGCAAGCTACCCGACGGTTGCACAATTGGCGATAAAGAAAAAAATGAAATGGCAACTGCTAGCGGAAGAAATGCGTATTTTATATGTCGCCTTAACGCGAGCAAAAGAAAAATTGTACATCGTCTGTACCGCAAAAGATATGGAAGCGAAAAAGAAAAAATGGCAAGAAGTTGCTTATATACAAACGTGGGAATTGCCATCTTATGTGATCGAAAAAGCGAAAAGCTATGCGGATTGGATTGGCTATGCATTAGTTCGGCACCAACAAGGGATATGTTCGTCTTCAACGGTGCTTCATGATCCATCATTATGGGATATACACATCGTGCCAGCGCATACGCTCGAACAAGAAGACGAGCAAGCGAATGAACATCGTGACATCGTAGAGGCGATTCAACAGCTGCAACCTGTGGCGATAAAAAGCGAATACGAAGAAGAAGTGAATCGTCGTCTATTTTGGACGTATACGCACGCTCCTGCGACTGTGTTAAGAGCGAAACAAAGCGTATCGGAGTTAAAGCGGCAACGCGACATATACGGTGATCATGCAGAACAGCCGTTTCGAAAAGAGCTTGTTGACCGTCCGCGCTTTTTGCAAGCGAAAATGATGACGCCAGCGGAGCGAGGAACGATGATGCACCTTGTCATGCAACATGTTGATGTCACAAAAGAAGTGACGATTGATACGGTGCGGGAGCAAATCGCGCGCATGGTGAACGGTGAATGGTTAACGGAAGAACAGGCAACGGTTATTGATGTAGAGAGCATCGTCGCTTTTTTCCACACTCCGATTGGTAAACGAATGCAACGTGCGACTCGGCTTGAACGGGAAGTACCGTTTTATTTGGCGCACGAAATGGAAGGGGAAACAGTGGTCGTTCAAGGGGTTATTGATTGCGTGTTTGAAGATGAACATGGGCTCGTTTTAATTGACTATAAAACCGATCGCGTGTCATGGATGAGCGACCCGAAAGAACAATTAAAGCGACGATATAAAGGGCAATTGGCGTTATATCGGGAAGCGATTGAAGCGATTTGGGGAAAGAAAGTAACAGAAACGTATGTGTACGCTTTTGATGGTGCGCTACTTGTAGCGATGGGGGGAAATTAATTTGCGTATTTTACATACAGCCGATTGGCATTTAGGAAAAACACTTGAAGGACGGAGCCGCTTACTCGAGCAAGAAGCGGTCATCGATGAAATGGTCGAAATCGTACAAAAAGAAAACATTGATGTCGTATTGCTTGCAGGAGATGCGTTCGATACAGTCAATCCGCCTGCTGATGCGGAAAAGCTTTTTTATGAAGCGCTTTCGCGGTTAAGCGATTACGGTAAGCGTCACGTTGTCGTCATTGCAGGAAACCATGATCATCCGGGACGTTTAAGCGCTGCCGCTCCGATTGCAAATATGCACGCCATTACGTTGCTAGGGTTTCCGACCGATCGTGTGCAACAAATTTACGTTCCATCAAGCGATGAGACGTTAATGGTCGGAGCGCTTCCCTATCCGTCAGAGGCGCGACTGAATGAATTGTTGGCGGAGGAGTGCGACGAAGCGTTGTTGCGCGCACGATATGATGAACGCATTCGAGCCATTTTTGCGAAAATGAACGAATCGTTTCGAGAGGATGCGGTGAATATTGCGATGAGCCATTTATATGTTGCAGGCGGGGCAACGTGCGACTCCGAGCGTCCGATTGAGCTCGGTGGGGCGTATACCGTATCGCCGGCAAGCTTTCCTGCGCAGGCGCAATATGTCGCACTCGGTCATTTGCACCGTCCGCAAGATGTAAAACATGCGGTCATGCCGGCGCGCTATTCCGGTTCACCGCTTGCTTACAGTTTTTCCGAAGCAGGATACAGCAAGTCTGTCACGATCATTGATGTACAGCCACGTTGCACACCGATCATTTCAGAATATTTATTGTCAAAAGGTCGACCACTCGTGAAATGGAGGGCAGAAGGGCTTGCGCAAGTGTATCGTTGGATTGAGGAAGGGCGCGATCGCGGCGCGTGGATTGATTTAGAAATTGATGTCGAGCAATCGTTAACGTTAGAAGAAACACATCGACTACGCAAATTGTATGATGGATTTGTTCATATTCGCCCGAACTATTTAAAGAAAGAAGAAGTTATTCGTGAAGTGCATACCGATGTGCCAATCGAAACGTTATTTACGCGTTTTTATGAACGACAAACAGGTGGAGGGAAACCGTCCGAAGAGATCGTTCAACTATTTTTACAGCTCGTTGCCGAGGAGGACGAACAATGAAGCCGATTCGTTTAACGATCGCAGGATTGCATAGTTTTCGTCAAAAAGAAACGATTGACTTTGAAAAACTATGCGAAGGTGGATTATTTGGCATTTTCGGACCGACAGGAAGCGGGAAGTCATCGATTTTAGATGCGATGACGCTCGCTTTATACGGAAATGTAGAGCGTGCGTCCAATCAAACGAACGGAATTATGAATCATGCAGAAAACGAATTATTCGTTTCGTTTACGTTTGAGTTGCAAAATGCAAGTGGGGCTAAACGATATACCGTTGAGCGCTCGTTTAAGCGTGCGGATGCGTTGCGCATTCGCTCCGTCGTCAGCCGCCTAATTGAAGAAGGAGCGGAACGAGTCGTCATTGCAGATAAAACACGGCTTGTCGATGAGCAAGTAAAACAATTGCTCGGTTTAGAAATGAAAGACTTTACACGAGCCGTTGTGTTACCACAAGGAAAATTCGCGGAATTTTTATCGCTTAAAGGGTCAGAGCGCCGTCAAATGTTGCAGCGGTTGTTTCATCTCGAACGGTATGGAGACGAATTAAATAAAAAATTAAAAAATAAATTAGCCGAGGCGTCAGCAAAGCTCGAGGCGATTAAAGGGGAACAAGCAGGGCTTGGCGATGCGTCAAAAGAACAAGTCGAGAAACAAAAGCAAGCATTAGCAGAAAAAAAAGAGGAGTTAGAGAGAGCGAAAAACAAGTTGCGTCACATCCATGAACAATACGAAAAAGAAAAGCAATTATGGCAATGGCAATGTGAAAAAGAAAAAGTTGAACATGAACTAAACAAATGGCGCGAACAAGAAGAACAGATGAAACAGCTTGCGCAAACGTATGAGCGAAGTAAAGAGGCGGAGCGACTTGTGCCGTATATGGAACAAGTCGAACGAAGTGCACAAGAAGTTGTAAGTTGGCAAAAAAAAGCAAGTGAACTAGCTTCCCAATTACAACAAACAAGCGTGATGTATGAACAAGCAAGTAAACAATATGAACAATGTCGTGTGAAAAAGAACGAAGAAGAACCGAAAGCGTTGCAAAAAAAAGAGCAGTTGAAACAAGCGTTGCAAACGTTGGCGCTTATGCGATCGCTTGAACAACAACAAGCAAAGCTGCGCGCGAGCTTGCGAGAGATCGAGCAAAAAGAACAACAAGCGCTCCAAATGGTTGAAATGTGCACGAAAGAATATACGACATGGAGTGCGAAACAAGCAGAGTTGAAAAAACAATGGGAAGAAAAAAAAGTAGACGTACATGTCAAAGAGCGATTGGAGCAAGCATACGAGATAAAAAAGCGAATTCAATTGCAGCAACAACAGCTTGAAGAGCTAGAAAAGGAAAAAGAAAACAAACAAAAAATGTACGAAACGTTGAAACAAACGTACGACGAAGTAATGAAACAAATGAAAGAAACCGAAGCGCGATTCGTTGCAACGTTTCGTTATGTCGAATCGTTGTATCATCGTGTATGTGAGCGCGAAAAGCAAGTTGCGGTACTCGTTTATCAAAAGAAAGAAGAAAGAAAGCAAATGGAAGCGGCGCGGTTACATGATTTAGCGGCAACGTTAGCCGAACGTTTGCGTGATGGCGAGGCTTGTCCTGTTTGTGGTTCGACGCATCATCCGAATCGAGCAAAAAGAAAAGAAATGGCGCTCGAGGAAGAAGTGATGAAACGAATGGAGCATTCCATTCAACATGGGGAACAGCTCATGATCGCTATGCAACAAATCAAAGTGCAAGTGGAGCAATTGGCCGAACTGATGGCGCAGCAACCGTTGCCGCAGCATGTTGATGTCGAAAAAGTGAAACGAGAAGTTGAAGAAACACCGCTTTGTTCGTTACAAGAGGCTGAAGTCGAACGAAAGGCGCTGTATCAAGATTACGTGGAATGTCGGGAACGTGTGCGTCACTACATGGAACAATGGAACGAACAAAAACAAAAACAACAGCAATATGCATACCAAATGGAAACGATCGGTCAACAAATTCGTGAATGGGAAGAAAAATGTTTAGAAAAACGTGCACGAGTTGAAGAAGAAAAAAAGATGTGGCATGAGGCGTATCCAGATGTATCGTTCGAACAAGTAGATGCGATGCTTTCTGATCTTCGCGAACGGGAACGCGAAGCTCAACAGCTACAACAGCGTATTGAAAAAAGCGTCATTGTGCTAGATGATAAACGAGTTGAATTGGAGCGATGGAAAGAAACATATCAAGACATGACGAAACAAAAAGCACAATGTATGACCGAATGGAATATGCACAAGCAGCAATACGAACAATATAAACGAACGCTACCCGAAGAGATAGACGAGGAGCGTGTGCAACAACAGATCGTTTTTATGGAACAATCGCTACAACGTATGAAACGGGAAGAAGAAGAAGCGTATGCGCGCTGGATGAACTTACAACAACAATTGCAAACGTTACAAGCCGATAAACAAGCAGCAGATGTCGCTTTACAAGAAGCAGAAAAAAGAAAAAAAGAAGCAGAATATGCTTTGGCTGAACAATTGCAGACTAGCTCTTTTACAGCGGTCGATGACGTACGCGCTTCTCGTTTAGATGAACAAACGAAACAACAAATCGCTCAACGCATTCAACAATATAACGATGTGCTCACGAAGTTGCAAAACGAATGGCAACGATTACATGAAGCGATGAATGGGGCGGTTATGACGAAACAGCAATGGGAAGAGACGATGTACGCATACGAACAAGTGAAGCAACAAGTAGACGAACATATGCGTCAACTCGGTTCGCTCGAAGCAATCGTCGCCGATTTGGAAACGAAACATGTGCGCTTTGTGCAATTGCAACAAGAGCGAATGCAACTAGAGAAGGTCGTTGGTCAGTATGAAGAATTGCAAAAAGTTTTGCGCGGCAACAGTTTTGTTGAATTTATTGCCGAGGAACAGCTCGTTCATGTGACGCGCTATGCTTCCGAACGACTTGGCGAATTAACGAGACAGCGCTATGCGATTGAATTAGACTCCGAAGGCGGTTTTGTTATTCGTGATGACGCAAACGGTGGTGTACGTCGTCCGGTGACGACGCTGTCTGGCGGAGAGACGTTTTTAACATCTTTATCGTTAGCGTTAGCGTTATCGGCGCAAATTCAGTTGCGCGGAGAATATCCGCTTCAATTTTTCTTTTTAGATGAAGGGTTCGGTACGCTTGACCAAGAGTTGCTAGATGTCGTGATGAGCGCATTGGAACGATTACGGGCAGACAATATGGCGATTGGCGTCATTAGCCACGTGCAAGAGTTGCACGCACGCATGCCGAAACGGCTCATTGTGAAGCCAGCAGAACCGTCTGGAAAAGGAACGACCGTTTATCTTGAAGTGATGTAAAGGAGATTTGCAATGAAAGGGATGTGCGAACTTTGCGGAAGAGAAGGTGTTGTATTAACTGTTCACCATTTAACCCCAAAAGAGTACGGTGGCACAGAAACAGCAAAGTTATGCATCCCGTGCCATAAACAAATTCACGCCCTATATACAAACGAGGAGCTAGCCAGTCGACTATACACAATGGAACAGCTACAACATGATGAACAAATTGCGTCATTTGTTCGCTGGATTCGCAAACAACCAGCTGGGCGGATACCGAAAATAAAAAAAGCAAAGCGGCAAAAGCGTTAAGCATTGCTGACAACGTTTTGATCAAATACGTCGGAATCAAGCGTGTTTGTGAAGCTAATGCCGTTGTTAGTAATAATAAAGTTTCCCGTATTAAACGCGCCTGCGCCAGCAAATGTTTTCGAACTGATTTTCGGTGACACATATAACGTGTCCCCCACTTGCATGACGGCGCCGCTAGCGACGAGATTAATTTTAATCGGACCGACGAGAGCGGGCATACGGCTTCCCCCCTTCTAGTTGACGAATATGTTTGACACGTGAATTTGCCTCTACTGTTTTTGTTGAACCGATATGCACGACAGATGTAGAAGAAACCCCGATAATGCGCATAGAATGAACAGCGATGAGCGGACAATCGTGCAACGTATGGCGACAAAGCGGTTCAGCATCGATTGGTGGAGCGGGAATCGTTTTTGCAAAAATCGGAAAAGTAAGTGGAAATTCCCTACTATCCACATATTCGAGCTGTCGCTGAACAGCAAGTACTCGCGCTGACAGATGAATTTCTTGGCTATCCCCAATTTGTACGACGGAGCTAAAGGAAACAGCGTTGGCGCGAAGCAAGTGAACGACGGAAAGGCGGCTCATCGCTTTTCCTCATTTTTTTTATTGTTTTGTTTTGGCGGAAACGGACCGATAATTAAC
This sequence comes from Anoxybacillus kestanbolensis, assembly GCF_001996285.1. Taxonomy (NCBI): domain Bacteria; kingdom Bacillati; phylum Bacillota; class Bacilli; order Caryophanales; family Anoxybacillaceae; genus Anoxybacillus; species Anoxybacillus kestanbolensis. The sequence continues at coordinate 105,143 of NZ_MQAD01000001.1, read as the reverse complement.
GATTCAGGTGGTGTATCAAATGCGGAAGCTAATTGAATCGTTTCGCTATCACCAACTAATACGAGCGAAGCGCTCGCTACGCCTCCGATGGCAATATGACCGACGGATAGATGATGATTCACAACTGTCATATTCATTCGTTCGTCTCCTCTCGTGGTAAATGTTTTAAAAACGTGTCAATCGAATGTTCAATATCTCTCTTTAAATAAGAAACGATCGTTTGTTGTAATGCATCGTTTGCTTGTTCATGTTCCCCGTATTGGCGCAAATAAAAATGAATGCGATCATCGATTTGCCGCGCAATATCTTGCAGTATAAATTCGCGGTATGCGGGATCGAGTGAACGTCCATATGTTTGTTCGATGCGGGCGATGATGTTTTCTCCTTCTTCTTGTAAATATGAATGGACAGCCGTTTGAATGTTGCGGAAAATAGGTGTTGGTTGCGGAATGATTGTTTGGCTTTTTGGAACCGCAAAATTTTCGATCGTATCTTCTCCAAACGTGGCAGGATTTAAACCGATATTTAACGTTCCTTCTAACGTTTCCACTTTTAATTGATCAAAATGATATTCAATTTTTTCGATCGTTGTATGCGGCTTTTTTTTTAATTGTTCATATTGCTGTTGTAAAGCGTTTACTGCTTGTTCAAGCGATTGCATTTTTTGTTGTTGCCATTTTAAATAAGCTTCAAGTTGTTTAAAATAATCGTGCCACATGTATGATGCCTCCTTCTTCGCCGACCCTTTTGCTTTCTAATGTATGGTCGAGCAGAAAGAAGTAGCACAGTTTTATACAGGGGATTGGAGTGGAACGAACGGTCCTTTTTCTCCTTGAATATTGATTTTCGCTTCTGGTGCTGGTTGTGTAAATTGACCGGTATTGCTTAATGTGGCGAGTGGTTGTACTTTTCCAGTTGTTCCGATTTGAAGAACGGATGAGTTTGTGAGCGAACCGATTTTTAATTGATGAATCGAAATCGTTTGTTGAATGTAAAAGTTCATCTTTTCACCTCGCTAGGCGTTTCCAGCGATATTGCTGTCAGCAATATCGCGGTCATTCGTATTTGTATTGCTATATTGGTTGTAAATGTGCAACCCGTCTCCCGTATTAAATGAACCCGCCCCAGCAAACGTTTTGGCAACGCTATACGGAGAGATAGCAAATACATCGCCAATGTGAAATACGCCGCCGCTTCCAATGCTGTTAATTTGAACTGCTCCAACAATGGCAGGCATTGGCTATCCCTTGCTTTTTACGTTGCCATCGGCGATGTCGGGGTCGATTGTATTTGTAAAGCTAATGAATGTATTCGTTTGTAAAAAGTCTCCTGTATTTCCGCCACCAGCACCTGCAAGCGATTTCGATGAACTTTTTGGGGCGATTTGCAACGTATCGCCGAAATTGACGGTCGCATCGCTGCTGACGTTCGTAATTTTTATTGGACCTGCAATATAGGAAGGCATGGCCATCATCCTTTCTCTCATTCTTTCCCTTACCCAATTATATGAAAACAAGAAAAGAAATGTGCTCCACCAAAAGAAAGATATGTTATAATATTTCTGAAAAATGATAATTTTTAGATATAAAAGTGGGGGATTGGGGATGAATGTGCCATTAGTATTAACGCATTTTTTAGACCGTGCCGTATCGCTTTATGGCGATAAAGTTGGCGTGATTAGCGAAGGGAAGTCGCTTACATATCGCGAGCTTAGTGAGCGCGTCAATCAGTTGTCGCACGGGTTAAGCGATTTAGGAGTAAAAAAGGGGGATCGTGTCGCTTATTTAGCGCCAAATACGTTAGAGATGCTCGAAGGATTTTACGGGGTATTTCAAACAGGAGCAATGATGGTGCCGCTCAACATCCGCTTAAAATCGGACGACTACGTATTTATTTTAAATCATAGTGAAAGTAAAGTGTTGTTCGTTGATTATGAGTTATATCATTTAATTGCACCAGTTAAAGACGAGCTACAAACGATTGAGTATATTATTGTACATGGGAAAGCAGACGACATTCATGAAATCGCTTACGATACATGGCTTGCGCAGTATACGAAAGAACCGTTTGAACGTCCGGATATTGACGAAAATGATGTATGTAGTTTGCTATATACGAGCGGAACGACAGGAAATCCAAAAGGGGTCATGCTCACACATCGCAACAACTACTTGCATGCGTTAAGTACAATGCACCATTTGCGCGTGTCAGACCGCGATGTATATTTGCACATTTTGCCGATGTTTCACGTAAACGGCTGGGGGGCGCCGTTTTATTACACAGCGAACGGAGCGACGCACGTTTGCTTGCGGAAAGCGATTCCTGAAGTCATTTTTGAGTACGTCAATCAATATAAAGTAACCGTTATGCATATGGCGCCGACGGTGTTAAATACGCTTTTGCAATATTATGAGCAACATGTACCGACAATTGAGCATGATGTGCGTGTCGTTATTGCAGGATCTGCGCCGCCACCAGCGTTTGTGACGCGTGTGGAGAAAGAATTAGGTTGGGAGTTTATTCAAGTATACGGCATGACGGAATCATCGCCATTAAGTACGGTGTCGACGATTCGTGCGCATCTCGACCATTTACCACTTAGCGATCAATATCGAATGAAAGCAAAAGCAGGCTATGCGATGATTGGCTGTGAAGTAAAAGTCGTCAATGAGCATGGCGAACAAGTGCCGCGCGACGGGAAAACGATCGGGGAAGTCATTGTGCGCAGCAACGGGGTGATGGCAGGATATTGGAAAAATCCAGAAGCGACAATGGAGACGATTCGCAACGGTTGGCTGCATACAGGAGACATGGCGACGATTGACGCATACGGAAACATTGACATTGTTGATCGGAAAAAAGATATTATTATTAGCGGTGGGGAAAACATTTCATCAATTGAAGTGGAAGGGGTGTTGTACGAGCACCCAGCTGTGCTTGAAGCAGCTGTCATCGCCGTTCCGCATGAAAAATGGGGTGAAACGCCGCATGCGTTTGTCGTCGTCCGTCCAGGAAAAGAAGTGACCGAACAAGAACTCATCGCTTTTTCACGTGAAAAACTTGCACATTTTAAAGCGATTACCGGGGTGACATTCGTTCAAGAATTGCCAAAAACCGCATCAGGAAAAATACAAAAAGTACATTTGCGCAACGAATATTGGCAATCGCTTGGGAAGGCGGGAAGATATGTGAATTAATAAGGAAGAGCCGTTGTCGATTGACAGACGGCTCTCTTTTCTTTACGCTGAAATGGAAAAGGAGGGGGAATATGCGTATTGCAACAATAGATGCGGTGCGTGGTTTGGCATTATTTGGTATTTTGCTTGTAAACGTTCTTGATTTTTCGCTTCCGATGTTATATGTTGATGCGTCGGTATTTGCGAAAGATGGGGTTGATCGTTTTCTGCTCGCATTTGTAGATATATTTGCGCAAGCGAGCTTTTATCCGCTTTTTTCGTTATTGTTCGGCTGGGGAGCATGGGTGATGTTTGAAAAAGGGGGCGAGCGGTTTCGAGCGACTTTTTTACGTCGATTGCTTGCGTTGTTGTTATTTGGTATGATTCATGCGTTTTTTATTTGGCATGGCGATATTTTAATCGGGTATGCGATAGTTGGTTTGTTTCTTTTTCCGTTTTTTCAAGCGAGCGCAAACACGTTACGTAACTGGGCGCTTTCGCTTTGGAGCAGTTGGGCTTTCGGTTCAACGATACTCATGTGGCTGATGTGGAAAGTAAGCGGCGATGTCGATTTTTCAGAGCCAGAGCTGGCAAGGCAGGCGATCGCAAATTATCAACAAGGCACATGGGAACAAATTTTTATGCAGCGAGCATATGATTGGTTGTACGTCAACTCATTGACACAAGCATTCATTTTTGTTTTAACGATTTTACCATTTTTTTTATTTGGTGCATATATTGCAAAAGAGAAGTGGTTTCATGATGTTAATCAGCATCGTTCCACCATACAAAAATGGTGCATCGGCGCGCTTATTGTTGGTATTATTTTTAAATTGTTGCCGTATATTGAAAAAAATATCGTCACAACGTATGCCCAAGATATGATTGGCGGGCCTGCCCTCGCTTTATTTTATTTGACCGCCTTCTTGTTTGTATCAGCGAAAGTGATTCGTTTTTTAGCCCCTGTTGGCAAAATGGCGTTCACAAACTATTTGATGCAATCAATTATTTGTACAACGATTTTTTATTCTTACGGCTTCGGATTATATGGGAAAGTAACGCCAAAACAAGCGCTCGCTGTGGCGCTCGGTGTATATGCTATGCAAATATGTTGGAGTCATTGGTGGCTGAAAAGACATCGCATCGGGCCGCTGGAGCGCGTATGGCGATGGATGACGTATGGAAAAAAGAAAACGACATGAATGCATCATGTCGTACATGGCTTGTCCTCTTTTTCTTTATGGAAAAGCACGGCTTCTTTCAAATGTTTATTTAACAATTCATCGAGCTCTTGACTGCATTGGATCGTTTCTTTCGCCGAAAAACCGTACATTTGCGCCAATTCAATTAATTGTCGTCTTTTCTTTTCGATAAGGGAAAGAGACATAATGTTCACCAACATTTTTCATTTTCGTCAACAGTCTGTAAACAACTGTACGTATAAACTATTATACATATTCTGAAGAAAAAGGAAATAGGATAATGTGCTGAAAAATAATTTTTTTACAAAGGAGTTTACATGTGAAAAAGAGAAAATGGTAATGTTCGATCATACGAAAAAGGGGATGAGGAGATGAAATTTGTTACAGCGCACGCCGGATCGGACGTGTTTGTCGGGGTTGTTCACGAGCAAAAAGTCGTTCATTTATCGAAAGCGGATGAAACGATACCGAATACGATGATCGAATGTCTCGAACTTGGTGAATCGTTTATTGAAAAAGTGCAACGTGTGCTTAGAAACGTGCAATTGGAATGGATGTACGCCCTCGATGATGTGCAGTTGCTTGCGCCGATTCCGCGGCCGACAAAAAATATTTTTTGCATCGGAAAAAATTATGCCGATCACGCGCAAGAAATGGGAAGCGTAGCGGATCGCGAAAATATGATCGTATTTTCGAAAGCGCCAACGACGGTCATCGGACATGAAGCACCGATTTTACGCCATGCGGATGTAACCGACCAGCTAGATTATGAAGGGGAACTTGCGATTATCATCGGAAAAAAAGGAAAGGCGATTCCGAAAGATCAAGCGCTTAATTACGTGTTCGGTTATACGATTATAAACGATGTGACGGCCCGCGATTTACAAGAGAGACATAAACAATATTTGCTTGGCAAAAGCTTAGATACGTCATGTCCAATGGGACCGTGGATCGTTCATCGTTCAGCAATGACCGAGCCGCATGCTTTACATATTGAAACGAAAGTAAATGGCGAAGTGAGACAATCGGCCACGACAGCGCAATTTATTTTCGACATTCCAACGATCATTGCGACGTTGTCGAAAGGAATGACGTTAGAGCCGGGAGATGTGATTGCGACAGGAACGCCAGCAGGAGTCGGAAAAGGCATGAATCCGCCACGCTTTTTACAGTCGGGGGATGTCATTGAAATTACAATTGAACAAATTGGAACGTTGCGAAATGTCGTGAAATAAAAGCTGGGATGCCCCAGCTTTTATTGTTCAAATACTTTTTTCACTTTTTCAATCGCCCAGTCGAGCTCTTCTTTTGTAATGACGAGTGGCGGAGCGAAACGGATGACTGTATCATGTGTTTCTTTACATAATAGCCCTTCTTTTTGTAGCTTTTCACAATATGGACGAGCAGGGACGTGTAATTCGACGCCGATAAACAACCCTCTGCCGCGCACTTCTTTAATGTCTGGATGGTTGATTTCGCGCAATTTTTCTTGGAAATATTGACCGAGTTCAAATGAACGCTCTGGCAATTTTTCTTCTACGATTACATCAAGCGCAGCGATCGAAACGGCACAAGCAAGCGGGTTACCCCCGAATGTCGATCCGTGCGAGCCTGGGTTGAATACACCAAGAATATCGCGATTTGCAGCTACGCATGAAATTGGGAATACACCACCACCGAGCGCTTTACCGAGAATGTACATGTCTGGTTCGACTTCTTCCCAATCGCACGCAAACATTTTACCTGAGCGGCCAAGCCCTGATTGAATTTCGTCGGCGATGTATAGCACGTTATGTTGTTTACATACGTCGTATGCCGCTTTTAAAAATCCTTCTGGTGGGATGTTAATGCCTGCTTCCCCTTGAATTGGTTCGAAAATAAACGCTGCTGTATTTGGTGTAATGGCTTGTTTGAGCGCTTCTACATCACCGAACGGAATGACTTTAATGCCAGGAAGCATCGGACCGAATCCGCGTTTATATTCTGGGTTCGATGACATCGATACAGCTGTCATCGTCCGTCCGTGGAAGTTATCTTCACAAACGATAATTTCCGCTTGGTCGGCAGGAACGCCTTTGACGTCATATGCCCAACGGCGCGCAGCTTTGACGGCTGTTTCGACCGCTTCCGCTCCTGTGTTCATCGGTAAAACCATCTCTTTGTTCGTTAATTTTGCCACTTTTTCATACCATGGACCGAGCTGGTCGTTATGAAATGCGCGCGATGTTAATGTAATTTTATTTGCTTGTTCAATAAGCGCTTGCACGATGCGCGGATGGCGATGTCCTTGGTTGACCGCTGAGTAAGCGCTTAACATATCCATATAACGATTCCCTTCTGGATCTTCTACCCATACACCTTCGCCTTTTGATAAGACGACTGGAAGTGGATGATAGTTATTTGCGCCGTATTTTTCTGTTAGTTCGATGATTTGTGTTGTTTTCACGTCAATCCCTCCTATTTCGATCGTCACATATATAACATACTTGAAGTGCATATAGAAAGTAAATAGAAAAGGAGAGCGTTTTCTTTTTCAATTCACGTACGGACGTGCTATTATAAGCATATATGAAGTGAAGAAAGGAGCATAGTTATGACACATGCACATATTACAACGTGGGTCGTTGCGCTTATTTTATTTGTCGTGGCGATTGCGCTTCAAGCGAAAGGACATGAAAAAACGAAAATGTTGCACATGTTGTTGCGCTTATTTTACATTTTAATCATTGCGACAGGTGCGTGGATTTTACATAGCATGTCCGCATTTCCATTTTTGTATATCGTCAAAGTGGTTGTCGGTTTATGGGTCATCGGAACGATGGAAATGATTCTCGTTCGAACAGCAAAAGGAAAAAATACGAACGTTCTTTGGCTTCAGTTCATTGTCGCATTCGTTGTTGTGTTATATCTTGGCTTTAAATTGCCGTTCGGTTTTTCATTCTTTTCGTAAAGTTGGCATATGTGCCAACTTTTTTCTTTTTCCATCATATAGAAATATGTTATAATATAAATTGATTGATAATTCTAAAAAAGAGAAAGAAAGAGTGGGAAAAAGGGGATGAAATTATTTCAAACAGTTTGCAACACGTTTGCGGATTGGGAACGGTGGGTAAGCGACTATCGTTTATATGAGTATGACCAACTAACGATTTTCATTTCTTCGCTTTCCCCTTCGTTTCGCATGCAAGTCGACCGATACGTACAACATCATTTGCCTCAAGCACAACTGCTTCCGATGGTTGGGGATGCATCGGAACAAGCAGTCATTTGTGCGCTTGTTTTTGATGAATGTCGCGCAGACTTAGACGAGATGCGTCAAAAAATGAAAATATCTGAACAATATTACCGCTCTTTATTTGAACATAATCCAGACATTGTATATTCCACCGATTTAGAAGGCAATTTTACGAGCGTCAATCCTGCATTTGAGCGAGTGTTCGGGTATAAGGCAAACGAAATTTTGCATACGAACTCGCTTGATTACATTAAAAGAGAAGATATTCCGCGTGTGCGCCGGTACTTTTATCGCGCGTTAAAAGGAAAAGTGCAACAGTACAATTTAGAAATTCCATCAAAATCAGGAGAAGTGTATTTATTCCAAATTAAAAACGTCCCGATTATCGTTGATGGAAAAAAGGTGGGGATTTATGGCATCGGACGGGACATTACGGAACAAAAGCGGGCGGAAGAACATATGAAATATATCGCCTATCACGATGTCGATACGGGGCTACCGAACCGGTTAAAATTTACGAACATCGTAAAACAAGCCATTAACGAGGCGAAAGGAACAAGGGGGACACTTGCGGTATTATTTATTGATATGGATCGGTTTAAAATCGTAAATGATACGATCGGTCATTACGGCGGGGATGACATATTAAAACAAATGGCGGAGCGAATAAAAAAAATATTGCCAGCCGGTGCGCATTTCGGTCGTTTCGGGGGGGATAAGTTTAGCTTGTTGCTGACGAAGCAAACAGATGCTCAGACAGTTATTGAGTGGACGAAAAAATTGCTTCAACATATCGCGCTTCCGATTGTATATGAAGAAAAAGAGTTTTTTTTAACGGCAAGCGTCGGTGTCAGTTTTTATCCTGCGGACGGTGTTGATGCCCAGTCGCTCTTAAAAAATGCAGATACGGCGGTGAATCGCGCGAAACAAAAAGGTGGCAACAGCGTGATGCTGTACGCAACAAAAATGAACGAACAAGTGATGTATCGCGTTGAGCTTGAACGTTATTTACGAAAAGCGCTCGAAAAAAATGAATGTTTTCTCGTTTATCAACCGTTGCTTGATTTAGTGACGGGAAAAATTGTTGGAAGTGAAGCGCTGCTGCGTTGGAAGCATCCGAAAATCGGTTTCGTTTCCCCGCTCGAATTTATTCCGCTTGCCGAAGAAATTGGTTTCATTCACGATCTCGGTCGTTGGGTATTAACAGAAGCGTGCATGCAAACGAAAAAATGGCACGATCTTGGTTTCCATTCATTAATGGTTTCGGTCAACGTCTCTGCATCGCAATTTCAACATCCGATGTTTTTTGAAGATGTGCAACGAGCGCTCAAACAGTCGCAACTACCTGCGCATTGTTTACATTTAGAATTAACGGAAAGCTCGATGTTGCGTAACATGTATTACAGCATTCAGGTGATGAAACAGCTGCAACAACTAGGTGTACACGTATCGATTGACGATTTCGGTACAGGATATTCCTCGCTCAGTTATTTAAAAGTTTTGCCAATTAACACGTTAAAAATTGACCGTTCGTTCATTTACCAACTTCATAAAGATCGTTCGGACATTGCGATCGTCAAATCGATTATTACGATGGGACATGGATTACGTTTAAAAGTTGTCGCCGAAGGGGTAGAAACGGCTGAACAAATGAAATTGTTAAAGCGATTAAAATGTCATTATGCGCAAGGGTATGCCATTTTTAAGCCGCTTTCTGCGGAACAATTTGAACAACAAGTGTTACAAGGGAACGTGGTCATTCAATAATCGAGTTGGACACCGATCACTTTTTTCCCTGTTTGTAACGTCAGTTCAAAGCGATGTTGTTTTTCGTCAAAATAATGGTGAACACTACACATGTCAACCGAGTTATCAAATATTAAAAAATTAACCCCTTTTTCAGCAAATAACATATAGTTATAACAATACAAACAGTCATATACGGAAAAATACCACTCGTTAACTAAGTGAATAAAATGAAAAAACGCGTGATCGGGTAGCTGAGAAAGCCATTGTTCGTATGCGTGCGACAACGGTTTCATGTAGCGGAGACGGTCACCGTTTTTTAATGCGTACCGTTCGGTCATATACACGTCCCCATCTTCTCCAAGCCACCCTTTTATCCATTGACCGAAACGGAAAAGCTCGACTTCCTCCGGTAAACTTGTTAGTTCATGCGCTTCATCCTCTTCGTCAAAAAACACCCATTCCCCATTTACTTGTTCAACAACGCCGTATATGTAAGCTCGTTTTTGTGCGCGCAATGATGCAAGGCGATCCATTTATTTCACTCCTTTTGTGTCAATTCCCTTCGTACGCCATTATAGACAACTCATCATTTATATAAACGATGCATAAAATAAAAGCATGCTTCATACTTGTTCACAACAGAAGGGAATGATTGACGTGTGCGGAATTACCGGATGGGTTCATTTTGAGCGTCATTTACAAAAAGAGAAAGAAACGGTGCTTAAGATGGCCAATACGCTCTCTTTTCGAGGGCCGGATGATACGAATGTGTGGCTTGATGACCATGTCGCCTTTGGCCATAAACGGCTTGTCGTCGTCGATCCAACAGGCGGTAAACAGCCGATGACGCGAATGAAAAATGGGTATCGTTATACGATTTGTTATAACGGTGAGCTATACAACACGGAAGATATTCGTAAGCAATTATTGAAAGAAGGATATACGTTTCAAGGACATTCGGATACGGAAGTATTGCTTACGGCATACATGGAATGGCGCGAGCGATGTGTCGATTATTTGAATGGCATTTTTGCGTTTGCGGTGTGGGACGGTGAACGAAAGCAGTTGTTTTTAGCACGCGATCGTTTAGGAGTCAAACCGCTTTTTTATCGCTATGAACAAGGAGAGTTTTTATTCGCTTCGGAAATTAAAGCGATTTTAGCGCATCCAAACGTTCGTGCCGAAATTGATCGCGAAAGTTTATGTGAAATTTTAGCGCTCGGTCCGTCGCGCACACCGGGGCATGGCGTATTTCGGACGATTCATGAACTGCGCCCAGCGCATGCGATGATCGTGAATAAAGAGGGGATACGGCAATGGCGATACTGGAACGTGAAAAGCTCCCCGCACGTTCATTCGTTTGACGAAACGGTCGAGCATATTCGCACGTTGCTTATTGATGCCGTTACGCGCCAACTCGTTTCAGACGTCCCTGTGTGTACGTTTTTATCGGGTGGGGTCGATTCAAGCGCCATTACGGCGATTGCGGCGCAGGCGTTTGAACGAGAAGGAAAAGGACCGCTTCATACCTATTCCATTGATTACGAAGAAAATGAACAATATTTTACTGCGAACGCCTTTCAGCCGAATAGCGATGGTCCTTGGATTAAACAAATGTCTGATGCGTTTCAAACCGTTCATCATACGTGTGTCATTTCGCAACAACAATTAGCTGATGAATTGAAAGAAGCAGTCATTGCGCGCGATTTGCCGGGCATGGCGGATATTGATTCATCGCTTCTTTGGTTTTGTCGCCAAATTAAGCAACAGTTTGTTGTGAGTCTATCTGGAGAGTGTGCCGACGAAATTTTTGGAGGCTATCCATGGTTCCATAGAAAAGAAGACTTTGAGCGAGACGGATTTCCGTGGATGCGTTCATTGCATGAACGATTCGATCTTCTCAATGAAACGTGGCGTGAAAAACTGCCGCTTCATGAGTATGCCGATATGCGTTATAAAGAAACGCTTCGTGAAGTTCCTCACGCGGACGGAGAAAGCAAGGAAGAAGCGCGCCGACGCGAATTATTTTACTTAAATATGATTTGGTTTATGACGACGCTTTTAGACCGGAAAGACCGAATGAGCATGGCGGCAAGTTTAGAAGTGCGCGTCCCGTTTGCGGACCATCGCCTTGTCGAGTACGTATGGAACATTCCGTGGGAGATGAAAATGCATAACAATCGCGAAAAGGGGATTTTGCGTAAGGCGTTAGAAGGCATGTTGCCTGATGACGTATTGTATCGGAAAAAAAGTCCGTATCCGAAAACGCATCATCCGCGCTATACAGACATCGTAGCGGAACGACTAGAGACCATTTTAGCGAATCGCTCGTCCGTTTTATATGAACTGTTTGATGCAAAGAAGTTAAAGGAATTAGTGGAGACGAAAGGACAGTCGTTTCGCATTCCATGGTTCGGGCAATTGATGTCCGGTCCGCAACTTTTGGCGTATTTTATTCAGTTTCATGAATGGTTTGAGCATTATAACATTCATTTAAAAGAAAACTGAGAAAACCCGAACAACGTCGTCGTTGTTCGGGTTTTTAAGCTGTCGCTTCCTTTTTGACGAACGATTTTGTGCGCCATACGTTTGATTTCCAACGCCAATAGACGAGTAAGCCACGTATCCATTCGTCCGCCGCAAAGGCGAGCCAGATGCCGACTAAACCAAGATCGAATGAAATGCCAAGGAGGTAGGCAAGCGGGACGCTTATTCCCCACATCGAAGCGATGCCGATATAGACAGGAAATTTCACATCGCCCGCAGCGCGCAACGAGTTAATGACTACAAGGTTAAATGAACGCCCCGGTTCAAGAAGCATCGTGAGTAAAATGAGCGTCCCGCCTGTTTCAATCATCCGATTGTTGTTTGTGAAAATGGAAAACAGTTGGTCGGAAAAGACGGAAAACAATGCTGCCATCGTAAACGAAATGATGACCGCAAGTTTTAAACTTCGTAAGCAACGAGTATATGCCTCATGAAAGCGTTCTGCCCCAACGAGATGCCCGATCATAATTTGTGTCCCTTGCCCGATGGCAACGCTAAACAAAAAAATAAACATCATGATGTTTTGTGTATATACTCTCGTCGTTAACGCCTCTGTGCCAAGCATTGTAATAAAATATGTGATGACAAGTTGTGACGTATTGTAAGCGACATGTTCGCCGGCAGATGGAATGCCAATTTTTAATAATTGTTTAACGTAAGCAAATGAAAACGCCTCTTTCGATAACAGTGGGAGAGGATGTGGGAGACGTTTCATGATAAGCAAAAATCCAATGACAAGCCCGATCATCCGGCTGATCGTTGTTGACCAAGCGACCCCTTCAACACCTAAAACCGGTAAGCCAAACGGTCCGAACAATACGAAATAGTTGCCAATGATGTTTAATATGTTGACTCCAATCGTAATATTCATCATATCGCGTGTAAACCCGTAGCTGCGCAATATCGCCCCGAGCGTCATAATGAGCGCTTGCACAAATGAAAAACCACCAACAATCCATAAATAAGCACGCGCATCAGCCATTAGCTCGTTTGGAACGTTCATTACTTGAAGGAGATGATCGCTTCCTATCCAAAGCGCAACGCTTAATACGACGCCAAATAATAAATTTGCCCAAATGGAAGTAGCTCCAATATAGGAAGCTGTTTTTTCATCGTTTGCCCCAGCATATTGTGCAATTAAAATCGATGTTCCTGTTGCGATAAAGCCAAACATGACAACGATCATAAACAATAACTGATTGGCTACCCCGACAGCCGCAACCGCTTCATCGGCATATTGACTGAGCATAAACGTATCGGCATTGCCCGTCAACATATGAAGCGTCAATTCAATAAAAATGGGCCAAGTGAGCGCAAATAAAGAAAGCTTTTTTGCCAAACAAGACAACCCCTTTACGTTTTCCGACTTGCAAACTGTTTTTATTTTAATGGATTGTTATAATGAAAAAAAGAGAAAAAGACGATAACTTTTGTACATTTCCGACTTAAAGGAGGGCGCTTATGTATATATCGTTTTCCGTTCCGCCGTTTCCCGTTTTCATTAAAGGTGGTGAGGCGGTTTTTCGAAAAGGAATGAAACATTTTCGACGCACGTTTTCGGTATTTGATTTACTGTATGTGCAAAAAGGAACGTTATATATGACGGAACACGAAGAAACGTTTACCGTTCGGGAAGGAGAATACGTCATTTTATGCCCACAGTTTGAACATTATGGGCATGAACGGTGTGGTGAAGATACATACTTTATTTGGATTCATTTTTCAGTGTCGCAATACGAGCTTGTTGAAAAACAGCCGTATGGATGGAGCGATATTATTGAACGAGAGGCAACGTATGTCGATTATGCGCAATATCGTTTATTTATTCCACAATACGGAAAGTTGAACAAAGTAGGAATGGAGACGATGTTGCAACATATCGTTCGTGAGCAACAAACACCGGATCATTCGTTGGCGCAACAGCTGTTATTTGCACAATGGATCGTTCAATTGCAAAAACAAACGCTTCATATTCCATCAGCGGCGGAGCATGTGTGTAGAGAAGCGATGGAATATATTCATCGTCATTATGATCAATCGTTTGAAATGGAGCATCTTGCTTATGCTCTCCGACTTCACCCTGACTACATTTCACGCTGTATGCAAAAAACGATCGGAATGAGTGCGCTGCAATATGTACATGATTATCGGCTGAAAGTAGCAAAGAAAAAATTAGCCGCAACCAACGAGACGGTCGCGGCGATTGCTAAACAAGTCGGATTTGAAGATGGTGCATATTTTTCGCGTGTATTTAAAAAATTAGAAGGGATGACGCCAAGCGAGTATCGCCGTTTTATACAGCGGACGTAGGCTGTACAAGTAGCATACGAAAGCTGTACGGCTCAATTGTCATCGTTTGTTCAGTCATTTGTTCGTTCGTCCAAAGGTTGATGACCGTTTTGTCTTGAAGTGAAAATGGAACGGTCCATGTAAGCGATGCGTCTGCATTGTTTAACACGCAAACGATCGTTTCATCGTCGTACGTTTTGACGTAAGCGATATGATTCGTTTCATCGTTTGCTTCTAACACATGAAATTCGCCAAAGCGCAAGGCACGATATTGTTTGCGCAACGCAATGAGCGTTTGTACGTGCGTAAATAAATCGCGGTCTTGCTTTTCTTTTTCCCATACCATACATTTGCGACAAAGCGGATCTTGCCCGCCTGTTAAGCCGATTTCATCTCCGTAATAGATGCATGGCGAGCCGCTAAACGAAAGTTGGAACGTAAACATGAGTTTTACCTTTTCTTTTCGTTCACCGCATTGCGTTAAAATGCGCGGCGTGTCGTGGCTGCCGAGCAAGTTAAACGCCACTTCGTTTACGTTTTGCGGATAGTTATGCAACACGTTTACGATCGTATGGGCAAATTCGCTTGCTTTTACGTTTTCTTTCGCAAAGTAGTTGAGTGCGCCGTTTGTAAACGGATAGTTCATGACCGCATCAAATTGATCTCCTCTTAGCCATGGCATCGCATCGTGCCAAATTTCACCGAGGATGTACACGTCCGGTTTGATCGCTTTCACCGCTTGGCGAAACTCGCGCCAAAATTGATGATCGACTTCGTTCGCGACGTCTAATCGCCAGCCGTCGATGTCAAATTCGCGAATCCAATATGTTGCGACGTCTAGTAAATATTGCTTCACTTCTGGGTTTTCGGTATTTAGTTTCGGCATCTCTGGTACAAAAGCAAACGTATCGTAATTTGGAATCGGTTCCGTTTGAAGTGGAAATTCACGAATATGGAACCAATCTTTATACCGTGATTTCTCGCCGTTTTTTAGCACGTCTTGAAACGGGGCGAAATAATAGCCGCTATGGTTAAACACCGCATCAAGCATGACGCGAATACCTTTTTCATGGCATGCTTCAACGAGCCGTTTAAATGTTTGTTTGTCGCCAAATTGTGGATCGATTTCAAAATAGTCGATCGTGTCGTATTTATGGTTCGATGGCGCTTTGAAAATCGGTGTAAAATAAATGCCGGTAATGCCGAGTTCGACAAGATAGTCTAATCGTTCAATAATGCCTTCAAAATCGCCGCCAAAAAAGCTCGTCGTTGTCGGATCGATACTTCCCCATGGGAGCGTATTTGGCGGATTTAAACGTGGATTGCCGTTGGCGAAGCGCTCAGGGAAAATTTGATACCATACCGTATCTTTCACCCAAGCGGGCGCGCAAAAGACGTCCGCATGATTTAAAAACGGAAAACAAAAGTAATAGGCAGTATCGTCTGTTGGTGCTTCTTGATAAAATCCTTTTTCTGTATAAATGAGTACTTCGTTTTCCGCATGCAATTCAAAGCCGTACCGCAAGCGACGATAAGGTGGAGCAACGGCGATGAACCAATAATCAAATAAGGCATCTGTTCCGCTTTTTTGCATCGGTTGCTTGTCAAATTGCCATGCGCCATCTTCCCATACGTACGGGTCGCCAAATAACAAATAAACGGCATCGACGTCATCTTTTTTTGTCCGCAAACGAATATGTAGCGTTCGTTCGTCGTATGCATAAGCAAACGCATCTTTTGGACGGTGATAAATCGCTTCTTTTAACATGTTTCAATCTCTCCTCTCTATTTATCGCGCAATCGATTGCGCTTCTTACCACATATTTGTACGCTCTCTCTTCTTTGAACTAAGGAAGCGGATACAATGCTTATGTCAAGCGTAAAATGAAACGAATAAAAAAGTCAACATTCATTCAAAAAAAAGATGAAAAAATAGTTGTCAAAACGGAAAATGATTGTATAATAAAGATAAAGATTGTGCAATCGTTTTCACAAAACGACATAGTGAAAGCGTTTGTATATGTTTGAAAACAGGAGGGGTCGAAATGAAAAAAACGGTATCTATTTTTTCATCGCTTGCATTGCTTGCAGGTGTCATGGCAGGTTGTGGTCCACAAGATGAGGCAAAACCAGCGGAAAACGAAAATGAAGGTAAAACAGAAGTAACGGAAGAAGGCATGCCGCCGAAACCGGAAAAGCTTGTCGTTTGGGAAGACGTGGATCGCGGTGTAGCGTTAGAGCCAGCAATTAAAGCATTCGAAGAAAAGTATGGCATTAAAGTAGAGTACAAAGAAGTTGAAATGGCGACAAAACAGCGCGATCAACTTCGTTTGGATGGCCCAGCAGGAACAGGTCCTGACGTTATTACTGTTCCACACGACCAAATCGGTCAGCTCGTGACGGAAGGATTAATTCGCGAAATTAACGTTGATCAAGCGGTATTAGACACGTTTACAGAATCTTCAATTACGGCGCAAATGTATGATGGAAAGTTATACGGACTTCCAAAAGCAGTAGAAACACCTGTATTTATTTATAACAAAAAATTAATGGACAAAGCGCCAGAAACGATGGACGAACTGTATCAGTTCTCAAAAGAGTTTACAAAAGGCGACCAATACGGTTTCTTAGCGCTTTGGGATAACTTCTACTTCGCGCACGGTGTGATCGCTGGTATGGGCGGTTACGTATTTAAAAACAATAACGGTGCGTTAGATCGTAACGACATCGGTTTAAATAACGAAGGTGCAGTAAAAGGGACAGAATACATTCAACAATGGTATAAAGAATTGTTCCCGAAAGGTATTATCGGTGAAAACGGCGGTTCAGCGATGGACGGTTTATTCAACGAAGGAAAAGCGGCATCTGTCATGAACGGTCCGTGGGCGTTCCAAGGTATGCGTGATGCAGGTATCGATATCGGAGTGGCGCCAATGCCAAAATTGCCAAACGGTGAGCCTGTGAAAACGTTTATGGGTGTAAAAGGATGGCACGTATCTGCCTTCTCGAAACATCCGGAATGGGCAACAAAACTCATCGAGTTTATTACAAACGAAGAAAATGCGAAAAAACGCTTTGAGTTAACGCGTGAAATTCCGCCAGTAAAATCGCTCATTAACGATCCGTTAATCGCGGAAGACGAAGGAGCGAAAGCAGTCGCAATTCAATCTCAATACGCGATTCCAATGCCAAACATTCCAGAAATGGCAGAAGTATGGGGTCCAATGGCGACAGCGCTTCAGCTTGTAGCGACCCAAAAAGCAGAGCCGAAACAAGCGCTTGATGAAGCTGTAAAAACAATTAAGACGAACATTGAAACAAACCATCCAAGCAACTAAGAAAACGAGCGGTACCTCTCTTGTAGAGGTACTGCTTCAACTTTCTTTTCTTTGTTTATTCATTCACATTTAAGTGCGCTCCTCGCCATTGTTTAGAAAGGAGACAAAAATCAATGGAAACACCAATGTATCAATCGAACCATCGGAAAGTGGCTCTCGGCTTATCGCTTATTCCGGGATTTGGTCAATTGTATAATCGTCAATATGTGAAAGGCATTTCGTTTTTTATTTTAGCTGCGTCTTTTCTTATCGTGTTTAAAGATTTGTTAAATATGGGATGGTGGGGGTTATTTACGCTCGGTGAAGTTGTTGGACGAGACCATTCCATTTTCTTGCTCGTTGAGGGCATTTTAGCGGTCATTATTTCGGTGTTTGGACTTGGGTTTTATGCATTTAATTTGCGCGATGCCTATAAAAACGGGCAAAAGCGTGATTTAGGGTTGAAAATTAGCTCGTTGCGCGAGCAATATCGTGCGCTCGTTGACAACGGCTTTCCATATTTAATGATTTCACCAGGATTTATTTTACTTGTGTTTGTCGTTATTTTCCCGATTATTTTCGTCGTCTTATTGGCGTTTACAAACTATGACTTATATCATTCACCGCCAGCGAAACTTGTTGACTGGGTTGGGTTTCAAAACTTCATTGACCTAGTGAAGCTCGATCTTTGGCGGAAAACGTTTATTAGCGTACTTGCTTGGACGATCGTTTGGACGTTTGGGGCAACAACGTTACAAATTGCGCTCGGTATTTTCTTGGCGATTATCGTGAACCAAAAAGATTTAAAAGGAAAAGCGATCATTCGGACGATTTTCATTTTACCTTGGGCAGTTCCAGCGTTTGTAACGATTCTCGTTTTCTCAGGTATGTTTAACGAATCGTTCGGAGTGATTAATAAAACGATTTTGGCGTCGTTAGGCATCGGACCGATTGAATGGATGACCGATCCGTTTTGGACGAAAGTGGCGTTAATTCTCATTCAAACGTGGCTCGGCTTCCCGTTCGTCTTTGCGATGACAACGGGGGTATTGCAAGCTATTCCGAATGAATTGTATGAAGCGGCGACAGTTGATGGCGCATCAAGTTGGCAAAAGTTTACGAAAATTACCCTTCCGCTCGTGTTGTATGCGACAGCGCCAATTTTAATTACGCAATATACGTTTAACTTCAACAACTTTAACATCATTTACTTATTTAATGGTGGTGGCCCTGCGGTATCTGGGCAAAATGCTGGTGCGACAGACATTTTAATTTCGTGGATTTATCGTTTAACGATGACGTCTGCGCAATATTCGAAAGCGGCGGCAATTACGTTATTGCTTTCGCTCGTTGTCGTATCTGTCGCATTATGGCAGTTTAGAAGAACAAAATCATTTAAAGAAGAGGATATGATGTAATATGGATATGAAAAGACAAAAACTCATTCGGTTGACGTTGTCGTATGCCGTCATTTTGGTGATGACGATCATTATCGTCTATCCGCTTCTTTGGGTCGTTGGCTCGTCATTTAATCCGGGACAAAGCTTATCTGGGTCAAAAATGATTCCAGACAACGCCACGCTAGCGCACTATAAAAAATTGTTCGATACATCGCAAAGCGATTATTTGACTTGGTATTGGAACTCGTTAAAAATTTCGACGTTGACGATGATTTTTTCCGTTATTTTAGTAAGTTTAACAGCGTATTCGTTTTCGCGTTATCGCTTTATCGGACGCCAAAACGGATTGATGACGTTTTTAATTTTGCAGATGATCCCAAACTTTGCGGCGCTTATTGCGATTTTCATTTTAGCGCTTTTAACGGGATTAGTTGATACGCATTTAGGGTTAATTCTCGTATACGTCGGCGGTGCCATTCCGATGAATACGTGGCTAATGAAAGGATATTTAGATACGATTCCGAAAGAGCTTGATGAATCGGCGAAAATTGACGGAGCAGGGCATTTGCGCATTTTCTTCCAAATCGTTTTGCCGCTTGCGAAGCCAATTATTGCGGTTGTGGCGCTCTTTACGTTTATCGCGCCGTTTGGCGATTTTATTTTAGCGAGCGTATTGCTTCGCAGCAAAGAAAAATATACGCTTGCGGTTGGATTATACGATTTAGTGGCAAAACAGTTCGGCAGCGAATTTACAACGTTTGCGGCAGGTTCCGTTTTAATTGCGGTGCCGATCGCTATTCTCTTCCTTTCATTCCAAAAGTATTTCGTCTCTGGCTTAACGGCGGGTGGAACAAAAGGGTGAGAAACGAAAGGAAAGAATCGTTTTGGTTCTTTCCTTCCTTACTATTTAGAGATATATTAACAGAAGAAGCTTTGGAATGAATGGAGAGTGAAATGAAATGAAACGTGTATTTCGCGCGCTACTTATTTTTGTTTTGTTGCTGTCCGTGACGGCGCCAGTAAGTGCGAAAACGGAGCGAACGTGGCAAGATGAACGCATTTATTTTATTATGGTCGACCGTTTCAATAACGGGAATCCGAAAAATGATTATGAAGTGAACGTGCATGATCCGAAAGCATATCATGGCGGTGATTTGCAAGGAATTATTGACAAGCTTGACTACATAAAAGGAATGGGCTTTACAGCCATTTGGCTCACGCCGATTTTTGCGAACGAAAAAGGCGGATATCACGGCTATTGGATTGAAGATTTTTATAAAGTGGAAGAACATTTTGGTACGCTCGATGATTTCAAACGGCTTGTGAAAGAAGCGCATAAGCGCGATATGAAAGTCATTTTAGATTTCGTTGTCAATCATACAGGCTACAACCACCCGTGGCTGAATGATCCTTCAAAAAAAGATTGGTTTCATGAGAAAAAAGACATTTTCAATTGGACCGATCAACAGGAAGTTGAAAACGGCTGGCTGTTTGGCCTTCCTGATTTAGCGCAAGAAAATCCGGAAGTGAAAGCGTATTTATTTGACGTGGCGAAATGGTGGATTCAAGAAACGGATATTGACGGATATCGCTTAGATACGGTTAAACATGTACCGAAATGGTTTTGGGAAGAGTTCGCAAAAGAAGTGAAGTCAGTGAAGGAAGACTTTTTTTTGCTTGGTGAAGTATGGCACGATGATCCGCGTTACGTAGCGGAATATGGGAAGCACGGAATTGATGCGCTCATTGATTTTCCGTTTTATAGAGAAGCGTCAACGATTTTTTCAAACGTCGATCAATCGCTTGAACCACTTTACAACGTATGGAAGCGAAACGAGGCTTTTTATGACCGTCCGTATTTGCTTGGGACGTTTTTAGATAATCATGATACGGTTCGGTTTACACGTTTAGCCTTGCAAAATCGCATCAATCCGGTGACGCGTTTAAAACTTGGACTGACGTATTTGTTTGCAGCGCCGGGTATTCCGATTATGTACTATGGAACGGAAATTGCGCTTGATGGCGGAGAAGACCCAGACAACCGTCGTTTAATGAATTTCCGTACCGATAAAGAGCTCATTGATTATGTGACAAAGCTTGGTGAATTGCGCGAGAAGCTTCCATCGCTTCGTCGCGGCGACTTTGAATTGCTTTATGAAAAAGACGGCATGGCACTTTTTAAACGAACGTACGAAAACGAAACAACAGTGATCGCGATTAACAATACGTCAAAAACGCAAAAAGTGACGCTCGATGACGAATTAGAACAAGGAAAAGAATTGCGTGGGTTGCTTGCGGGAGATTTAGTGCGCAGCAAAGACGGCAAGTACGACATCATTTTAGATCGTGAAACGGCGGAAATTTACGTGCTTGCGCCAAAAACAGGATTAAACATTCCGTTTATCGCGGCACTTGTTGCGGTGTATGCTTCGTTTGGACTGTTTTTATATTTAGCGCGAAAACGGAAGCGATCATAACGATAGGAGGCGCATGTATGCTAGAGGAGACGAGCTTTGCGATTCGGCCGACAAATGGGACGAATGAAATAGATGTGTGGCAATCGGTTGGCGATGTGCAAAAAATTGAAGAAAAAAAGCAAATATTTGCATTCACATGCGAGAACGCGTCGGGTAAAATACATTTTTATCGTGACGATATCGTTCGAGTGACGCTCGATCCATTCGACGGAAAGTATGTTTCTGTGAGTCCAGCAGTGGTCGCAACGCCGAAAAAAGTGGATGTGCACGTTCAAGAAAAAGAAGACGGCTGGGAGTTGCGGACGAAACAGTTGACAGTCGTCATCGAACGACGTCCGTTTCGTCTGGCGATATACGACAATGAAGGAATATTGCTCGTGCGTGATGAACAACCTGTATGTTTTGAAGCAAAAGGGCGTATGCGTTGCGTTCATGCGCTTGCTCCGACAGATGTCGTATATGGATTAGGAGAAAAAACAGGGGTGTTGAATAAACGTGGTTCTGTATGGACGATGTGGAATACGGACGTGTATGCGCCGCACAATTTAGAAACAGATCCTCTATATGAGTCGCATCCATATATGATGGTGTTAAAAAATGGACATACGCACGGCATCTTTTTCGATCATACGTATAAAACGACGTTTGACTTACGCCACGAATCGTTTTATACGTTTACATCAGATGGCGGGTCCCTTGACTATTATGTGTTTGCTGGTCCGCACCCGAAAGATGTGTTAGGGCAATATACGCATCTTGTTGGACGAATGCCTTTGCCACCAAAATGGGCGCTTGGGTATCATCAGTCACGGTATAGTTATGAAACCGAACAGGAAGTGCGTGAACTGATTGATACGTTTCGCGCCAAACGTATTCCGCTTGATGCGGTATATTTAGATATTCATTACATGGACGAATATCGCGTATTTACATTTGACAAAAAACGATTTCCACGTCCGGAATCGCTCGTTCAATATGCGAAGGAACAAGGAGTTCATATCGTTCCGATTGTAGATCCAGGCGTGAAAGTTGATGCGGAGTATGAGACGTACCGCGATGGGGTGCAAAAGGATTATTTTTGTAAATATGCTGACGGAACGTTATACAAAGGAGACGTCTGGCCAGGAACGAGCGTATTTCCAGACTTTTTGAAGAAAAAAGTGCGCAAATGGTGGGGCGAACAACATACGTTTTATACGGACATCGGCATCGAAGGCATTTGGAACGATATGAATGAGCCATCGGTATTTAACGAGACAAAAACGATCGATGAACAAGTCGTTCATGACGGATGGAAAACGCATCGCCAAGTGCATAACATATACGGAATGATGATGACCGAGGCGACATATTCTGCGTTGAAAAAACAGCTGAAGGGAAAACGTCCGTTTGTATTGACACGCGCAGGCTTTTCCGGCATTCATCGCTACGCAGCGGTATGGACGGGAGATAATCGAAGCTTTTGGGAGCACCTTGAACTGTCGATACCGATGTGTTTGAATTTAGGATTATCGGCTGTTGCGTTTTGCGGGGCAGATGTTGGTGGCTTTGCGCATCATGCGAACGGGGAGTTGCTTGCGCGATGGACGCAAGTCGGTGCGTTTTTCCCATATTTCCGCAATCATTGTGCGATCGGTTTTGCGCGGCAAGAACCGTGGGCGTTCGGGGAAGGATATGAACAAATCATAAAACGATATATTGACTTGCGGTACGAATGGTTGCCGCACTTCTACTCGTTATATGTGGAAGCGCATCAAACAGGTGTGCCGATGATGCGCCCGCTTATGATGGAATATCCGAACGATCGCGAAACGTGGAATATTTCGGATCAGTTTATGGTTGGCGAGCAAGTGATGATTGCACCGATCATCCGTCCGTATACAACGCATCGCATCGTTTATTTTCCAGAAGGACGCTGGGTTGATTATTGGACGAAAGAAGTGTTTGAAGGCGGTCAGCGATATATTGTCGAAGCACCGCTTGATCGTTTGCCAATATACGTAAAAGAAGGGGCGATGATTGCCCACGCCGAAGCGAAGCCATCTACGATGATTGTAGATGAACAGTTGACGTTATATGTGTATACAATGAAAAAAGGAACATCGACATATACGATTTATGATGATGATGGTGAGACGTTTGCGTACGAAAAAGGAGAATATGTCCGCATGCATATTCGCGCGACGTTTTCGGACGATGCGGTTCATTTTGAGATAGAACGAGAAGGTGCGTACAAACCACCTTGGCAATTGCGTGTCGCATTTGTTGGCGATGTACCGTCTACAATTGTTGTTAATGGAGAACGATGTATCATCGATGAGGCGACAAACACGTTTGTTTTGTAAGAGATGGGGGATTTTTTATGACAGTAACGATTAAAGATGTAGCGAAGCGCGCGAATGTGGCGCCATCGACCGTTTCACGCGTCATCGCCGATAGCCCGCGCATTAGTGAAAAAACGAAGAAAAAAGTGCGCGAGGCGATGAAAGAGCTTGGCTATCATCCGAATTTTATCGCGCGCAGTTTAGCAAATAAATCGACGCAAGTAATCGGGCTCGTCATGCCAAGTTCGGCCGATAAAGCGTTTCAAAATCCGTTTTTCCCGGAAGTCATTCGCGGCATTAGTAAAGCGGTGCATGATCGGCAATATGCGTTACAGTTATCGACAGGGGAAACGGAAGCGGAAATTTATGATGGCGTCGTGCATATGGTGCAAGGAAAGCGCGTTGATGGTGTCATTTTGCTTTATTCGCGTGCGAACGATAAAATTATGGCGTATTTACAAAAAGAAGATGTGCCGTTCGTTGTCATTGGGAAACCGCATAAAAAAGCGGAAGAAATTACCCACGTTGATAACGATAACGTACGGGCGGCACGTGAGGCAACGGAATATTTAATTGAACTCGGTCATGAGCGCATCGCATTTGTCGGTGGAAACGTCAATCTCATCGTGACGATGGATCGTCTGCGCGGTTATGAAAAAGCGCTCAAATCGGCAGGGCTTGCATATCGAAAAGACTACATTGTACACGAGGAATTTTTAAAAGAAGGCGGACAAGAAGCGATGAAAGAGTTGCTTTCACTTGCTGAACCGCCAACCGCGCTCGTTGTCGCCGACGATTTAATGGCGCTTGGAGTATTAAATACGCTTGCGGAAATGGGCTTAAGCGTGCCGGGAGATGTATCGATCGTCAGCTTTAACAACGTACTTTTATCGGAAATTTCTCGTCCGCCGCTCACGTCGGTAGACATTAACATTTTTCAACTCGGCTTTGAAGCGGCAAGAAATTTAATACAACAAATTGAAAATCCGAACGAGCCAATTAAACGAATTATTATCCCACATACGCTCGTGAAACGATTTTCATGCGACTACTACAAAGCGCCTTCTCAATAGAGGGCGCTTTTTTTGTAAATGGACTAGGCGAGAAGAAAAAAATGGTGTATTATATTCTTAACATTCATGCTCTTTGAAAAACAATATACGATAAGCAAGTACGGTGCATACGTCTGTATGCTTAAAAGGGAAGAACGGTGCAAAGCCGTCGCGGTACCCGCCACTGTGATGGGGAGTTTTGTTGCAGGATGCCACTGATTTTTAGGGAAGGCGCAACGAAATGATGAACCTCAGCCAGGAGACCTGCCTGCTTGCGATACGTCGGCTGCCTACGGGAATATAGGTAGACGTGCGGGAACGATGGACGTTATATATGCTTAGTGACGTATGCTCTATTTTTTGAATCTTTCGTTTTTTCTGCACCTCTGCCTAGGGGTGCTTTTTTATTTTGAAAAAAGGGGCGACATATATGGCAACATGGAATTTACAAGGAACGACACATCACATGCTTATTTGCAACGGAGGAAGCTGCATGAGAAAAGGAGGGGAAGAGGTGACGCAAGCGATTCGCGATGAAATTGATCGGTTGCAGTTACATGGGCGCGTTCATACGACGCGTACACGATGCAACGGTCGCTGCGAAGATGCATGTGTTGTCATCGTTTATCCAGAAGGTGTTTGGTATCGTACGATTGATGAACAAATAGGGAGGGACATTGTACGCAATCATGTACGTGACGGGAACATATTGCGCGATTACGTCACGTATACGTATGAACATACAGGATTTGTTATGCCCGAACATAGCGTTGCGACAAGGGGGAAAGAAAAATGAAGCGAAACGCATGGTGGATCGTTTGTACATGCTTGACTGTCTACGTTTTATTTGCGCTTTCACCTTCAGTATATGCGATGCACGTTATGGAAGGATTTTTACCTTGGCATTGGCCGCTCGTTCGGATGGGTGTGGGAGAACGAAGAAAACTTAACACCTGTGAGCGCTGCCGTTGTGAACGAGCAACACGTCGCGATTGTACAAGAATCAGGGGAGCGGCATTGGTGGACGTATGATGCACCGCTTCCAGCGAACATTCGTACATATGGGTCGATTGCGGAAGCGCTGAAAGCAAGGCCTGATGCAGCATTAGTTGTGACGCATCGGCTGCTCGAGAAAGAGGAACAAGCCATTTTACAACATGGAGTGTTGTATCGTCCGAAAGTGATTGTTATTGGCATCGGGTGCAATCGTGGGACAAGCGCACAAGAAATTGAACAAGTCATTTGCGATACGTTACAACAGCTTCGTTTTTCGCTAAAAAGCGTGAAAGCGTTATGTACAATTGATTTGAAAAAAGATGAAGAAGGTTTATTAGCCGTCGCAAACAAATATGGGTGGCCGCTTATTTTTTATACGCCCGAACAATTAAACGACGTTCCGATTGATGAACCGTCTGAAACAGTATTTCGCTATACTGGGGCATATGGTGTAAGCGAACCTGCAGCAAAGCGATATAGCGGACAACAAAAGCTTATTTTAACGAAAAAAAAGAGTGGGAATGTGACGATTTCCGTTGCGCTATGGGAGGGAGAGCGGTGAAAAGAATTGTCGTGGCTGGGACTGGGAGCGGTGTTGGAAAAACGACGATAACGCTCGGCTTAATGAGTGCGTTTAAACAAAAAGGCTATGTTGTTCAAGGGTTTAAATGTGGACCTGATTACATTGATCCGACATATCATACGGCGGTGACAGGGAGGCGTTCGCGCAATTTAGATAGTTGGATGGGAAATGAAGACATTGTGCGCTACGTATGCAAGAAAGGAAGCGAAGGAGCGCATCTTTCCATTATTGAAGGGGTCATGGGGCTATTTGATGGGAAACGAGCGACGACAGATGAAGGTTCCACTGCAGAAATTAGCATCATCACGGAAAGCCCGGTGTTGTTAGTCGTTGATTGTTCAGGAATGGCGCGAAGTGCGGCGGCTGTCGTGCGCGGGTTTCAATCGTTTCATGAGCGCGTTCGCATCGTTGGGGTGATCGCGAATCGTGTCGGAAGTGAAGGGCATTTTCGGCTCGTTAAAGAAGCGATTGAACAACAATGCCGTATTCCTGTCGTCGGTTATTTACAAAAAGAGGTTGACTTGACGATTCCAGAGCGTCATTTAGGGCTCGTTCCTTCTGTCGAGCGGGGAGAACTTCAGCCGTTTTTTAATGAGCTTGGCAAGCGAATAGAGAAAACGGTTGATTTGGATGCGATATGGGACTTAGCCGAGGCGAATGAGCTGACGAGCGCTCCATTTTTTCAGCCGAAGCAAACGTACGATGTGCGCATTGCTGTGGCGAAGGACGCTGCATTTCATTTTTATTACGAAGAAAATTTAGAGATGCTTCAGGCTTGCGGGGCGACGCTCGTTTATTTCTCGCCACTTGCAGGTGAACGTGTTCCACATGACGTTCACGGTTTGTATATTGGCGGAGGATTCCCAGAAGAATTTGCAGCGGAGTTGGCGCGTGATGAAGAAGTAAAACGCTCGGTCGCCGCAGCGATTCAGCGCGGCTTGCCGACGCTTGCAGAATGCGGGGGATTTATGTATTTAACGGAAGGAATTGTGACTACAGATGGGCAATATTACGAGATGGTCGGCGTCATCCCAGGATACGTACGTATGCAGCAAAAGCTCGCTGCTCTCGGATATCGCGAAGTGACGGGACGAAAGGGGAACTTTTTGCTTGAATATGACAAAGCAAAAGGGCATGAATTTCATTACTCGACGTTTGTCCCACGCAAAGAAGAAAAGTTTGCATATGAAGTGAAAGGGTTGCGAGGATGTAAATTAGATGGCTATATGGATAAACGTCTTATTGCCGGCTACGTTCATTTTTATTTTCCATCAAATCCTTTGCTTGTTGAGCGATGGTTGAACGCATGTAGCGAGGTGAAGGGAGATGCGTAAGGCGCTTCCGATTATGTTTCAAGGAACACATTCAGATGCAGGAAAAAGTGTGATCGCAACGGCTTTTTGCCGCATCTTTGCGCGCAACGGTTGGAAGACGGCACCGTTTAAATCGCAAAATATGTCGCTTAATTCGTACGTGACGATTGACGGAAAAGAAATTGGACGTGCACAAGGAGTTCAGGCGGAAGCGGCAGGCGTGTTGGCGACGACGCATATGAACCCGATTTTAATTAAACCGAGCCGCGATCAAGAAGCGCAAATTGTTGTACATGGGAAACCGTATGAAAATATGAAAGCCACTACTTATCGCAACGAGTTTTTTCATCTCGGATTGGAGCTGATTCAACAATCGCTTCATGTGTTAATGAACGAGTACGATCGTCTTGTCATTGAAGGAGCGGGAAGCCCTGCAGAAGTAAATTTAAATGATCGCGAGCTTGTGAATATGCGCATCGCCCGCATGGCAAACGCCCCTGTCGTGCTAATTGGTGATATTGAGCGCGGAGGGGTGTTTGCGAGTTTAGTTGGTACGTTGCAACTATTGGAGGAAGAAGACCGGAAACGCGTCATCGGGGTGATCATTAATAAATTTCGCGGCGATCTTTCGCTTCTTCAGCCCGGTTTGCATTGGTTTGAGCAATATACAGGTGTGCCGGTGATCGGTGTCGTGCCGTACATGCATACGCGCATCGATGCTGAAGATTCGGTCGTCCTTTCCCGTTATGCGACGAAAAAAGATGAGACGAAAGCAATTGACATCGCAGTTATTCAATATCCACGCCTGTCGAACTTTACAGATATCGATCCATTTTTTGCTGAAGCAGATTGTTCGGTGCGCTTCGTGACCGATCATGCTATGTTAGGTGAGCCTGATATACTCATTTTGCCTGGAAGTAAAAATACGATCGAAGACGTTTGTTTTTTAAAAGAAACGGGCTTATTTTCTGCTATCCGACGCTTATATGAACGAACGGATGTGACGATCGTCGGCATTTGTGGCGGCTATCAAATGCTTGGCGAGCGCATTCAAGACCCTTTTCATGTCGAAACACCGCTTGATGAGATCGACGGATTAAGTTTATTGCCGATGGAGACGACGCTCGCTCGCGAAAAAACGACGGTGTTATGCGAAGGAATATTGACGTTCAAAGGCGAAACGTTCCACGTAGAAGGCTATGAAATTCATATGGGACGTTCAAGCGTAAAACGAGGCGAACCGCTCATTTTTATGGAAGGGAAAACAGATGGATGCAAAACGAAAGATGAACGTGTCATCGGAACGTATATGCACGATTTATTTCATAACGATGCGTTTCGTCATTATTTGTTAAATGATGTACGGCGAAAAAAGCACGTTTTATTCCCTATAGAGCGACCGTTTTATCGGCGATTGCGCAACGAAGCGTTTGACGAGCTAGCAGATTGCGTCGAAAAACATGTCGATGTGAGAACGATTGAACGAAAAATGATTGAATTTCAAAAGGGGAGATATGGTGATGCATAAAGGAAAAGTGTACATTGTCGGGGCAGGCCCAGGGAATCCGAAGCTCATTACTGTTTATGGACGAGAATGTATTGAAAAGGCGGACGTTATTATTTACGATCGCCTCATTAGTCGCGAACTGTTGGCTTACGCGAAAGAAGGGACAGAATTTGTATATTGTGGAAAAGAACCGAAAAAGCATGGAAATATTCAACAACAAATTCACGAATGGCTTGTACAATATGCGTTGCAAGGAAAAACAGTCGTACGATTAAAAGGCGGCGATCCGTTTATGTTCGGTCGCGGTGGAGAGGAGGCAGAACATTTGCGGGCACACGGCATTCCGTATGAAATTGTCCCCGGGGTGACAGCTGGTGTGGCTGCGCCAGCGTACGCTGGCATTCCTGTGACGCATCGCAACTATGCGGGCGGGGTGACGTTCATCGCTGGACATCAAAGCGGAGAGAGCGATCACATTCGTTGGGATGCATTAAGTCAAGCGACAGATACGATCGTATTTTATATGGGGATGGCAAATATCGCTTACATTTGTGAACAACTACAACGTCATGGGAAAGATGGGCATACGCCAGTGGCCGTCATTGAATGGGCAACGACAAATAAGCAACGAACAGTTATCGGTACGTTACAAACGATCGTTGACATCGTCAATGAAAAACAACTTTCTTCCCCCGCGATTATTGTTGTCGGAGACGTTGTACGTTTACACGATCAATTAAAGTGGGTGGAAGAAACATGGTGATTGTTTATACAGGGGACGGAAAAGGAAAAACGACTGCAGCGGTCGGTCTTGCTGTTCGGGCCGCGGGGCATGGGAAAAAAGTGATTGTCATTCAATTTATTAAATCGCCGCATCGTCCATATGGTGAGGCGAAAATATTCCAACAACTTGGCATCGCCGTACACCAAACAGGTGTTGGTTTCACATGGACGAAAACACCGGCTGAGCATCGCGAAGCATTGCAAAAAGGGTGGGCGCTAGCGAAAGAGTGCGTGCAATCAGGTATGTATGATGTCGTTATTTTAGACGAATTAAATGTTGCGTTAGCGATTACATCTTTTCCGATTGATGATGTTTTGCCGCTTCAAGATGTTGTGTACACATTGGCGAATAAGCCAGCACACACACATGTCGTTGTGACAGGAAGAGGGGCAAAAGAGGAAATGATCGAACTTGCCGATTTAGTGACGGAAATGAAAGAAGTGAAACATTATTACCGTGAAGGCGTTCATGCGATAAAAGGGATTGATTTGTAAAGAATGGATGTTGTGAAAAAGCTGATTAAAATCAGCTTTTTCACAACACGTTAAAATATCTCGCTTCCGGATGAGCGAAGACGATAGCGGAAACGGATGCTTCGGGCTCCATCATATAGCCTTCTGTTAAATGAATGCCAATTTCTTCTGGACGTAATAGGCGGAACAGTTTTTCTTGGTCTTCGAGATTTGGACAAGCAGGGTAGCCGAAAGAAAAGCGTTGTCCTTGGTATTTTGCCGCAAACCGTTGCTCCATCGTAAAGTCGGGCGAATCTGGAAAGCCCCAGCGGTCGCGCATAATTTGATGCACGCGTTCCGCCAATCCTTCCGCTAGTTCAAGCGCTAACGCTTGAATGGCGTGGCTTTTCAAAAACTGCCCTTCTTCTTTGAACCGTTGTGCTAAATCGCGCACGCCTGCGCCAGCGGTAACGGCAAATAGCCCGACGTAGTCGATTTGTTCGCTAGAAAGATAGTCTGCTAAACATAAATACGGTGCTTTCGTTTGTCTTGGAAACGTAAACGTCTCAATGACCGTTTGTTGATCGCGTGGGTCGTAAATGATCACCGTATCGCCGTCGCTTGTTGCCGGGAAAAACTGATATACCGCTTTTGGCGCAAGCGAGTTCGTTCGTTTTGCCTCGGCAAGTAATTCATCGATGAGCTCTTTTAACATGATCGCTTTTTCATTTCCTTCCGCCAACAGTTGTTTGACGTTTCCTTTTAAGCCAAGATGGTGACCAAGAAGCATTTGCCAATTGACGTACGGTTCGATATGTGAAAGCGGAATGTGTTGTAATATATGCCTTTCTGTATCGGTCGGAACGTAAATAGGTGCTTGCTTCACATTGGACTTTGTCATGACGGCGACAGCGTTTTGCTGTTTTGTTACATGTTCCACTTTTTCTTTTTTCTCATAGACGATATCTTGTTGAACGATGCGATTGGCTAGCGTCAGTCCTTCCATCGCATCTTTGGCGTACAAAACGATACCGTCATATTCAGGGGCAATTTTCGTATCGGTAAATTTGCGTGACAGAGCCGCTCCGCCAACTAAAATCGGTAACGAAATGCCGGCTTGTTTTAAGTCTTGGGCGGTAAGCACCATTTGTTGTGCGGATTTAACAAGCAGTCCTGATAAGCCAATCATATCGGGCTGTTCGTGTCGCACCGCTTCGATGAGTTGTTGTGGTGTCACTTTAATGCCTAAGTCAACGACATGAAACCCGTTATTGCTTAAAATAATGTCGACTAAATTTTTACCGATGTCATGTACATCTCCTTTGACGGTTGCAAGCAGCACTTTTCCTTTCACGCTCGTTTCGTTTTTCTCCATATACGGCTCTAAAAAGGCGACCGCGGCTTTCATCACTTCCGCACTTTGCAACACTTCGGCGACGATGAGTTGGTTGTCGTTAAATAAACGACCGACTTCGTCCATTCCGTTCATAAGCGGACCGTTAATAATGTCAAGCGGGCTGTACGTTTGTAATGCGAGCGTTAAATCTTCAATGAGCCCGTCTTTCGTTCCTTCAACGACATATGCGGCGAGCCGTTCTTCTAACGTCATATGAACGTTTGTTTGTTTCGGTTGCTTCGTTTTATCGCGATAAAATTGAATAAAAGCGTTTAACGTTTCATCGTTTGTGTCAAATAACAACGCCTCGGCTAAACGTACTTCTTCTTCAGGAATGGAAGCGAATCGCTCTAATTTTTCGGTATTGACGATCGCATAGTCGAGACCAGCTTGTGTGCAATGGTATAAAAAGACGGAGTTTAACACTTCGCGCCCGACAGGTGGCAAACCGAATGAGACGTTGCTAATGCCGAGCATCGTTAAACAGTTCGGCAAATGTTGTTTAATGAGGCGAATGCCTTCAATGGTTTCTTTCGCTGCACCAATATATTGTTCATCTCCTGTGCCGATCGGAAAAACGAGCGGATCGAAAATGATGTCGTGCGGTGAGACACCGTATTTGTTGACGAGTAAATCGTATGAACGAAGGGCGATATCAAGTTTTCGTTTCGCTTCGATCGCCATGCCTTGTTCGTCAATCGTGCCGACGACGACCGCTGCTCCGTATTGATGAAGAAGCGGAACAATTTTTTCAAATCGTTCTTCGCCGTCTTCTAAGTTAATCGAGTTAATAATCGCTTTTCCTTGCGAATACGACAAGGCGCAAGCGATGACGTCTTCATCGGTCGAGTCGATGACAAGCGGCACTTTTACTTTTTTCACGACTTGTTGAATAAATTGCTCCATATCTTCTTTTTCATCGCGGTCAGGGTCGGCTAAACAAATGTCGATGACGTGCGCCCCGTTTTTGACTTGAGCGCGAGCAATTTCTGCCGCTTCTTCATATTTTCCTTCCGCAATGAGCCGTTTAAACTTGCGCGAACCGATGACGTTCGTTCGTTCCCCAACAAAAAGCGGACGCATCGTTTCATCGTAAATGAGCGCATCAATGCCTGAGACAGCATGCATCGCAAACTGTTTCGGAATCGAGCGGGGCGGGATGTCGCGAACGGCTTCGGCGATCGCTTGAATATGTTGTGGTGTCGTGCCGCAACAGCCGCCGACGATATTTAGCCATCCTTTCTCGGCAAATTGGCGAATTTTTTTCGCCAGCATCTCGGGCGTTTCGTGATAATGTCCTTCTTCGTCAGGAAGACCGGCGTTCGGATAGCAGCTGACGGCGGTGTTCGCTAATGAAGCGAGCGATCGTAAATGATCGGTCATAAATTCCGGCCCTGTGGCGCAGTTTAAGCCGATAGCAAAAGGTTTCATATGTTGAACGGAAATAAAAAACGATTCGATCGTTTGCCCGGCAAGCGTCGTTCCCATCGGTTCGATCGTTCCAGAAATCATAAGCGGTACTTGTTTTCCAACCGCTTGAAACGCTTTCGTAATGCCGAGAAACGCAGCTTTCACGTTTAACGTATCTTGGCACGTTTCTAACAACAACAAATCGACGCCGCCAAGCAATAAACCGCGCGCTTGTTCTTCATAGGAAGAAATGAGTTCGGCAAATGTCGCTCCGCCTGTGACAGATAGCGTTTTTGTCGTCGGACCCATCGAACCGGCAACGAAGCGAGGGTGATCGCTCGTTGTATATTTTTCAGCCGCTCGTTTGGCGAGTTTCGCTGCTTCAATGTTTAATTCAAGCGCTAAATGCCCGAGGTTGTATTCGTCTAAGACGATGCGGGTCGCGCCAAACGTATTTGTTTCAACGATGTCCGCCCCTGCGGCGAAATATGCTTCGTGAATATGTGAGATGACATGAGGGGCGGTGAGCGTTAAATATTCGTTACATCCTTCGTACGCTTCCCCGCCAAAATCGTCCGCCGTTAAATTGGCCGCTTGAATCATCGTCCCCATCGCGCCGTCAATAATTAAAATTTTTTTCTCAAGCTGTGCAAATAAACTAGCCATAGTAAACCGTCCTTTCTTTTGCGAGCCGTTCTTTTTCATGAATGTAGCGAACGAGTTCGACTGTCATGTCGTAGCGTAAAAACGGTGTAATTAAATAAATGCCTTGGAATAAATCGAATGCTGCGTCGATAAGCGATTTGGCGATTGCCAATCCTTCTTTTGTTGCTTGAATCGGGTCGTTGGCACAAGCGGCCATGCGAGCGCGAATGTCATCAGACAATGTAATGCCCGGCACTTCATGGTGTAAAAAGTCGGCGTTGCGCGCGCTTGTCAAAGGCATAATGCCGATGTAAATCGGTGTTGATAAATGCTTTGTCGCTTCATAGACGTCTTCAATTTGTTTTTCGCTATAAAGCGGTTGTGTTAAAAAATAATGGGCACCACATTCAATTTTTTTCTCGAGCCGTTTCACCGCTTTATCTAAATGGCGCACGTTCGGGTTAAAGGCAGCGGCGATCGAAAAGTTCGTTTTTTGTCCGAGCGGTTTGCCCGAATACGAAAGCCCTTCGTTAAATTGCCGAATTAACGAAATAAGGTCAAATGACGATAAATCGTATACGGACGTTGCCCCCGGAAAGTCGCCGACTTTCGATGGATCGCCGGTTAAAGCAAGCACATCGGTCATGCCGAGCGTATGAAGCCCCATTAAATGCGACTGTAGGCCGATTAAGTTGCGATCGCGGCATGTAATGTGAATGAGCGGGCGCATGTTCAGTTGTTGTTTGACGATCGTTCCGACAGCGACGTTGCTAATGCGTGGTGTCGCCAGCGAGTTGTCGGCGAGCGTTAGCGCATCAATATGTGCTTCTTTTAACGCTTTTGCGCCTTCTAAAAATTTCGTTAAGCCGAGTTTTTTCGGCGGGTCAAGCTCGACGATAATTGACCGACGCATGCGCGCGATGTCAGCTAGGGAAGGTGCAGATGTTTGTTCCGCTTCTTGAACGGTGATTGTATGCCGCTGTTTGACTTCCTTTTTATATACAGGTGTGCGGTCAGAAAGGGCGCGAGCGATGGCGGCAATATGTTTTGGCGTTGTGCCGCAACAGCCGCCGATGAGGCGCACCCCTTGATCGCGAAACGCACGAGCGGTTTCTTCAAAATATTGTTCGCTCGTTTCGTAAACGAATCGCCCGTCGCGATATTGCGGCAAGCTTGCGTTTGGGTATACAGATAAAAAGGCGCGCGATGGAATCGGCACTTCTTCAAGCGAGCGCAACATATGATATGGGCCGAGATGGCAGTTTAAGCCGACGACATCGGCGCCAAGCTGTTCGAGTTGATACAGCGCATCTGCAAGCGGCATGCCATGTTGTAAGACGCCAATGTCGTGCAATGTGACGTGGGCGATGATCGGCAACGTTGTTTCTTGGCGAGCGATGGACAGAACAGTTTGCAATTCTTCAAAATCGTAATACGTTTCAAGTAAAAGCCCATCAACATTTTCGTTTAACAAGACGTACAGCTGTTCACGAAACGTTCGTTTCACTTCTTCAAGGGAAATCGTACTTTTGTTTGTGCTGCGCAATCCTCCGATCGTACCGAGCACGTAGGCGCGTCCTTTTGCGGCTTGTTTCGCAAGACTGACCGCTGCTTCGTTTATTTTTTTTACGTCATCTTGTAGCCCGTAACGCGCCAGTTTGACGTAGTTAGCGCCGTATGTGTTCGTTTGAATGATTTCAGCACCTGCATCAATATACGCTTCATGAATATGAACGATTTCTTCAGGTTTTGTGACGTTTAATTCTTCAAAACAACGATCGATGCCGTGTGCATATAATAACGTGCCCATCGCTCCGTCCGCGATGACGATGCGTTCTTTTAAGTCATTTAACAATCCCACGTCCATTCCTCCATTTCTCCGTTTAAAGTAAAAAAGTCTTCCTCATAAGAAGAAGACGTGAAGCGCTCCTTCTTATCTTCCAAGCGAATCGCTTGCTGGACTTAGCACCTTGACGATCGTCAGGTTGCTGAAGGTTCATCGGGCCAGTCCCTCCCCTTCTCTCGATAAGACGTTGTATGAAGTTATTCATAAATGTAACTGATTTTTTAGAAATATTCAACTATTTTTAATTAGAAAAGAAAAAGAAGGCAGCGCGCCTTCTTAACGGTAGTTGACGAATTGGACGTCGATCGGTAAATCTGCTTCGCGAATCGCGGCGATTACTTTTTGCAAATCGTCTTTACTTTTGCCGCTGACGCGAATTTGGTCTTCTTGAATTTGACTTTTTACTTTTAACCCTGTATTTTTAATGATTGTGTTAATTTTTTTCGCGTTGTCTTTGTCGATGCCTTGAACGAGTTTCGCACGCTGGCGCACCGTTCCGCCAGACGCAGCTTCCACTTTTCCGTATTGAATGTTTTTTGTAGGGACGCCACGTTTAATAAGTTTGCCGATGAGCACATCTTTCAGTTGTTCAAGCTTAAATTCATCGTCAGAAATGAGAATAAGCTCATCTTTTTCAAGCGAAATGTCGCTTTTGCTCCCTTTAAAGTCGTAGCGGTTTTGAATTTCTTTTAACGCGATGTTGACGGCGTTTGTGACTTCCGACAAATCGACTTTTGACACGATATCAAATGAACTTTCTTTTGACATATTGATCACCTCGGCATAAATTCGTTGTGTTTCCATTATAGTCGATTGTTGGCATACGAACAACTTTACAAAATTTTTATATATAAAAAGTAAACAAAACGTCGAACGATGTCGATATAATAAATGAA
The DNA here is from genome assembly GCF_001996285.1 of Anoxybacillus kestanbolensis. NCBI lineage: Bacteria > Bacillati > Bacillota > Bacilli > Caryophanales > Anoxybacillaceae > Anoxybacillus > Anoxybacillus kestanbolensis. The sequence goes on along the minus strand of NZ_MQAD01000001.1, from coordinate 68,547 downwards.
GTGAGATTTAATCGAATAGTAAGGAGATGAGGAAATTTTATGAAAAAAGTATTTTCACTCATCGTGGCAATCGTTTTGCTCGTTGCCGCAGGGTGTTCACAAACGAGTTCCTTTCAACCGAAAGAGCGAATAAAAGTGGGCATTATGTTGTCGGACGTCGGACTCGGTGATCAATCGTTTAGCGATTCGGCGTTTAAAGGATTGATGAAGGCGCGTGATGAACTTGGCGTCTTTTTTGATTATCGCGAGTTAAAAGAAACGGGAACGTATGAAAAAGGGCTAACGGAACTTGTTGAAGCTGGAAACGATCTCGTCATCGGACTTGGGTTTATGGTGCAACAAGATTTAGAAAAAGTCGCGAAAAAATATCCGAAACAACAATTTATATTAATTGATGCGGTGTCTGATTTACCAAACATCACTTCGATTACGTTTAAAGAAGATGAAGGAAGCTTTTTAGCGGGCGTCGTCGCTGGCATGTTGACGAAAACGAACAACGTTGGCTTTGTTGGCGGAGCGGATGTACCTTTAATTCGCAAATTTGCAAACGGCTTTATTCAAGGGGTAAAAGCGGTGAAGCCAGAAGCGAAGGTACAAGAAGTGTACGCAGGCAATTTCGGTGACGACAAGCTCGGAGCAAACATCGCAAAACAAATGATTGCTGCTGGCGCAGATGTGTTGTATGCGGCGGCTGGGTTTACAGGCGTCGGGGTGCTACGCGAGGCAGAGATGAATAAAAAATATGCGATCGGTGTCGATAGCGACCAATATTTTTATGCGGAAAAAGCGGTTGTGACATCGATGTTAAAAAATGTCGATGTGGCGCTATATACGGTTATTCAACAATATGTCGAAAAGAAAGAAGTGCCTAAAGGGACGGTCGAACTCGGCTTAAAAGAAAACGGTGTTGATTTAGCACCGATTCGCGTTGTGACATTCACTCCAGAACAACAAGCAACGCTTGAAAAATGGAAAGAAAAAGCGACGAACGGCATCGCACAATAAAGGAGGGATACGATGTCCATTAAACAGCGATTGTTATTTCATTCATTAGCCACGCCAGTTATTGCGGGCGCCATTATTGTGTTTATTATTATGAATATGCTGTCGATTCAATCGTCCAATCAAGATTTTGTGCCACTCATGATGAAGGCGCAACATTTACAAGCAGAATTGAAGGCGACGAAGCAAAGTTTAAGCAACTATGCGTATAGCCCGACAGAAGGGAATAAACAAGAAGTGCTTGTTCATTTAGCGGAATCGGAAAAGCTACTTCAAGCGTTAAATAAAGGATTAACTCAACCGTATTTCCGTTCTGCACTTGAACAGGCGAATAAAAAATTTGCGGCGCTTGATGCGGAATCGAAAGCGGCACTTGATGCGCGAAATGTAGCGGAAATTCGCCGCCAATCGATGCGGGCAGAAGGAGTATTAAACGACATATACGTCGTGAGCACGTATGTCGCTGAATATTATACGTATATGCAACAAACGTTACAAAAGCAAATTTCAGGCGTCATTACCATTTCGCTCGTTGCGATTGTCATCGTGTTATTGTTTGCTGGATTTAGCGGATTCCGTCTAACGCAAAAAATTACAACGCCGCTCAAAAAAATTGCTGAAAACGCGAAGCAAATCGCAAGCGGCAATTTGCGCATCGAGCCTGTGAAATATAATGGGAAAGATGAGCTTGCTGATTTAAATGCAGCGTTTACAACGATGGCTGATCAACTAAACGGTTTGCTTCAGTCGGTCGATACAGTAAGTAAGCAAGTCGAGACGTTTGCGAAAGAAATTGATGAAGAAACAAAAATGTTAACAGAAATTAACAATCAAGTCGCTGTCTCGACGAATGAATTATCCGCTGGGGCGCAAAGCATTTCGGAAGACTTGCAAAGTGCAGTACAGCTCATTGAACGCATGGAAGGAACTGTACAACAAAACGTTGCGCGTACGGAACAAGCGGCGCGTTATAGTGACGAAGCGGTAGAAGCGATTGTGCACGGTCAAGCAGCGTTAGCAGAACAAAAAGCATTTATTGATGAAAATGCAAAGGCGACCGCCTCAATCGAACAATCGACGGAACAGTTTGCGACGTATGCAAGCAAAATTGAAGATATGGCAAAAGCGGTATCTGATATTGCGACACAAACGAACTTATTGGCGTTAAATGCAGCGATTGAAGCAGCACGAGCAGGAGAAGCGGGGAAAGGGTTTGCCGTCGTTGCTGAAGAAGTGCGCAAACTTGCAGAAGAATCGTCGAAAGCGACAAATCAAATTTTTGAGATGGTGCAGCTCATTCAATCGGGGTTAACGAATGTGACCGAGGCGGTTCGCCGTGGGGTAAATATTGCGGAAGCGCAAACGAAAGCGATTGAGATGACAACCGATGCGTTTGCACAAATTGAAAGTAAAGTACAACATATTACAACAGACATGCAAGCGCTTGTGATCGGTATGGACGAATCGAAAGAGCTTGGTAAAAACGTCTTGCAAAACGTCGAAAGCATTAGTGCCGTTGTCGAACAGTCCGCAGCAGGTAGCGAAGAAATTGCTGCGTCGATGGTTGAGCAATTAGAAGCGTTCAAAAAAATGAGCGAAAAAGTGACGACGTTGCGCCAACTAACAGACGACTTACAAAAAATGATGGCAAAGTTTCAAATGAAGTAAAAAAGATGCTCCGCGCGAGCATCTTTTTTACAAATGGTTCGTTTCTTTTGAATAGGCGCGTTTGCCAGCTTGGCGGTTTTTTTCGCGCTCCATATTTTTCTCGTGTCGTTTCGCGTTATTGTCTTTTGCTTTTTTGTCGTTATCGCTCGTCATATGTTCGCCCCCTTTAAAGGGTAGTGTAGTCATTGCGCAAGCTGTTTATTCAAGAAAAAGAGGGCGATCGTTCCCGGTCCGGCGTGTGCTCCGATGGCGCCGCCGATTTCAGAAATGAAAAATTGTTTGCAGCCGAACGTTTCTTCAATCATCGCTTTTAGTTCGAGCGCCGTTTGTTCGTCATCGCCATGGCTAATGCCGATGAGCTGGTTTTGTACGTCTGCTCCGCGCTCTCGCATGATCTCGACCATGCGCTTTAGCACTTTCTTCCGCCCACGCACTTTTTCAATCGGAATCAACTTCCCATCTTCGACATGAAGAAGTGGTTTAATGTTTAGTACCCCACCGACAAATGCTGCTGTTTTGCTGACGCGACCGCCGCGCGCTAAATATTGTAAGTCATCAACGGTAAAAATATGTTCCATATGGCGACAATACGTTTCAATGGTTGTCACGACATCTTCGTATGCGATACCGCTTTCTGCAAGCTCAACGGCTTTTTTCACGACAAGCCCAAGACCGAGCGATGCGCATTTCGAGTCGATAACCGTTAACTTCGCGTCAGGATATCGTTCAAGCACATCGTTTTTTATCATGACCGCTGTTTGATATGTACCGGATAAAGCAGAGGAAAAGGCGATATAAATGGCAGGAATGTTTTCTTTGGCGAGCGTCGTAAATAGCTCTTCCATTTGCGCTGGTTTTGCTTGCGACGTTTTCGGTACATCTCCGTTACGCATCGCGTCGTACACTTGCTTTGGTTGAATCGTTAGTTGGTCGTCGTAGTCGTGACCGTTTATATGAACAGCTAACGGTAAAAAAGCAATTTGTTTTTCTTTTATAAAAGAAAGTGGCAAATCGCACCCGCTATCCGCTATAATTTTAATATTCATTTCAATCACCCCTATGTACATACTTATTTTAAGTGTAGCGGTTATAAGGAAAAAAAACAATTTTAGTGCTTTGTAGGAGGATGTTCTGTGGACGTAAAAAAACTGTTTGTCGTCGTCATTGGCGGATTATTAAACGCCATCGGCATGAATTTATTTTTAATTCCAGCGAACGTATATACGAGTGGGTTTGCTGGAGCGGCGCAGCTTATTTCCAAAGTCGTGGGCGACTACACACCTTATGCGCTTTCGACAGGTTTGTTGCTTTTTTTATTCAACATTCCGGTCGCTATTTTAGGATGGAAGAAAGTGGGTAAATCTTTTACGTTTTATAGCTTTTTAAGCGTTGTAGTCATGTCGCTCTTTCTTGAGCTTATCCCGGTTCGTTCACTTTCTGAAGATATTTTACTGAATGCAGTATTCGGCGGGGTGATTGCGGCAGTCGGAACGGGCTGGACGTTAAAATGGGGGGCGTCAACAGGTGGCTTAGATATTATTGCCCTTGTGTTGTCGCGCGTAAACGATCGCTCTGTTGGGACGTACATTTTTGCACTCAACTCCATCATTATTTTAACAGCCGGATATATGTACGGCTGGGAAAAGGCGTTATATACGCTTGTGACGCTGTATGTGACGACGCGTGTCATCGATGCGATTCATACGCGCCATCAAAAGCTTACCGCACTTATTATTACGACAAAAGGGGAAGAGATGAAGCAAGCGATCAAGTCACAAATGATTCGCGGCATTACCGTCATTCCGGCAAAAGGGGCATTTCTAAACGAAGATAAAGATATGCTAATGATCGTTATTACACGTTATGAGTTGTTTGATTTAAAACGAATTATTAAAGAAGTCGATCCAAAGGCGTTTACAAACATTATGCAAACGACAGAAGTTGTCGGGTTTTTCCGAAAAGATTAAAGCTGCGCGTGACGCGCAGCTTTTTACAATGTATCGAGCTCATCTTGCAAATCGTGCAACTGTCTTCGCTCCGCATCGTTCGCATTCGCAAAGGCGGATGAGAGCGCATTTTTCGCCACAGCGATGGCGCGTTCTGTTTTTTCTTCTTTTGCTTTAGCGACCGCTCTTTTTGCTTGTTGAAATAACGGATTACCCATATTAAAATCCCCCGAGATTCGTATGATCCGCTTCTTCTGCTTTGCGTCGTTCCGCTTCTTCATACGTCATATGATACGGAATGCGCTCATCATGTTTATAAACCGCATCAGCACCTTGTTGAACGAAACGTTTTGATTTATTTCGTTTGCCCACACGATATGCCCCCTTGTTTGCCGCTTGTGACGCATATGGCGTCGATGATAGTTTGTTCATGTTTACGTCACAATACGTAAGGGAATTTTTTATAACTTTAATAATGATTGCAAATAAACAGCGATCCCGTCTTCTTCGTTCGTTTTTGTCACATCGTCTGCGACCGCTTTTAGCGGTTCAATCGCATTGCCCATCGCGACACCTAATCCAGCCCATTTTAACATCTCGATATCGTTATCTTCATCGCCAAAAGCGATGACGCGTTCGCGTGGAATACCGTAATAGGAAGCAATTTTTTCAAGACCGACTGCTTTATGGATGCCGGTTCGGACGATTTCAATGACGTGCCACGGGGCTGTCCAACTGCGGTGGTCGATGACGTTTGCGTGCACTTCAGACAAATATGTGCGAATGCGCCCGACGTTTTGTTCGTCAGATAAAATTAAAATGCTCGTTGGATCTTTTCGTAAAATGTCACGTAAGTTTCCGATATATACATTTGGATTTCCTAAATTAAACAAATCAAGTAATTGCTCGTCATGTTCGTGAAAATAAACATCGTCCATCACTTCAGCTAAAATGTTGCGTACGTTATATTTTCGGCTTACTTCAACAATTTCTTTTACTGTTTCTAACTGAAGTGGCGTATGGTACATTCCCCAGCTGTCATCTTTCGGATGATGGACGAATGCACCGTTGAAATTGACGATCGGTGTCGTTAAGTCGAGTTGTTCATAATACATTTTACTTGCGCGATACGGGCGACCTGTTGCGATGACGACGACATGTCCCGCCTCTTTTGCTTTTTGAATAACATCATAAGAACGTGAAGAAATCGTTTTATCATCTTTTAACAACGTCCCATCTAAATCAATTGCAATTAAATGTTGTTCCATAACCGTTCCCCTTTTCGTTAAAATTATTCCTCATTCAGTGTATCGTTTTTCCAAAATATTTGTCTATATGGTAATATAATGTTAAAACATCATATGGGAGATGAGAACATGGTATCCATTATTCGCGAGTCGATCGCAAACATTCCTTGCTTACATGTCGTAAAAGAAGATGATATCCATCATATGCGTCCACTTGTCATTTTTATTCATGGTTTTACGAGCGCAAAAGAACATAATCTTCATTTCGGCTATTTGCTTGCCGAAGCTGGATATCGCGTCGTGTTGCCGGATGCGCTGTATCATGGGGAACGTCCAAATCCGCTTTCTGACGATGAACTTCATTTGTCGTTTTGGGATATTGTATTAACGACTATTCGTGAATTAGAGGACATAAAAAATGAACTAGTCGAACGAAACCTTGTCGATCGTGAGCGCATTGGCGTCGTTGGTACATCGATGGGGGGCATTGTGACGTTCGGGGCACTTACGCAATACGATTGGATTCGCGTCGCCGGCTCATTGATGGGAAGTCCGTGCTATAAAACGTTTTTTGATTTACAATTGCAATTTGCAGAAAGAAAAGGGATGACGTTGCCGCTCTCTAGGCAGCAACTTGAATCGTTGCGCAACACGTTAATGACATACGATTTATCATTGCAACCTGAAAAATTAAATGGCCGTCCGCTTTTTATTTGGCACGGAAAACAAGATGATGTCGTTCCGTTTGATTATACATACGCCTTTTATAAACAAATTGAGCCGTTTCATCAGCCGCTTACGATGCTAATTGATGAACATGCGGGACATAAAGTGACGCGCGAAGCGTTTTTACAAACGGTTCAATGGTTTGTCACACATTTATAAAAAAATGTGACAGACGTCACAAAGAAAAAAGAAGGAGAGTGGTACAATCGAAGATGAAGGAGGGGATACGATGATTCCAAAACAACATGGCGCTTGGGCGATGTTACTTATTCCGTTTTTATTCGGCATCGATATCGGTCAAGCGACATGGCTTCATCTTCCGTTATTTGTCGCATGGTTTTTCCTATATTTAGCCACATATATATGGACATTAATGATAAAAAAACAAGCAACTGTTCGTCATAAAAAATGGTTTGCAACATATATGTTGATCGCGCTTATTTTTGTCGCATTTCCACTTGCTTACAAACCGTCGCTCATTTATTTCGGTTTAGCGATGCTTCCGTTCTTTATTGTAAATATGTATTTTGCGAAAAAGAAAAAAGAGCGTGCGTTTGTAAACGATGTCGCTGCCATTATCAACTTTTCCATTGGTGGACTTGGGAGTTACTACATCGGTACGGGACATATGGATGAAAAAGCGTTGTTTTTATTTATTGCTTCCGTCTTGTTTTTCATCGGAAGCACATTTTACGTGAAAACGATGATTCGCGAAAAAAACAATCCACGCTATAAGTGGGCGTCATGGTTGTTTCATCTATTTGTCGTTGTCGTATGTGTTGCAACAGGAAACGGTTGGCTTGCCTTCGCGTATGTGCCGAGCGCCGTACGGGCGATTTATTTTTATGGAAAAGCGTTGTCGATTAAAAAAGTAGGGATTTATGAAATTGTCAATGCTGTTTATTTTGCGCTTGTTGTGATGATCGTTTATTAATATGATGCAAAACGGGTGTCTTCATTTTTCGGACACCCGTTTATTTCATGTTGCATATGTCGATTGGACAACCTTCGCAACGAATATCATCTTTTAAAAATTGTATATCGTAAATCGTCATTTTCCCTTTCTCGAAAGAAATGACGCCACGCTCTTTTAATTCTTTCAACAGGCGGCTGACGACTTCGCGTGCACTGCCACAAAAATTGGCGAGTTCTTGTGTCGTCATCGGAAGATCGATAAAAATACCGTCTTCTGTTTCAACGCCGTAGCTATTCGCTAAACGAATGAGTGTGGAATAAAGCGCACCTTTTTTTCCGTGCAAAATTAAATCGCGCACTTTTGTTTGCATCCGTTGTAATTGTAAATGAATCCATTGCATAAACTGCAACGCAAACGCATGGTCTGTCGTCAATTTTTCTTCGAGTTGTTGCTTGTTGATGACAGCTAACGTCCCCGCCTCCATCATTTTTGCGCTAACGGTACAAACGCACATCGATTGAAACGGAACGATCTCCCCAAACGCGTCCCCTTGCTCACAAATGCGAAGCAACAGTTCGCGCCCTTCCTCAGTCGTTTTACTCAATTGTACTTTTCCTGTACATACAACATACAGCTCACTTGCCGCTTCCCCTTCTTGAAAAATATATTCTCCTTTTTGAATGTCGATCGTATGGTGAGGGAGGGAAAGAAGCTCGGATAAGGAGATCGGTTGAATTGTCATATGCTAACCACCTTTTGTTGTTATCTAATTCCATTAAAAAGAAAAACAGATGCGGCGTCAATAAATGAATGGGAAAAACGAAAAATATTTAAATATACATTTGATTTTATTTTTATACAGTATTATAATGATAACTAAATTTATAAAATATACAGAAAGTGGGGAACAGGTTAATGAAAGTCTCCGTTATTGGAGCGACAGGATACGGGGGAATTGAACTCATTCGCTTATTGCAACATCATCCGCATATGCATGTCGTTTCTGTTCATTCATCTTCACAAGCAGGTGTTTCGCTACATGACGTGTATCCGCATATCGAGGAGCGTTTCGTCTTGCGTGATATTCGAAGCGATGATATCGAAGGCGAGCTTGTGTTTTTAGCGACACCGCCTGGCGTATCGAGCGAATGGACGCCGAAATTGCTGGCAGCAGGGCATAAAGTCATCGATTTATCCGGAGACTTTCGTTTGCGTGACGGGAACGTATATGCGAAATGGTATAAAAAAACGCCACCGAGTGAAGAAATGTTTAAGCAGGCTGTATACGGTTTAACGGAATGGAATCGTGAGCATATTGCGAAGGCGAATATCGTTGCCAATCCCGGTTGTTACCCGACAGCGACGTTGCTCGGATTAGCGCCACTCGTCATTCAAAAATGGGTTGTTTCTGATTCGATTATTGTCGATGCGAAATCAGGTGTGTCTGGTGCAGGGCGCGGGGTGTCGCTTGGCGTTCATTTTGCAGAAACGAATGAAAACGTAAAAATATACAAAGTGAATACGCATCAACACATTCCTGAAATTGAACAAATGTTAGGCGATTGGAATGACCAAATTGGGCCGATTACGTTCAGCACGCATTTAATTCCGATGACGCGCGGCATTATGGCGACGATATATGCGGAAGCGGCATGTATCGTATCGGTTGATAGAATAATAGAGTTATATGAAGAAACGTACAAACATTGCCCGTTCGTGCGCGTGCGGGAAGCTGGATCGTTCCCATGTACGAAAGACGTATATGGCTCAAATTATTGTGATATTGGGATTGCTTATGATGAGCGCACGAATCGCATTACTGTTGTGAGCGTGATCGATAATTTAATGAAAGGGGCGGCAGGGCAAGCCGTTCAAAATGCAAATGTGATGTTTGGATTCGACGAACAAACGGGACTGACGGCGATGCCGATGTATCCGTAAATGGGGGGAGAAAAGTGAAAGTGAAAGAAAAAAAAGTAAAATATATAGCCGATGGAACGATTGTTACACCGAAAGGATTTCAAGCCGCTGGTGTGCATGCGGGACTGCGTTATACGAAAAAAGATTTAGGGGTGATTGTTTGCGACGTGCCGGCAACATGTGCGGCAGTGTATACGCAAAATGTGTTTCAAGCAGCCCCTTTGCAAGTGACGAAACAAAGCATTGCGGTAGAACAAAAACTTCAAGCAGTCATTGTCAATAGCGCGTATGCGAATGCATGTACAGGAGAACAAGGATTACAAGATGCGTACGAAATGCGGAAGTTGTGTGCGGAAACATTTGGACTTCATGAGCATCTCGTAGCGGTCGCATCGACAGGAGTCATTGGTGAGTATTTGCCGATGGAAAAAATTCGTGCGAGCATTCCAAAATTGAAACCGAAGGCGGAATGGGATAGTGCAGTTGATTTTCAAACGGCCATTTTAACGACTGACCTTGTTATGAAAAAAACGTGTTACGAAACGGTTGTAGACGGTCAAGTCGTGACTATTGCAGGGGCGGCAAAAGGTTCGGGGATGATTCATCCAAATATGGCAACGATGCTTGCTTTTATTACGACGGATGCGAACATCCCATCAGACGTATTACAAGATGCGCTGCGCTCCATTACAAATGTGTCGTTTAATCAAATTACGGTCGACGGAGAAACGTCAACAAACGATATGGTCATCGTCATGGCAAGCGGATTGGCAGGCAATGAGACGCTTTCCCCGCAACATCCGGATTGGGAAAACTTTTATGAAGCGCTTCGCCAAACGTGTGAACATTTAGCGAAGCAAATTGCACGTGACGGTGAGGGCGCAACAAAATTAATTGAGGCGCGTGTAAAAGGAGCAAAAACAGACGAAGAAGCGAAATGGGCGGCGAAACATATCGTCGGATCGAATTTGGTGAAAACAGCAGTATATGGGGCAGATGCAAATTGGGGGCGTATTATCGGTGCGATTGGACATAGCGGAGCATACATCAAACCAGATTGTGTCGACGTATGGATCGGTTCGATTCACATGTTAAAACAAAGCCAACCGATGCCGTTTTCAGAACAAGAAGCGAAAGCCGCTCTAATGGAAGATGTCGTGGTGATTACAGTCGATTTGCATGTCGGCGAAGGAGAAGGGATCGCATGGGGATGCGATTTAACGTACGACTACATTAAAATTAATGCGAGCTATCGCACATAAGGTGGGATCGTTGTGATTGTCATTAAATGCGGCGGCAGTGTGCTTCATGAGTTATCTCCATCGTTTTTTACGAGCGTTAAACAACTAAGAGAAAGTGGACTTGATGTTGTCATCGTTCATGGTGGTGGACCAGACATTGGGCATTTGTTACAGGCGCTCAACATTCCGTCCGAATTTGTCAACGGCTTGCGAAAAACGACAAAAGACGTGCTAGACGTTGTTGAAATGGTGTTAAACGGAAAAGTGAACAAGACGCTCGTTTCACTTTTGCAAACAAACGGCATTCGTGCGGTTGGTTTGTCCGGTGTCGACGATCGCTTGTTACAAGCGAAACCGATCGACGTACAAACGCTCGGCTATGTAGGAGAAGTCGTACACGTTCATGCGAAAATGTTGCATATGTTGTTGCGTCACGGATACGTCCCTGTCATTGCGCCAATCGGTGTGGATGAACGTGGACAAACGTACAACATTAACGCCGATACAGCCGCCTCTGCCATTGCGCAGGCGCTTTCGGCTGACAAACTCGTTTTTGTCACAGACGTCGCTGGTATTTTAAAAAATGGAGAAGTTGTTAAAGAAGCAACTGCTCAAACGATTGAGGCAATGATGGCTGATGGAACAATTTCAGGTGGAATGATTCCGAAAGTAAAAGCTGCTCTTCACGCGCTCCATTCGGTTCAAGAAGTGGCGATTGTGAGCGGAAAGGCTTCATTTTATAAAGAAGGAACGTGGCATGGAACGATGATGAAGAAAGAGGTGTACGTATGATTTTTCCAACGTATCAACGATTCCCGATTACGGTGGCAAAAGCTGAGGGGACGAAACTTATCGCAACAGACGGAACATCATATCTCGATTTTGTCGCAGGGATTGCCGTATGCAATCTCGGTCATCGCCATCCTGCAGTGCAACAAGCGCTTGAGGCGCAACTAAATGAAGTATGGCACGTGTCCAATTTATTTCATCTCCCGATTCAAGAAGAAGTCGCTTCTCTTCTCGTTCAACATTCTGTTGGCGATGCAGTATTTTTTTGCAATAGCGGAGCGGAAGCAAACGAAGCGGCGATCAAGCTTGCACGCAAACATACGGGACGTTCGAAAATCATTACGTGTGAACAGTCGTTTCACGGGCGTACGTTTGCGACGATGTCAGCAACAGGGCAAGCGAAAATTCATGACGGCTTTGGCCCGTTGTTGCCGACGTTTGTGTATGTACCGTTTAACGATATCGATGCCCTTCAGAGAGAAATGGATGAAACGGTAGCGGCTGTCATGGTGGAAGTCGTGCAAGGTGAAGGCGGTGTTGTCGTCGGAGAAAAATCATTTTTACAGGCAGCACAACAGCTTTGTCAAACGTATGGAGCATTGTTGATTGTCGATGAAGTGCAAACGGGCATCGGGCGAACAGGAACGTTATTCGCTTACGAACAGTTTGACATTTCACCTGATGTTATTACGATTGCGAAAGGGTTAGGAAGCGGATTTCCTGTTGGGGCGATGATCGGAAAAAAACATGTCGTTTCAACATTTAGCGCTGGCGTACACGGTTCTACGTTTGGGGGCAACGCTTTGGCGATGGCAGCAGCAAAAGCAACGCTTGAGATCGTAGCACAGCCGTCATTTTTACAACAAGTGCAGGAAAAAGGAATATATTTCAAAAGTAAATTAGCCGAGCAATTAAAAGACGTTCACATCGTTCAAGAAGTACGCGGTTTAGGGTTAATGATTGGCATCGTATGTCGCGAACCAGTCGCAAACATCTTACCACATATTCACGATAAAGGATTGCTTGTTTTAGCCGCAGGGCCGAACGTGATTCGTCTGTTACCACCGCTCATTGTCACGAAAGAAGAGCTTGATGAAGCAGTTGATATGTTACAAGAAGCGTTAACGTTATATGAACGCAATTTTTTATACGCATAAATGAATAAAAATTCTTTTTGTTTAATAAACATTCGGTTGGGGTGTTGAAATGGAAGCGTATTTACATTTACAAAACGGCAAAACGTTTGTCGGCAATTTAGAAACAGCGTGGACGGGAGATATTGCGGGAGAAGTTGTCTTTTTTACAGGAATGACAGGATATCAAGAAGTGTTAACAGACCCGTCGTATAAAAATCAAATGATTGTTTTTACGTATCCGCTCATTGGAAATTACGGGATTAATGAAGTCGATTTTGAAAGCAAACAGCCGCATGTAAAAGCTGTCATCGTTTATGAAGCAGAAGAGACGGGACATCATTACGAAGCGGCCTATAGCCTCAAGCAATATTTGCAAAAATGGAACGTCCCCCTTCTTACGCATGTGGATACGCGAGCGGTTGTGAAACAAATTCGTGAACATGGGGCGATGCCTGCTGTCATTTCAACGAGCCGACAGGCGAGCGTGCAAATGGAGGAACGAGCGCCTGTTCCACTCGTCAGTACATCGGATGTACAAACGTACGGAGACGGTCATATGCATGTTGTTTTATTTGATTTTGGCTACAAAAAATCAATCGTTCAGTCGTTAATCGATCATGGGTGTCGTGTCACCGTCGTTCCGTACAATACGCCGTTCCAAACGGTTGAGCAACTCGATGCTGACGGGGTGTTGTTATCGAACGGACCGGGGGATCCGAAACAGTTGTCGCGTGAGCTGCCCAATATTTTAGCTGTCATTGAACGGTATCCGACGCTTGCGATTTGTTTAGGACATCAGCTCGTGTCGCTCGCTTACGGGGGGGATACGGAAAAATTGCCGTTTGGGCATCGTGGGGCGAATCAGCCGGTATATGATGCGAAAACGAAAAAAGTGTTGATGACGTCACAAAATCATGGCTATGTCGTGAAAGCAGAAAGTTTAGCTCATACGCCGCTCTCTGTTCGGTTTATTAACGTGAACGACGGTTCGGTCGAAGGCGTTGTCCATGAAACGAAACCGATTTTATGTGTGCAATACCATCCTGAAGCGCATCCAGGACCGAATGATACGCAATTTATTTTTGCAGAATTTGTCGACATGATGAAAGCAGCAAGAAAGGAGAAAGTGTATGCCTAAAGATACAACGCTTCGCTCGATTCTTGTCATCGGTTCAGGGCCGATCGTCATCGGGCAGGCAGCGGAGTTTGACTATTCAGGAACGCAAGGTTGTTTAGCATTGAAAGAAGAAGGATACCGCGTCATTTTAGCAAACAACAATCCTGCGACAATTATGACCGATGAAGTGCATGCGGATGCGGTATATTTTGAGCCGCTGACCGTTGAAAGTATGGAAAAAATTATCGCAAAAGAGCGACCCGATGGGCTGTTGGCTACGCTTGGCGGGCAAACCGGACTGAATTTGGCTTTTGCGCTCCATGAACGTGGTATTTTACAAAAATATAACGTTCGCTTGCTCGGTACACCGATTGAATCGATTCAACGTGGTGAAGACCGCGAAGCGTTTCGAGCGTTAATGTATGAATTAAATGAACCGGTGCCAGAAAGCGAAATTGTAACGACAGTTGAAGAAGCGGTGCAATTCGCAAAACAAATCGGGTTTCCGATCATCGTCCGTCCGGCATATACGCTCGGTGGAACAGGCGGCGGCATTGCCGAAACGATGGATGAGCTTGTTGACATTGTCACAAAAGGATTGCAGGAAAGCCCGATTACGCAATGTTTAGTGGAACGGAGCGTCGCGGGGTTTAAAGAAATTGAATATGAAGTGATGCGCGACCATACGAATACGTGCATTACGATTTGTAATATGGAAAATATTGATCCTGTCGGTATTCATACGGGCGATTCGATCGTTGTTGCCCCGTCGCAAACGTTGACGGATGTCGAATATCATATGTTGCGTTCCGCTGCGATTAAAATTATTTCGGCGCTTGGCGTTGTCGGTGGATGCAACATTCAATTTGCGCTCGATCCGAAAAGTAAAAAGTATTATTTAATTGAAGTCAATCCGCGTGTGAGTCGATCGTCTGCGCTCGCATCGAAAGCGACCGGTTATCCGATCGCTAGAATGGCGGCGAAATTGGCGGTCGGCTATACGCTAGCCGAGCTTATTAATCCGGTGACGGGACATACGTATGCGAGCTTTGAGCCTGCACTCGATTACGTCGTTGTCAAATTTCCGCGCTTTCCGTTTGATAAATTTTCGTTTGCCGATCGTCGTCTCGGGACGCAAATGAAAGCAACAGGAGAAGTAATGGCGATTGATCGCAATTTCGAGCGAGCGTTGCAAAAGGCACTTCATTCGCTTGAGTTAGACCATATTGGCTTATATTCACCAACAATGGCAAAACAGCCGACGAAGATGTTAATTGACATCGTAAAAACGGGAGACGATCGGCGCTTTTTTGCGATCTTAGAGCTGCTTCGGCGCGGCATGTCAACGGAGCAAATATATGAATGGACGAAAATCGATTTGTATTTTTTAACGCGTTTCGCTCAGCTTATTGCGCTTGAACAACGAGCGAAAGAAACGACGCTTCATTTGATTGATGAACAAACGTTTCGGACGTTAAAAGAAAAAGGATTTTCTGACGCGTATTTAGCTCATATATGGAACGTCGCTGAAAAAGATGTGCGCGAAAAAAGAAAAACGTATGGCATTGTTCCAGCTTATAAAATGGTCGATACGTGTGCAGCAGAATTTTCAGCTGAAACATCATACTATTATTCAACATATTTTGGCGAAAGTGAAGTGCAAACGAGCGACAAACCGAAAATGCTTATTCTCGGTTCAGGACCGATTCGTATTGGGCAAGGGATCGAGTTTGATTACAGTTCTGTTCATTGTGTGTACGCTTTGCAACAAGCGGGTTATGAAGCGATTTTAATCAACAACAATCCTGAAACGGTAAGTACCGATTTTACGGTAGCGGATCGTTTATATTTTGAACCGCTCACCGTCGAAGACGTATTAAATGTGGTGGAAGCGGAAAACGTCAAAGCGGTCATCGTGCAATTTGGTGGGCAAACGGCCATTAATTTAGCAAGCAAACTTGAAGCGTATGGCGTTTCCATCATTGGAATGAATAGCGATACGATCGATCAGTTGGAAGATCGGGAGCGTTTTTATACGTTGCTTCAATCGCTTGACATCCCACACGTGAAAGGGGCGACGGCAAACGATGAAACGGAATTATGGAGAAAAGTAGAAGAAATTGGATATCCACTTTTGCTTCGCCCATCGTATGTCATTGGCGGGAGAGGGATGCATATTGTTCACGATAAACAACAGCTTTCTGCCCTTGTAGAGCAAGGCATCGTTTATCCTGTATTAATTGACGAATATGTGCGCGCAAAAGAAGGCGAGCTTGATGCGATTTGTGACGGATATGACGCGTTTGTTCCGACGATCATTGAACATGTCGAAAAAACGGGGGTGCATTCGGGCGATAGTTATGCATTGTTGCCTGCTCAATCGTTTACGAAAGAAGAAAAAGAAAAAATGATCGACTATACGAAACGAATCACAAAAAAGCTTTATTTTAAAGGATTAATGAACGTTCAGTTTATCGTACGAGACGGCGAAGTGTACGTATTAGAAGTGAATCCGCGGGCAAGTCGTACCGTTCCAGTTGTTAGTAAAGTGACAGGGGTACCGATGGTTCAACATGCGACAAACGTATTGCTTGGGAAATATTTGTCGGAAGACGTCAAACAAACGGTTTGTATCCCGTATGTTGTCTTAAAATATCCGGTGTTTTCGACATACAAACTGCCGGGTGTCGACCCGCTCGTTGGGCCAGAAATGAAATCGACAGGCGAAGGCATTAGCATCGCCAAAACGATCGAAGAAGCAGCATATAAAGCGTTTTATCCATATCTCGTGAAGAAAAAAGAGGCGCATGAAATATACGTCGATGCGCCAGCGGATGCGAAGTCCTTTATTGAACAAGCGCAACAACAAGGAGTAACGATTGTAACAGATGAGCCGTTTGAACAATGGGTCGCGAAAAAAGAGGCGCTTGCGTTTGTTAGCTTTATGCGTGATGAACAAAGTGCGGGGCGAAGAAAACAAGCGCTCGCTCGCCATGTGCTCGTGTTAACGGAAGAAGAAACAGCGAAATTGTTTTTACAAGCATGGTCAAGTAAAGATTTTTCCGTTTGTTCGATTCAAGATTGGTTAAAAACAATAAGTGAAGTGGTGAGAAAATGAACATGACAGCAACCATTCAATTAAAAGGAAAAGATTTTTTAACGTTAGCGGATTATTCAAAAGAAGAAATTGAATATTTGCTTCATTTAGCTGTTGAATTAAAAGAAAAACAACAAAACGGGGAGCGGTATACGCCGTTAAGCGGCAAAACGTTGGCAATGATTTTTGAAAAGCCGTCAACGAGAACGCGCGTCTCGTTCGAAGTAGGTATGGTGCAATTAGGCGGACATGCGCTTCATTTAAGCAGTCGCGATTTGCAAATTGGGCGCGGAGAAACGATTGCCGATACGGCGCGCGTATTGTCCGAATATGTCGACGCCATTATGATTCGCACATTTGAGCATGAAAAAGTCGCGGAACTTGCTCATTATGCGACGATTCCAGTTATTAACGGGTTAACTGATGACGATCACCCGTGTCAAGCGCTTGCTGATTTATTGACGATTTATGAAGTAAAAGGAAAACTACAAGGACTAAAGCTAGCCTACATTGGCGATGGAAACAATATGGCACACGCATTAATGCTGGCTGCTGCAAAAGTCGGCATGCATTGTGTGGTCGCTTCACCGAAAGGATATGAGCCGAAAGAAGCGATTGTTAAAGAAGCGAAGCAGATCGCAAACGAAAGCGGAGCGACGATCGTTGTCACAAACGATCCGTACGAGGCGATTGCTGACGCGGATGTCGTATACACTGATGTATGGGCAAGCATGGGGCAAGAAGCAGAAGCGAACGAACGGATGCACATATTTGCACCGTTTCAAGTGAATGAAGCACTCGTCCAACGAGCGAAACAAGATTTTATGTTTTTACATTGCCTGCCAGCCCATCGTGGAGAAGAAGTGACGGAAGGTGTCATCGATGGAAAACAGTCGTACATTTTCCAACAGGCAAGCAATCGTCTTCATGCACAAAAAGCATTACTCGTTTCGTTGCTGTAGCATTTGGATGCCCATCCGTTATTTCTCATCATGTTTCCGAAGCCAAACGGACATATTATAAAATGATGAGACGATGAGGAGGGATACGGATGGGACAAAGTCGACATTTTCGCCCAGGGCAAAAAGCACCTAACAACGGGATATATATTGAAATTGGTGAAACAGGGGATCAAGTAAAAAATCCGAAAAAATTAAAGCTAAAAGCAGGTGACCGTTTCCCTGAGACGTCAAATCATAATCGTATTTGGACGTACTTTCCAAAACCGTAAGCCATCCTTGCATAAGGGTGGCTTTCTCGTTATAATACGTAATAGATAAAGGTCAAATAAAGTCAAAGTCAAAGGGGTGAGAACGATGGAAATGACGGAAAAAGTGCAAGAGGCGTTCGGGCGTGCACAAACGCTAGCAACGGAAAATCAACATCAAGAAGTCGACGTCGAACACGTATGCATCGCGCTTTTTGAACAAGAAGATGGGCTTGCACGGCGCATATGCGAGAAAATGTCCGTTCCTGTTGCGGCGCTGTTAGATGAATGGAAAAAACAGCTGAATAAAAAACCGCAAGTCATTTCGAGTTCAGAGGCGGGAAAAATATATGTAACAAATCGTTTACAACAATGGCTTGTGCGGGCAGAACAAGAAGCGAAACAAATGAGAGATGAATATGTATCGGTTGAACATTTGTTGCTTACGCTCGTTGACGATAAAGAAGCGAAACAAATATTGTCGCGCTACGGTATTGACCGAGAAAAGCTACTACAAACGATTATGGGAATAAGGGGGAATCAACGCGTGGTTAGTCCAAATCCGGAAGCTACATACGAAGCGTTGCAAAAATACGGTCGCGATTTAGTCGCAGAAGTAAAAGCGGGAAAAATAGATCCGGTCATCGGCCGAGATAGCGAAATTCGCCGCGTCATTCGCATTTTATCGCGCAAGACGAAAAACAATCCGGTTTTAATTGGGGAGCCGGGCGTCGGAAAAACGGCAATTGTCGAAGGACTCGCGCAGCGCATCGTCCGAAAAGACGTGCCAGAAGGATTGAAAGATAAAACGATTTTTGCACTCGATATGAGTGCGCTTATTGCCGGAGCCAAGTTTCGCGGAGAGTTTGAAGAGCGGTTAAAAGCGGTATTAAATGAAATAAAGAAAAGCGAAGGTCGTATCATTTTATTTATTGACGAACTGCATACGATTGTTGGTGCAGGGCGAGCAGACGGTGCGCTCGATGCTGGTAACATGTTAAAGCCGATGCTTGCGCGCGGGGAATTGCATTGTATCGGAGCGACGACGCTTGATGAATATCGTCAATATATTGAAAAAGATCCAGCGCTCGAACGTCGTTTCCAACAAGTGCTCGTCGAAGAGCCGACGGTCGAAGATACAATTTCAATTTTACGCGGATTAAAAGAGCGATTTGAAATTCATCATGGTGTCAACATTCACGATGGGGCGCTTGTGGCGGCGGCAACGTTATCAGATCGTTACATTTCTGATCGCTTTTTACCTGATAAAGCGATTGACCTCGTTGACGAAGCGTGCGCGATGATTCGCACAGAGATCGACTCGATGCCAACGGAACTTGATGAAGTAATGCGAAAAATGATGCAATTGGAAATTGAAGAAGCAGCGCTTAAAAAAGAACAAGACGAAGCGAGCAAACAACGCTTACAGGCGCTATCGCAAGAGCTGGCAAATTTGCGCGAAAAAGCAAACGCGATGAAAGCGCAATGGGAAAAAGAAAAAGAAGCGATTCAACACGTGCGCACGTTGCGTGAACAGTTAGAAAAAGCAAAGCGTGAGTTAGAAGAAGCAGAAAACAATTACGATTTAAATAAAGCAGCAGAACTTCGTCACGGACGCATTCCACAGCTTGAAAAGCAATTGAAACAATTGGAACAAAGTGAAAACGAACAACGCTTGCTACGTGAAGAAGTAACGGAAGAAGAAATCGCGACAATCGTGTCAAAATGGACGGGCATTCCGATGACAAAACTCGTGGAAGGCGAGCGAGAAAAGTTATTGCGGCTTTCAAATATTTTACATGAACGCGTTATCGGACAAGACGAAGCTGTTGAGCTAGTGAGTGATGCGGTGTTGCGCGCGCGTGCAGGCATGAAAGACCCAAATCGTCCGATCGGTTCATTTCTTTTCCTCGGTCCGACAGGTGTCGGAAAAACAGAATTGGCGAAAGCGTTAGCGGAAGCGTTGTTTGATAGCGAACAACAAATGATTCGTATCGATATGTCGGAATATATGGAAAAACATGCAGTATCTCGTTTAATCGGAGCGCCCCCAGGATATGTTGGATACGAAGAAGGGGGACAACTAACCGAAGCGGTGCGCAGAAAGCCATATTCGGTTATTTTGCTTGATGAAATTGAAAAAGCGCATCCAGAAGTGTTTAACATTTTACTGCAAATGTTAGACGACGGTCGCATGACGGATTCGCAAGGAAGAACGGTTGACTTTAAAAATACAGTCGTCATTATGACGTCCAATATTGGCTCGCACACGTTGTTAGAAGCGGTCGATGCGCACGGGGAGGTAAACGAAGAAGCGCGCGAACAAGTGTTGAAACAGTTACGTGCGCATTTTAGACCAGAGTTTTTAAACCGCATCGACGATATTGTCTTATTTAAGCCGTTAACTGTACGTGAAGTAAAAGGCATTGTAGAGAAGTTTATCAAACAATTAGAAGAACGGTTAGCGGAGCGTCACATCACAGTCACGTTAACGGACGAAGCGAAAACGTACATTGCGACACATGGGTTTGATCATGTATATGGTGCTCGCCCGCTCAAACGGTTTATTCAAAAACATATCGAAACGAAGCTTGCGCGTGAAATTGTCGCTGGGCATATCGGAGACTATAACGCGGTGACGATCGATGTCGAAGGTGATCAATTAGTTGTAAAAAAAGGATAAACGGACAGATGCCGTTTATCCTTTTTTTAATGATGGACAGGGTCGTTTGGAATAAGTTGCGCGATTAACAAAATGAGAACGGTTGCAATGACTGCCAATGTTGTACCGGTTGCGAAATGGTACGCCACACCGATCATGGAGCTAACGACGTATGTCAACATGTTGACTAATAAAAACGTCCAAAAAAACGTCCAAAAAATGCGCATATAACTCCCTCCTTTGCACTCTTTTTTTATCTTAACATAAATGATGGATGTGCGAAAACGAAAAATTATAACGCCTAGTACACGCAAAAGAAAATCGCATACGATATATTGTACAATGATGTGCTTAAGGTGGACGATTATGACAGATAAGCAACGATTTTTCCAATTTAGCGAGCAATGGTGTGCAATTCATGTTCCAGATCGACCGAACGGATTTGGTTTGCTTCTTTTAGGGGACGTTTCTCACTTTGTCGACGATAAAACGAGCTTATGGATGCAACATGTTGGAAAAAACAAGTTGTTGCACGATTTATTACAACATGGATATACGATTTTTTATTCGCATTTGTACGGTGCCAATTGGGGAAGTCCAAAAGCGGTGAAACTAGCGAAGCAGCTAATTTATTATGTGCTAAAAACAGAAATTTTAAATGAACGCATTTATGTGTTGGCGGAAGGAATGGGGGCGCTTGTCGCTTTGCAATTAATGAACGATTTGCATGATCAAATACGTGCAATTGCGCTATTAAATCCTTGTTTACATTTACAGGCGCAACTGCAATATGAAAAAGAACATAAATTTTTTTATAAACGGTTGTTGCGTCAACTCAAGGAAGCGTATGGGCAAGAAGAAGTTGAACGATGGCTTCCACCACTTTATCCGCCGATTGTGCCGATGAAAATTTGGCAAGTATCAGGCATAAATCCATATCCACCAACGATTCATGCACGATCATATGCGCAAACATACGGTGTTCCTGTGTCCTATCACTTGCCGGAAAAAAAATATACGTTTGCCCAAGCGATTCATGCATTTTATGCACGATATGATGACGTATAGTCCCCATACCCGTGGGGATTTTTTCTTTACCGATCAGAAAGAAAGCAAGTAAAATAAAAAATGAAACAGAAAAAGGAGTGTTGCATGTTGATGTGGCGATATACATATTTGATTTTTGCACTACTTGTTATATTATCTTCTTGCGCTCCTGCTCAATTATCATCGGGACATGTACAAAAGGTTGGTTTGCTCGTTTCGGATACGATCGACGATCAAGTGTGGGGAACGAAAGGATATAAAGGGTTGCTTCGTATTCAAGCGAAGTTTGGAGCGGACGTGTTTTATCGCGAAGGGGTCAACTCGAAGGCCGCTACGGCACATGCGGTAAAACAATTCCACGAAAAAGGTGTCACATTAATTTTCGGACACGGGAGCGAGTATGGACAATATTTTCATGATCTTGCGGACAAATATCCAGATATTCATTTTGTATTTTTTAACGGAGAGGCGAAAAAGAAAAACGTCACAAGCTTCAATTTCCAAGGACATGCGATGGGCTTTTTTGGAGGCATGGTCGCAGGACATATGACGAAAACGAATAACATTGGCGTGATTGCCGCATTTGAATGGCAGCCGGAAGTGGACGGTTTTTTCGAAGGAGCGTTATATGAAAACGAAAATGCCCATGTCGACGTTGAATATGTGCAAAATTGGGATGACATAAATACAGCTCTGGCGATTGCTGAGCGGATGATCGCAGATGGCGTAGATGTCATATATCCCGCTGGCGATAAAT
Source organism: Anoxybacillus kestanbolensis (assembly GCF_001996285.1). Classification (NCBI taxonomy): domain Bacteria; kingdom Bacillati; phylum Bacillota; class Bacilli; order Caryophanales; family Anoxybacillaceae; genus Anoxybacillus; species Anoxybacillus kestanbolensis. Next base: position 46,069 of record NZ_MQAD01000001.1, on the reverse strand, counting down.
TTAGCGTGCCGATTATTGAAAAAATGAAAGAATATGGGCTTTATGCGATCGGATATGTAACAGACCAATCAGATTTAGGGGAACGAACAGTGCTGACAAGCACCGTCCAACATGTCGACGAACTGTACGAACTCGTTGCGAAAAAATTTATAGATGGAAAGTTAAAAGCTGGGACGACATATGTCGACTTTCAAGACGGTGTCATCGAACTCGGCACGTTTAGCCCACTTGTCGAGGAATCGTTTCAGCAAAAAATAAAAAAAGCGATTACGCGATATAAAGCAACGGGAAAATTGCCGAATGAGTAAATGAGGTGTCGAGTAAGCACCTCATTTTTTTATTGCACGAAACGAAAAAAGAAAGTAAAATTAGTACCAAGTAATAAAGTTTGATAATAAAAGGAGACGATATTTCCGTGAGTGCAGGAATTATTGGAATTGGACGATATTTGCCGGAACGTATTGTGACGAATAAAGAATTAGAACAACGTATGGATACGTCCGATGAATGGATTCGGACGCGCACAGGCATTGAAGAGCGGCGCATTGCGTCAGACGATATCGATACGTCCGATATGGGCTATATCGCAGCAAAGCGCGCGCTTGATGATGCGGGCATTTCGCCAGAACAAATTGATCTCATTTTAGTAGCGACGGTGACGCCAGATCGCGCTTTTCCATCTGTCGCATGTATGTTGCAAGAAAAGCTTGGGGCGGTGCGTGCGGCGGCGCTTGATGTGAGCGCGGCATGCGCAGGATTTATGTATGCGATGGTGACCGCGAAGCAATTTATCGAAACGAATACGTACAAATATGTGCTTGTTGTAGGTGTGGAAAAATTATCAAAAATTGTTGATTGGACGGATCGTAACACAGCGGTGTTGTTTGGAGACGGCGCAGGCGCTGTCGTGATGGGAAAAGTGTCTGAAGGTCGTGGCATCGTGTCGTTTGAGCTAGGAGCGGACGGTACAGGCGGAAAATATTTATATCAAGACGATTTTGTTGTGATGAACGGACGAGAAGTGTTTAAGTTTGCGGTGCGTCAAATGGGCGAGTCGTGCATTCGCGTATTAGAAAAAGCAGGATTGACGAAAGCAGATGTTGACTTTTTAATTCCGCATCAAGCGAATATTCGCATTATGGAAGCGGCGCGCGAACGGTTAGAGCTCCCAATCGATCGCATGTCGATTACGGTCAATAAATACGGAAATACGTCCGCTGCATCGATTCCGATTTCGCTCGTTGAAGAAGTAGAAGCTGGACGCATTCAAGATGATGATCTCATCATTATGGTCGGCTTTGGCGGTGGATTAACGTGGGGCGCTATTGCGTTGCGTTGGGGCAAATAACGATGTATGATGAAACAAAGGAGTGATGTGTGATGGAAAAAAGACGAGTCGTCGTCACGGGATTAGGGGCTGTCACACCGTTAGGACATGATGTGGAAACGACATGGAAAAACATCGTGGCAGGACAATCGGGCATCGGTCCGCTTACACGGTTAAATGCGGACGATTTTCCTGCGAAAGTGGCGGCAGAAGTGAAAGATTTTCAAGTCGAACAATTTATTGATAAAAAAGAAGCGCGCAAAATGGACCGTTTCACGCAATATGCGGTCGCCGCTTCGATGATGGCAGTAAAAGATGCAAATTTACAAATTACGGAGGATAACGCTGCGCGCGTCGGCGTATGGATCGGTTCAGGTATCGGCGGGATGGAAACGTACGAAGAACAATTGAAGACGTTTTTAGAAAAAGGATATCGTCGCGTCAGCCCGTTTTTCGTTCCGATGATGATTCCAGATATGGCGGCCGGACAAGTGTCGATTATGCTTGGGGCGAAAGGAATAAACTCATGTACGGTGACCGCCTGCGCCACAGGAACGAACTCGATTGGCGATGCGTTCAAAGTAATTGAACGTGGCGATGCCGATGTGATGATTACAGGCGGAACAGAGGCGCCGATTACACATATGGCGTTTGCAGGATTTAGCGCCGCAAAAGCGCTCTCGTTTAACCCTGATCCGAACACAGCATGCCGTCCGTTCGATCAACATCGTGACGGATTTATTATGGGCGAAGGGGCAGGCATTATTATTTTAGAAGAACTCGAACATGCGTTAAAACGTGGTGCACGCATTTATGCAGAAATTGTCGGCTACGGTGCGACAGGCGATGCGTATCATATTACCGCGCCAGCACCGGGCGGAGAAGGCGGCGTCCGCGCGATGCGCCAAGCGCTTCATGATGCGAACATGCGACCAGAAGACATCGATTACATTAACGCACATGGAACGAGCACAGAGTATAACGATAAATACGAAACGATGGCGATTAAAGAAGTATTTGGTGAACATGCGTATAAACTAGCGGTCAGCTCGACGAAATCGATGACAGGGCATTTGCTCGGGGCAGCAGGGGCTGTTGAAGCGATTTTCTCCGTGTTATCCATTTACGATGGCGTTATTCCGCCAACGATTAACTATGAAACACCAGATCCAGAATGCGATTTAGATTACGTACCAAACGTTGCCCGCAAACAAAATGTGCGTGCTGTATTAAGCAACTCGCTCGGTTTTGGTGGCCATAATGCGACGATCATTTTCAAAAAATATGAAGGATGAGGCTTTCCTCATCCTTTTCACATTTTCCTTTCGTTTTTCGTACAATGCGATAACGAAAGGGGGGGAGTATCATGGGAGTGATTAACACAAAAAACTGGTTTGAACATGACAAATGGCGTAAAAAAATAAACGAAGACGTACAGCGCCATTTATTCGCACATGGCATGGCACGGCGCAATCAACAGGAGATCATGAAACAGCTCGCTGAAAAAAATGTATGGGCGTTTGTCGCTAAAAAGTTTATGGAGCTAAAAAAAGAGTGGGATGGCCCGGATGTGCCGATTTATATTTTCCCCGCAGATGCCACAAATCGTTCACTCCAACATGAATTTGGCGGAAAGTCAGGCGTCGCTTTTTTCGATCAACTGTTTTTATTTTTACTTCCTCATGTCTCGAACGAACATATTTACGCCCTCCTCATTCACGAATACAATCATGTCTGTCGTTTACATGCTGACCCGAAAGATGAACGGGACTATACGCTTCTTGATCGCATCGTGATGGAAGGATTAGCCGAACATGCGGTGAGGGAGCGGCTTGGAAGCGACTATGTCGCCAAATGGACGACATATTATACGAAAGAACAACTCGAGCAATTTATGAAAAAATGGCTCGTGCCCAACTTGTCTCTTCGTCTGGACGATGCTCGTTATCGTGCCTTGTTGTATGGTTCGATGTTGTATCCACGCATGCTTGGTTACGCAGTTGGATATGAAGTGGTGAGACGAGCGCTAGCGAAAAAGACGATGACGGAGTTACTCACTATGACATCTGAACAAATTTTTTTTATGTAACGCATCGTTATGTCGCTTGTTCATACATATAGTAGTGGACAAGGGGGCTAATGTATGCGTTTCTTTTTTTATTTGCTTGGGTTCGGGATGTCGGTGATCGGTGGGACGACGATGATTGCGTATTTAAACATTATCGCCTCACGTTCAGACTGGAAAGAATATTTGTTATTTATTAGCACAAAAGTGGAGTGTTATTTTTTACCGATTGGCTTATTCATGACGTGGCTAAGCATTTTTTTCCCATTTCGTGATGATGGTTAAATTTAGGGTGAAATGGAATAAAATGAACGACCTCTGACCATACTGTGAACAAATCGTTCGAAGTGAGGGGTTATGCATGTTGTATCTTCACGATGTTTGGGTAAATTGGTTTGAAGGAGAAGAAAACGGCTATAACGTTTGCCACTTTTATGAGTGGAGAAAAGATGATGCGATTGAACTGTTAGATCAAGTGCCAGTGTTGAAAGTGAGTGCACCATTGTTTCACTACTTAGAAAACAGCTTGGCCGAAATTCCGAAACCGTTGCTTGAAGACGTATATCAAAAAGCGTACGTGCGCAAAAACCACGAACGCATTCAACTTGATTATTGTTTTATCGCCACGGATGGTTACGGCATTATCGCCATTGATACGATTGGTTATCATATTCCGATTCGAAAAAGCCGCCTCATTCCACGCCAAGAACAGCTCGTGTATGAGATGATGAAAGAACAAGAAGTGCGCACATATCCATTTCAACAAAGTGAAAAAGAATATCACATTTTATCGCCTCATCCTGCGCTCATGAGCGGATTGACACGTAAAGAGCGACAATTGAAACAACTGTTATTTATGGCGCTTGATCAACTATACGGAACGAAAAATGTTGCCGAAGTGCGTTATTGGTATACGGAATGGGCGCCAGAAAAGTATGCATACATTCAACAAATGTCGTTCGAAGAAGCGTGGAACGGCTTGTACGAAGAAGCGAAACATGGATGGTCGGAGCGGCACGTTCATTTGTGCGAACGGCTTGTGAAAGGACAACCGTTTTTTGAAAAACTGTGGGAAATGGAACAAGAACCGAAAGTGAATTAAAAAACTCAGCCCTTATGGAGCTGAGTTTTTTATCGTCTTTTTCTTCCTAAACCGATGGCGTTTTCCATTTTCTTCAACATTTTATTTGCGACGCGGTTTGCTTTTTCTGCTCCTTCGTCTAAAATGTCATCTAGTTTTGAGCTTTCCATAAGCTCATAATATTTTTCTTGGATTGGTGTCAATGCGTCAATGATCACTTGAGCGACGTCCGCTTTAAATTCTCCGTATCCCTTTCCTGCGTAGCGCTCTTCTAATTGCTCAATCGATTCGTTCGCTAAAATGGAGTAAATCGTCAATAAGTTCGATACGCCCGGCTTCTTTTCTTTATCGTAACGAATGATGCCTTCTGAGTCTGTGACGGCGCTTTTTACTTTTTTCTCGATCGTTTTCGCATCGTCAAGTAGTGTAATGTACGATTTTTGGTTTGGATCGGATTTGCTCATTTTTTTCATCGGATCGGTGAGCGACATAATGCGTGCTCCGATTTTCGGAATGCGCGCCTCCGGGATCGTGAAAATGTCCCCATATCGTTTATTAAATCGCTCCGCTAAATCGCGTGTGAGCTCAATATGTTGTTTTTGGTCTTCACCGACAGGAACGATGTCTGTCGAGTAAAGTAAAATGTCGGCTGCCATAAGCGGCGGATACGTTAACAACCCAGCGCTGACCGCTTCTTTTCCAGCTGATTTATCTTTAAATTGCGTCATCCGCTCTAATTCGCCAATGTAGGCGATGCATTGCAAAATCCAACCCGCTTGCGCATGCGCAGGCACTTCTGATTGAATAAACAACGTTGATTTGTTCGGATCGATGCCAACCGCTAAATAAAAGGCCGCTAAACTGCGAATGTTTTTCCGAAGCGCGAGCCGATCTTGCGGAACGGTAATCGCATGTTGATCAACGATACAAAAGTAGCAGTTGTAATCGTCTTGCAATTCAACAAATTGCTTCATCGCCCCGATATAGTTGCCGAGCGTAATGACGCCGCTCGGTTGAATACCTGAAAAAATCGTCTTCATCGAATCACTCCTTTTCGTTTTTTTAGTGAGTTAAGAAAATATAAAGTTTGGGAGCTAAGGACTGTCTAGCTCCAAGCGCCATCGGCTCGAGTCGCTCCGCCCCTTCTTTTGGCGGCTAAGCCTCCTCGGTGGGGCTTGTGCGCTCTTCGCGGAGCCAAGGATGGCGACATTTCGCCGTTGCCCGCAGGAAGCGGGCTGCCTTTAGGCGAAATTGGGGCGCTTTGCGCTTTTCTTAACAATAAAAAAAGTCCTATCATCTTTAGGGACGATAGAACCGTGGTGCCACCCTAGTTATTGCCGATACGACAATCACTTTGCCCATGCGCATGCATGGCACCTTTGTAACGTAAGGCAAACGTCCAAGCCTACTTTTTGTTCAGCTTGAATGCTCGAAAGCCCATTCCATACAACTAGCGGCTTGTTCGCACCGTCCACAAGCTCTCTGAACGCCTCGTCATATGTACTATTCTTCGTCATCGCATCGGTTTTTGAAAACATTATATGAGTTTCCACTTCGATTGTCAATTCATGTATGAAAAAATGAGCGTTGCGCCTGTGACGACCAGCCCAGCAAAAAAAAGCGTCGCTCCCCATTGTTTTTTTGACGCGTCGTCGCGTTGTTCATCAGCCATGTATCGTTCAACAGGGGAACGAAACAATCGTTTAAAACTAGAGATAGTGACATCGAAAAATCCTTTTTCATATATGAACCGAAATCCGCCAATAATAACGAGTGGTTGGGCGATGTAAAAAGAAACATTAATAAATGTTAACCACTTCGTTTCAGAAAAAAGTGCAACCGTTAGCGCGATCAAAAATACGAAAAAGCTTGTCATGACTGCTTTTTTCACGATCTATCCACCTTTCACGCTCAATCGCTGTGAAGTATTATACTAAAAAAAGTGTAAATTTTCTATTTACAAATGTCCAGAAAACAAATAAAATAGTCATCAAGCTGATTTTATCAAATTTGTGAACAAACCTCGCATTTATTTAAAATGTTAGAAAATTTAAAAAAAGTTCCGAAAAAAATCTTTTCAAATATATTAATTCGTTATATAATTTCCTTGTGTTTCAAATCTTCTGATAAATCAGAAGATGGAAATAAATACAATAAAAAGATGAGGGGGAAACTCGTATGAAGAAAAAGCTATCTGTCTTTTTCGCTCTTCTTCTTGTTGCTTCCATGGTGCTAGCAGCATGTGGCGACAACAACGCGGAAGAACCGAAACCTTCAGATGAAGGAAAACAAGAAACACCAGCAAAAGAGCAAGTATTGAACTTGTTAGAAAGTTCGGAAATTCCTTCACTAGACACTACGTTAGCGACTGATGCCGTATCATTCCGCGTCATGAACAACGTATTTGAAGGGTTATATCGTTTAGACCAAAACAACGAGCCAACGCCAGGGATGGCTGAAAGCTATGAAGTAAGCGAAGATGGAAAAGTGTACACATTCAAACTTCGCGATGCGAAATGGTCAAATGGTGAGCCTGTAACGGCAAACGATTTCGTATATGCATGGAGAAAAGCGCTTGATCCAAACACAGGTGCTGAGTATGCATACATTATGTACGACATTAAAAACGCTGAAGAAGTAAACACAGGAAAAGTGCCTGTTGACCAATTAGGCGTAAAAGCAATTGACGAAAAAACGTTACAAGTTGAATTGAAAAACCCAGTTCCATACTTCTTAAGCTTATTAACATTCCCGACGTTCTATCCACAAAATGAAAAGTATGTGAAAGAGCAAGGGGACAAATACGGTCTTGAAGCAAACACAACAATTTACAACGGTCCGTTCGTATTAAGCGAGTGGAAACATGAGCAAAGCTTCCAATTAAAGAAAAACGAGCAATATTGGGATGCACAAACTGTAAAACTTGAAACAATTAACTTCAACATCGTAAAAGATGTAGCGACAGGTGTAAACTTATACGAAACAAACAAAGCTGACCGCGTCGGTTTAAGCGCAGAGTTTGTTGACAAATATAGCAGCGACAAAAACTTCAAAACAAAATCAGAGCCTGTATTATTCTTCATTCGCATGAACCAAAAGAACGAAGTGTTGAAAAACGTCAACGCTCGTAAAGCGATTGCGATGGGCTTCGATAAAGAAGCGATGGTTGCGACGATTTTAAATAACGGTTCTAAAGCAGCGAACTACTTCGTTCCAGAAGGATTCGTTAAAGGTCCGAACGGAAAAGACTTCCGTGAAGAAAATGGCGATTTATTAACGTTTAATGCAGAAGAAGCGAAAAAATATTGGGAACAAGCGAAAAAAGAGCTTGGCAAAGACAAAGTTACGCTTGAGTTGTTAAACTACGACTCTGAAAGCGCGAAGAAAATCGGTGAGTTCTTAAAAGAGCAACTTGAAACAAACTTACCTGGTTTAACAATTAACATTAAGCAACAACCATTTAAGCAAAAACTTGATCTTGAAAGCAAAATGCAATATGAATTATCATTTGCAGGTTGGGGTCCAGACTACCAAGACCCAATGACATTCATCGATATGTTTGTCACAAACGGTGCTCATAACCAAACAGGTTGGTCAAATGCGGAGTACGACAAACTTGTACAAGATGCGAAAACAACGCTTCTTTCTGACTTGCAAGCTCGCTGGGATGCGATGGTCAAAGCTGAGAAAATCTTGTTAGATGAAGCAGTTATCGCTCCAATGTATCAACGTGGTGCAGCATACCTAGAGCGTGAATACGTGAAAGGTATCGTTGATCATCCATTCGGTCCAGACAATAGCTATAAGTGGGCTTATATCGAGTAATCGAAAAAGAAAGGAGAGTATATGTGCGAAAGCATATACTCTCCTTTTGCCTGCTAATCAGTAAAATTTCAAAAAGTTTTTAATTTTTAAGGAGGTGTGCGATATGGCACGATATACGTTGCAACGTCTTATTTATATGGTTATTACCCTATTTATTATTGCAACAGCCACGTTCTTTTTAATGAAGCTTCTCCCAGGTTCCCCCCTCCAAAATCAAGAGAAGCTATCACCAGAACAACAAAAAATCATTTTAGAAAAGTATGGTTTAAATGATCCAGTTCCTGTGCAATACGTTCGCTATTTAGGCAACTTAGTTAAAGGAGATTTAGGCGTTTCTTTCCAATATGATAACCGCCCAGTCACACAGCTTATTGGTGATCGCATTGGGCCATCGGCACAACTCGGTTTTCAAGCGCTTGTACTTGGAACAGTTGTCGGTATTTTACTCGGTGTCATTGCAGCTGTTCGTCATAATACAGCGATTGACTATACGGCTACTATATTGGCTGTTTTAGGGATTTCTATTCCATCATTTGTATTCGGTGGATTATTACAATATTATATCGGTGTAAAATTGAAACTTCTTCCTGTAGCGTTTTGGGAAGGTTTTGAGTATACCATTATGCCAACATTAGCATTATCGGTATTCGTTATTGCAAGCATCGCGCGCTTTATGCGTACAGAAATGTTAGAAGTGCTCGGTTCCGACTACATTTTAACCGCGCGTGCAAAAGGAATTAGCGGCTTTGGCGTCATTTTTAAACACGGATTGCGAAATGCAATGATTCCGATTATTACAATTCTTGGTCCGATGGCTGTTAACTTAATGACAGGAACACTTGTCATTGAGCAAATTTTTGCTGTCCCTGGTTTAGGGGAACAGTTCGTTCGTTCCATTAACTTAAATGACTATCCGGTCATTATGGGAACGACTATTTTCTATAGTGCGTTATTTATTTTTGTTATTTTTATTGTGGACGTGCTTTACGGCTTAATTGATCCGCGAATTCGTTTGGCGGGAGGGAAAAAATAATGACAGAAAAGCAACTATCTCCTGAGTTGTTTGAGTTAGCGACAGAGCGTCAAGGTGATATGGAAAAAATTAATCGTCCAAGCTTAACGTTTTTACAAGACGCTTGGCTTCGATTAAGAAAAAATAAAGGTGCTGTTTTCGGACTAATCATGATTATTGCCATTACGTTGATGGCTATTTTTGCACCGATCATGAGCGATCGTACGTACAAACAACAAAATTTAAGTCATGCGAAATTACCACCGCGTATACCGGTGTTAGAACATATTGATTGGCTTCCGTTTAACGGAAAAGATATGAACGGCATTAACGTATATGAAAAGCGTGGTGTAAAAGAGTACTATTGGTTTGGAACCGATGACCTCGGTCGCGATTTATGGACACGTACGTGGTATGGTGCCCGTATTTCGTTATATATCGGGGTGTTAGCTGCAACCATTGACTTGTTAATTGGAATTATTTACGGTGGTGTGTCCGGTTTTTACGGTGGGCGCGTCGACAATGTGATGCAGCGCATTATTGAAGTATTAGTCGGTATCCCGAACTTAATCGTTGTTATCTTGTTTATTCTCGTGTTCGAACCGGGAATTATTTCGATTACAATGGCGATGGTTATTACAGGTTGGGTGACGATGGCGCGTATTGTGCGCGGACAAATTTTAAAGTTAAAAAATATGGAATATGTGTTAGCCGCTCGCACGCTCGGTGCATCCGATTCGCGCATTATCGCTAAACATTTATTACCGAACGTTGTTGGACCGATTATTATTACGACGATGTTTACAATTCCGAGCGCCATTTTCACAGAAGCGTTTTTAAGCTTTATTGGACTTGGTATTCGTCCACCAGAAGCATCGCTCGGTTCACTTGTTAACGACGGTTATAAGTCAATTCAAACATATCCACACTTAATGATGATTCCAGCGTTTGTTATTAGCTTGCTCATTTTAAGCTTTAACTTATTAGCAGACGGATTGCGCGATGCGCTTGATCCAAAAATGCGTAAATAGAGGAGGTGGAACAATGGAAAAAGTGCTCGAAGTAAAAGATTTGCACATTTCGTTTGATGTGTACGGTGGAGAAGTACAAGCTGTACGAGGTGTATCGTTTGATTTGTACAAAGGAGAGACGTTGGCGATTGTTGGGGAGTCCGGATCAGGAAAATCGGTGACATCAAAAGCGCTTATGCGTTTACTACCGGTTCCTCCTGCGCGAATTAAACAAGGACAAATTTTGTTAGAAGGTCGCGATTTGACGAAACTATCGGAAAAAGAAATGCAACGTGTGCGCGGTGCGGAAATCTCGATGATTTTCCAAGATCCGATGACCGCGTTAAACCCGACGATGACGATCGGAAAACAAATTACAGAAGTATTGTTAAAACATCAACAAATGACAAAAGCGGAGGCGAAAGCGCGCGCCATTGAATTGCTTGATCTTGTCGGCATTAAAGAGCCAGCGCTTCGCTTTAAACAATATCCGCATCAATTATCAGGCGGTATGCGCCAACGCGTCGTTATTGCAATTGCGCTTGCATGCAATCCGAAAGTGTTAATTGCCGATGAGCCAACGACAGCGCTGGACGTGACGATTCAAGCGCAAATTTTAGAGCTCATTAAAGACATTCAAAAAAAGACAGGCACATCGATTATATTCATTACACATGATTTAGGTGTAGTTGCTAACGTGGCGGATCGTGTGGCGGTCATGTATGCAGGAAAAATTGTTGAAAAAGGAACGGTCGATGAAATTTTCTACAATCCGAAACATCCGTATACGTGGGGGCTACTTGCGTCGATGCCAAGCTTAGAGCACGGAGATGAAGAATTGTACTCCATTCCAGGAACGCCACCAGACTTATTAAATCCGCCAAAAGGCGATGCGTTCGCGCCTCGTAATGCGTACGCGTTAAAAATTGACTATGAAATGGAGCCGCCAATGTTTCAAGTATCTGATACGCACTATGCGGCAACGTGGTTGCTTCATCCGAATGCACCGAAAGTTGAACCTCCGAAAGTCGTTCGTGAACGGATGAAAAAATTCGTTACACTAACGAACAACAAAGGAGGGAATAAGCAATGAGCGAAAAACAAAAACTCGTTGAAGTGAAAAACTTAAAACAATATTTTAAAGTCGGCAAAGGTCAAATCGTAAAGGCTGTTGACGATGTGACGTTCGATATTTATAAAGGTGAAACGCTCGGTCTTGTAGGGGAATCAGGATGTGGAAAGTCAACGACAGGCCGTACAATTATCGGGCTATATGAAGCAACAGGTGGCGAAGTGTTGTTTAACGGGTTGAGCGTCCATCGAAAAAAATCGGCGAAAGAAGCGAAAGAATTAAAACGGAAAATGCAAATGATTTTCCAAGATCCGTATGCGTCATTAAATCCACGTATGACGGTTGCGGATATTATTGCGGAAGGCATCGATATTCACGGCTTAGCGTCGTCGCGAGAAGAGCGCATGAATCGCGTATATGAGCTTCTTGAAACAGTCGGGTTAAATCGTGAACATGCGAATCGCTATCCGCATGAGTTTTCGGGTGGTCAGCGCCAACGAATCGGCATTGCGCGCGCGCTCGCTGTTGAGCCGGAGTTTATTATCGCGGACGAGCCAATCTCGGCGTTAGACGTATCGATTCAAGCGCAAGTCGTCAACTTAATGAAAAAGCTGCAGCGTGAAAAAGGGTTAACGTATTTATTTATCGCGCACGACTTGTCGATGGTGAAATACATTAGCGATCGCATCGGTGTTATGTATTTCGGAAAAATGGTTGAGCTTGCTGATGCAGAAGAACTGTATCGCAATCCGATTCATCCGTATACAAAATCGCTCCTTTCTGCGATTCCACATCCAGATCCAGAAACAGAGCGGACACGAAAACGGATTATTTACGACCCGACACAACATAACTATAAAGAAGGCGAAGATGTGCGCATGCGCGAAATTACGCCAGGCCATTTCGTTTACTGCTCTGAAGCAGAGTACGAAACATATAAGGCGATGTACAGCTAATCTCTCGGCTTTCGAGAGATTAGCTTTTTTCGTTTGATGCACTAAAGTATTATACAATATTTTGATTTATTTGACTATTTCGTTTTTAAAAAAAGCTCCGAGATTATCTCGAAGCTTTTTTGCCGCCGACCATTTTCCATCCTGTTTGCACATGTTCGCTCATCGCTGTATGTAGCCGCTTTTTTCGTCCGCCAAATACGTTTTCCCCGATGCCGTTTAAAATGACGCCCATGAGCGCAGTTATTCCAATCACTAAAATAGCGACAATCGTAAAGTCAATAAAAAATTGCGCCATTGTCACTTCCCCCTTTGTTTGCCATCTGTACTTTTATTGTAGAGAAAATTGCAAATGAACGCAACGAAAAATGAAACCATTTTGATCGGACAACCGTATAATATGTTGGGTAAAATTGAAAAAAGGTGTATCTTTCTAAACTTTTTTGTTGTATAATGTACGTTGTAAAGTTTTTTAAAGTCATTTTAAAATAAGATGTGTTTTAATACAGAAGCTAGCAAAGCAACCCATGTTTAAGGGAGTGATTGATATATGGTGATCGTGTATTCATCGCCGAGTTGTACGTCTTGCCGAAAAGCAAAAGCGTGGTTAGAAGAGCATCACATTCCGTATAAAGAGCGCAATATTTTCGCTGAACCGTTAACGATTGAAGAAATTAAAGGCATTTTGCGCATGACAGAAAACGGAACGGACGAAATTATTTCAACGAGATCGAAAATTTTTCAAAAGTTAAATATTCAACTCGATTCGTTGCCGCTACAAGATTTATATGAAATTATTCGCCAACATCCAGGGCTTTTGCGCCGTCCGATTATCATGGACGAGAAGCGCCTGCAAGTTGGTTACAACGAAGATGAAATTCGCCGCTTTTTACCGAGAAAAGTGCGGACGTATCAATTGCGTCAGGCACAACAACTCGTCAACAGTAAAGGCTTAGCATAAACGCTAAGCCTTTTTACAATAGCGGCGAAAGGAGGCGAGCAGTCGACTCGGCGAGCCGCATCCAAAGCGGTCGGCATTTGAATTGATTGATATCAATTTTTGATGAATGCTCGAAGTCGTTTATAAAATCATCGACTAACGTTTGCACGCTTGGCGTTTGATATAAAAACGCATTTACCTCAAAATTTAAATGAAAGCTGCGCATATCCATATTCGCTGTGCCGATGGAAGCGAGTTCTCCATCTACAACGATAATTTTGCTGTGCATAAATCCTTTTTCGTATTCGTAAATGGTCGCTCCTGCTTCCAGTAGTTCGGGAAAATAAGAGCGTGACGCGTAAAATACAATTTTTTTATCCGGTCGCTTTGGGACAAGAAGCCGCACGTCAATTCCGCTTAATGCCGCCACTTTTAATGCCGTTAAAATGTCTTCATCTGGAATAAAATACGGCGAGGCGATCCAAATCGAGCGCTGTGCCGATGTAATCATCGCGAAAAATAAATGTTTAATGACTTCCCATTTCGTATCCGGTCCGCCGGCGACAAGCTGAACGCCTCCAAGTGCTTCATCCTCAACTGTCGGTGCACTTAAGTAGTTCAGCGTTAATAGCTGTTGACCGGTCATGTAATACCAATCTTGTAAAAAAATAAGTTGTAGCGTACGTACTGCTTCGCCGTATACGAATAAATGCGTATCGCGCCAAAAGCCGAAATATTCGTTTTTCCCTAAATATTCGTCCCCAATATTTAACCCGCCAACAAAACCGACTTTTCCATCAACGACGATAATTTTACGATGGTTGCGGAAGTTAATTTTATTGTTTAAAAACGGCAAGCGCACAGGGGAGAAAGGGATGATATCGACGCCAGCTTCACGCATCTCCTGTATGTACGTTTTCGATAGCTGCCAGCTTCCGACCGCATCGTATAAAAAGCGAACGTGTACCCCTTTTTTCGCCTTGTTCATTAATATTTGTTTTAAGCGCTGACCGATGTCGTCATCGCGGACAATATAATATTCAAGATGAATGTGATGCTCGGCTTTTTCTAACTCTTTAAAAATGGTTGTAAACGTTTCTTCTCCGTTCGTCAACACACGTGTTTTTGTCGCAGTTGAAATCGATTCTTTCGTCATGCGTCTCGCTAGTTGTAGCAACGGCTGTTGATGCGGTTTCATATATAATGTTTGCGCGTCATGCGTCTCGTTGCGCTCTAGTTTGCGAAACGTTTGTTCATCAAGCAACGCCTTTTTTCGAAATAGTCGTTTTTTGCGATAGTTTTGGCCGAGTAAAAAATAAAGAATAAAACCAACGAGCGGAAAGCTGCTGAATAAAACGAGCCATGTGAGCGTTTTCGTTGGATGGCGATTTTCTAAAAAGATGACAAACGAAATAAAAATCACTGACAAGGTGACAAATAAGCTGAACGTTCCGAGTAGCCAGCCTTCCCAATAATCTTTTGTCACTACTAAAAAGCCGACGAAAGCAAGTATAAATAGCACAACTTTTAAAGCGTTTCTCATTTGTTGTTCACCTGACCTCGCGAGAAAAAAGCCGATTTCAATCAATTGAAATCGGCGTTATGAGTTTGGAAAGTGTTTGGCGATCATCGTTAATGCTTGTTCTGCGATGACGATTTTTCCGTATTCTTCGAGACGATGAATCGTCATTTGCGAATCTTGCCCGTATTCAAGCAATATGCTTAACATATTGTCAATGTCGCGATCGGTATCTTCTTCTGTAAATTCGACGTACAAGTAGTAGTGATTTTCAAATGCGAATAGTTTGTTGTGTAATGTTGAAAAATCGCGACGGTGCGCAAGAGCAATGACGTCTTCAATCGTTTTGAAGCGGATGACGAATTGGAGCGGATTATCAGGTTCTGATGATGATGCTTTTATAATGTTAAAATGTTGGTCTAATATATGTTCGATTTTTTCATCAACCGGTAAGTCTCTGAATCGTTCATCGACAATTGGCAATTCGAGTCTGCTGCCGTCTTTTGAAATTTGCGCTTTTGTGACGAACACTTCTAACCCTTTTTCAAGAGCATGCACTTGAATCCAAAGCGGTCCTTCTAAATAAATTTCTGCTTCTTGATGGATTTCGTCCATCATTTCCCAAAATAATTCTTCGCTCCGTTCGCGATTGTACCAAATTTCTTCACGATCGAAGCCGCGTTCTTCAATATCTCCGTACGATATATATAGTTTCAACGTATATTCATTGATGCGTTCGATTTCCATGTTCCTCAGCTCCCTTCTACGATTATTCAGTCAGGAAGGGAATGTCTCCCCGAGCGTTCGCCCATCCTCCTACATCTTGTACTTCTATTGTATGACAAAATGTGAAAGAAGGGAAATAAAAAACGCCTAATTCAATAAATTTAGTTGTTCCCCTATTTTTTGTATTTGTTGCAGGAAAAAAGACGATGTTGATGAAAAAAATGTGTGGAGAAAGGAGAGGTTATATGTTTGTCGCATTATTGAAAAATGGAGAAACATGTTCGTTGTTAGACGATTGGACGATCGAGCAGCTACATGTATTGCGAACGACGCAGGCGTTTTTTTGTCCTGTTTGTTTAGAACGAGTTCAGTTGAAAATAGGGACAAAACGTATGCCGCATTTTGCGCATGAAACGAAATGTACGATTGAAACAGAGCGGGAGACATTTGCTCATTTACAAGGGAAACAACAATTGTATGAATGGTTGACAAATGAAAAAATCGAAGTAGAAGAAGTAGAAGTCGAGAAGTATTTGCGGCACATTCAGCAACGTCCAGATGTATTTGTTCGACATATGCAACACATGTACGCGATCGAATATCAATGTTCCATCATTCCATTCTCTTTATTCGCGAAACGAACGAATGCATACAAGAACGCACATATTGTCCCGATTTGGTTACTTCATACATCTCATGTCAAACGCCGCAGTTTGTTTTTTCAACTGTCCTCATTTTCATGGCTATTTTTCAACGATCAAGAAGTCATCCCGTTTTATTGTGCTGAGCGCCGAGAAGTATCGTTTCTTCATCATCTTATTCCGCTCTCTTCCACGCTCGCATACGGAGAATGGGCGACGTTTCCGCTTCATGCGATATCGTTTTCTTCTTTTTTTCAGACGCCACAACGACAACATGATGCTTTGTTTCATGCATGGCAAATGAAAAAGAAGCAATGGCGGCTATCTCCCCTATACTATCGCACAAATCGAACGTTTTGCCGCATCGTATATAATGTGCCTATGACCCCATCGCTATTTCCTCATGAGGCAGGCATTCCGCTTCGCCATGCGTATTGGTTTGAGACGCCCCCATTTATTTGGCAAACGTATATGTTGCTTGAGATGATGCGTATTCCGCTTCATGTGACGTTTTCGTTTCATCAATTATATGAGCGAATGCGATATTTCATTCGTCAAAATCTTATTCATATTCGCCGCTTGCCGCTTGTGACAAAAAGTCATTATTCATATGCCCTTATGGATTATTTACATGCGCTCGTTTCGCTTCAATTTTTGAAAAAAGTAGGAAAAAGTACGTTTCAGCGCATTCGGTCATGGTCGCTTCCGCGCAACGTCGAAGAAGCGATTCGTGGAGATGAGCAACTATTGCGACGAATTGTAAGCAAAAAAGAGGATTTTTTCACAAAACGAGAATAATATATAAGTAAACATTTTGATGTAAGAGGTGATTGATATGGCAAAAACGTTGCCGACACGCAAAGACGTTCCGGTAGAGTATACGTGGCGTCTTGAAGATATTTTTGCGACGGATGAACAATGGGAGAAAGAATTTGAAGAAATTATGTCGCTTCTTCCGAAATTTTCGGAATATAAAGGTAAGCTTGGAGAAAGTGCTCAAACGTTATACGAAGCGTTACAATATCGCGACCATGTGTTCATGCGACTAGGAAAATTATATGCGTACGCACATATGCGCCATGACGAAGATACGGCTAATTCGCTTTATCAAGGATTGGAAACGAGAGCAGAAGGGTTGTATGCGGAGGCAGGTCAAGCGACGGCGTTTATCGTGCCAGAAATTTTAGCGATGGATGAAGATGTGTTGCGCACGTTTTTACAACAATACGAACCGCTTCGTTTGTATGCGCATGAATTAGATGAAATGAACCGCCAACGTCCGCACGTGTTATCGGAAAAAGAAGAAGCGTTGCTTGCACAGGCGGCGGAAGTGATGAACGCATCAAGCAATACGTTCGGGGCGTTAAATAATGCTGATTTGCGTTTTCCGACGATTACAGATGAAAACGGAGAAGAAGTGGAAGTGACGCACGGTCGTTACATTCGTTTTCTTGAAAGTGAAGATCGCCGCGTGCGCCACGATGCGTTTAAAGCGGTATACGATACATATCGCAAATATGAAAATACGTTTGCGAGCACGTTAAGCGGAGCGGTGAAGCGCAATAACTTTTTTGCGCGCGTTCGCAACTATCGCTCAGCGCGCGAGGCGGCATTAAGTAAAAACCAAATTCCTGAAACGGTGTACGATAACTTAATTGAAACGATTCATCGCTATTTGCCACTTTTGCATCGTTACGTTCAATTGCGCAAGCGCGTGCTCGGATTAGATGAGTTGCATATGTACGATTTATATACGCCGCTTGTCAAACAAGTCGATATGAAAGTGACGTATGAAGAAGCAAAAGACATATTGTTAAAAGGATTGACGCCACTAGGTGACGAATATATTTCGATCGTGAAAGAAGGGTTTGATAACCGTTGGGTTGACGTGCAAGAAACGCGTGGCAAACGAAGTGGAGCATACTCGTCTGGTTCATATGGAACGAATCCGTACATTTTAATGAACTGGCAAGATAATGTGAACAACTTATTTACGCTTGCCCACGAGTTTGGCCATTCGGTGCATAGTTACTATACGCGCAAATATCAGCCGTATCCGTACGGAAACTATTCGATTTTCGTTGCGGAAGTCGCATCGACGTGCAACGAAGCGTTGTTGAACGATTATTTATTAAAAACGATCGATGACGAGAAGAAAAAGTTATATTTATTAAATCATTATTTAGAAACGTTCCGAGGGACGGTATTCCGTCAAACGATGTTTGCGGAGTTTGAACATATGATTCATCAAATGGCACAAAACGGGGAAGCGTTGACCGCCAAAGTATTGACGGAAAAATATTATGAGCTAAACAAAACGTATTTCGGGGATGGCGTCGTCATCGATGAAGAAATCGGCTTAGAATGGGCGCGCATTCCGCATTTTTACTACAACTATTATGTGTATCAATATGCGACAGGCTTTAGCGCTGCGACTGCATTAAGCAAACAAATTTTAGAAGAGGGCGCACCTGCGGTTGAACGTTACATTGGATTTTTAAAAGCAGGAAGCTCCGATTATCCAATTGAAGTGTTGAAAAAAGCAGGTGTCGATATGACGTCTCCAGAGCCAATTGAACAAGCGTGTCAAGTGTTCGAACAAAAATTACAACAGCTTGAGCAACTATTATAAAAGGCGACTGCGTGTCGCCTTTTCTTAATGAAATCCGCGAAAACGGTGGCGGTTGTTGAGGTAAGTAAAAAACGAGAAAAAAGAAAGAAATAAAAACGGAATGGATATGATGAGCGGAAAGAGCCGCATCAGTGCGAAAAAGTGAATAATGAGCGCAACGACGATCCAAACGATATGAACAATGAACATCGAATCCCCCCTTTTTATTCATAGTAAGCGAGGGAGAAAATAATTATGACAAATGTGTGAACAAGTAAACAAAACACTTGTCAAGACATAGAGGAGTTTGTTAATATATAAACGTGAAGTGAATCACAATCAAACAAACTTATACCCCTTTGTTTGACCGTGAAAAATTTCTCCCATCCCCTTTGTTGTCTTTATGACAAAGAAAAAGGACTCGGCATCCCCCGAGTCCTTTTTCTTTATCCGATCCAGCGCCAAAATGAGCCGATTTTCTCCACTTTTTGCTTTAAACGCAACTTTTTTAATTCGCATTCCGCTTTGCTGTGCGGGATGTTGTATACCATCGCAATATCATCGGTCGTAACGAATAGCGCATGATGTAAAAACTGTTCAATTGGTGGAAGTGAAGATGGTTGAGGATGAAATCCGAGCATTTCATGGATTAAATCGACATATACGTCGTACGGATAACAGCCTGAAATTTTAATGCCTTCATCTTCAATGTTTTCGTTAAAAAAGACGAGCGTTGGAACTTCGCGAACGTCCATTTCTGCACTAATTTTTAAATCGCATTGTAGCGCTTTAACGGCACTTGGAGAAGATAAATCGTTTATAAACTCTTGCACATCTAAACCAGCATCGATGGCGCATTGAATGAGTGTGTTTGTTTCTGTAATCGTTTTGCCTTGAATAAATACAATTTCTTGTAGTTGACGCAAAAAGCGAATGCTCGCTTGACGCCCTTGCAATTCGGCTGCTTTCACAGCGAGCGAAGCAATGTATGGGATCGGCAACGGCGTTTGAAGAAGCACGCGGTCTTCACAGGCGATGCCGACGCGCGACGCATGCCGATCGATTCGTTTATAACTGACGCCATTCAGCCGATCGAGTTGACCGGTTAAGACGTGACGCAAAGCAAAATATTGTCCGTATTCGATCCATAATTTTTTTAAAACAGGTTCAAGCGCCCAACAGTCTGGGCAAAGAGGATCGACAAATAAGTAAATCTCTAATTGCTTTGCCGTTCCTTCTTGCTTACCATTCACCTTCATGCTCCTTTCGCTCGTCATCTGGTGTATTAATCATATGTTGGGCAGTCAACATGAGCCGTTGATACAATTCATCTCGAACAGGTCCTTTTAGTCCGATCGCATCCATCGCTTCATGCATACACGCAAGCCATGCTTTTGCGCGCGTTGGTGTAATTGGAAACGGCAAATGACGGGCGCGCAACATCGGGTGTCCGTGTTCTGCTGTATAAAGCGGTGGGCCGCCTAAATATTGCGTTAAAAATTGTTTTTGTTTTCGCGCGGTTTCCGTTAAATCGTTCGGGAAAATAGGCGCCAAGTCAGGATGCTTTGCGACTCGTTCATAAAAAGCATCAACGAGTTTTGAGACAACTTGTTCGCCTCCAATCGCTTCATAAGGGGATTGAAACATATGAAAAACTCCTTTGCCGAGATATATACATATTGTAACAACGACTTTGTTTCATCTCAAACGATGTGACTTGCGGCATAGTACGTTTGCATTACTTTTTTCACGTAGTTCATCGTTTCGCGAAACGGTGGAATGCCTCCATGTTTATCGACATTTCCCGGCCCGGCGTTATAAGCCGCAAGCGCAAGGGCGATATTGCCGTCGTACCGATCGAGAAGTTGGCGTAAATATTTTGTCCCGCCTTCAATGTTTTGTTGTGGATCGAAGGCGTCTTGTACCCCTAACATGCGCGCCGTGCTCGGCATTAACTGCATCAGTCCCATCGCCCCGACGCGGCTTTTTGCTTGCGGATTGAAATTCGATTCATGGCGAATGACCGCATAAATGAGTTTCGGATCGACATCGTATTTCGCTGCAGCTTCGTCAATCCATTGATGTATCGTATCTTTATGAAGCGGTGTGCTCGCTTTATATGTCGGCACTTTCGTTTCTTCGCTTGTCATAAGCGGAAGCGATAGGCGCATTGCTTCCGTTTCTTCGTTCGTCTCCGGCGTTAACAGCTCGCGAAATAAGTCGTGAAACGATGTTGTTGGCGCTTCTTTTTTTCCTTGTAAATGTTGCAACGCTTGCAGTTCAAGAAGCAATTTCAATTGTTGCACGTTCATGACGATCGCTCCGTTTCGTATTTAGCTTCGTAAAATCGTTCAATTTTATTTTTCGTTTTTCGTTTTGGAATATGAAACGATTCGAGCAGTTGCGTAAACGTTTTTTCCCCTTCTGCTCGTTCGTTCGCTTCGTATTCGACTTCATAGTCAGCTACGTTCATATATTCGCTATAATCGAAAACGAGCGTGCCGTTTTTATACGGGCGTTCCGCGCGCCGAGTTGTGAGCGATCCGAAACAAACGATCGCTGTCGGATCGATATGAAGCGCCTGCAATATGTTGGCGATGTCGCCTTGAAGTGATGTCGCACCCGAAATAAGTGCTGTCGCGGTTTCAGACGTTAGCGGCTCATGCGTTTCTAACAGCCCGTCTTCGTAGGGCTGTTTTAATGTTAATGTATATGAGCCGTTTTTGAAACGAATGCGTAATGCGCTTTTTTGTTGTTTCAGTTGAAAGTCTGGCGTGTCAAAATAATAATTTTGTTGCACGTCCCATTCCTCATCGCGCACCGCAAACGCTGTCGTGAAACGGGAAAATTCGTCGGCTGTCAACATATTTTTAAATTCAATTTCTAATTCGTGCTTCATCGTTTTTTCTCCTTACATCATTCTACTTTTATTATCAACATGTACGCGAAAAAGTGCAACTAGTGAACATCGCTAGGTGAAATGTGGTAAAATAAAGGCGGACATCATGGATGACGGAGGAACAAACATGAAAATATATGTACATACAGCAGAAAAAAAAGAAAACGGATGGTACTTTTTATGTGAGGCGTCGCTTCAAGGGTTACAAGCGAAACGCCATATGCTTGTTGATTCGGATGCATGTGCGTTCGCATACATATTAGAAGCGGCGGATGCGTTCGTTTATGTCATTATGCCAAAGGAAGTATGGGGGGCGATTAAAGAAGCGCTTCGTACAAGCGAGCCGGTGTTTCTTGTCGGAAACGATGCAACAATCGAGTTAGAAGGCATTCATGAAGAAGTGGCATACTTAATCGAAAATATTGCAGGAAATGCAAACTACGGTGAAGAAATGGAACAGGCGGTAACGGCATTTTTCGCATAAGTAGGTGGTTGAATGGAAAGACATTGGGAATTTTTTTTAGCGCCGTATAAACAGGCGGTCGAGGAGTTAAAAGTCAAGTTAAAAGGGATGCGCGCTCAATTTGAAATGCAAGGGGTGCATTCTCCAATCGAATTTGTGACCGGAAGAGTGAAGCCGATTGCGAGCATTTTAGATAAGGCGCAAAAGAAAAATATTCCGCTCGATCAACTAGAAGAACAAATGCAAGATATTGCAGGTTTGCGTATGATGTGTCAGTTTGTCGATGACATTCAAACGGTCGTTGAACTGTTGCGCAAGCGCAACGATTTTACGATTGTCGAGGAACGCGACTACATTACGCAAAAAAAGGAGAGCGGTTATCGTTCGTATCATGTCGTTATTCGTTATCCGGTGCAAATGATTTATGGCGAGAAAAACATTTTAGTTGAAATTCAAATTCGCACGCTTGCGATGAACTTTTGGGCGACGATTGAACATTCGTTAAACTACAAATATAGCGGCAAGTTTCCAGAAGATATTCGCCAACGATTGCAGCGCGCCGCAGAAGCCGCATATTTGTTAGACGAGGAAATGTCGAAAATTCGTTTTGAAATTCAAGAGGCGCAAGCGGCGTTTTCGCGTAAGCAAGACGTAAAAGATAACGAGGGGTGGGGCGCGTGAAATTTGCGGTCATATCAAAAGGGGATGCGATATCAAACGAATGTATGTATAAAATTCGTACATATTTAACCGATTTTCGTTTAACGTATGATGAAGACGAGCCGGATATCGTCATTTCAGTCGGCGGGGATGGGACGTTGTTGTATGCGTTTCATCGCTATCGGAGCCGGTTAGAACAGACGGCGTTTGTCGGGGTGCATACGGGTCATTTAGGCTTTTACGCCGATTGGGTGCCAGATGAAATTGAAAAGCTCGTCATTGCGATTGCAAAAACGCCATATCAAATCGTGGAATACCCGCTTTTAGAAGTGACGATTCGATATGTGCGCGGCGGACGCGAAGCAAAATATTTAGCGCTCAATGAATGTACGGTGAAAAGCGTTGGAGGGACGCTTGTGATGGACGTTGAAATTCGTGGGGATTTGTTTGAAACGTTTCGCGGGGATGGGTTATGCATTTCGACGCCATCGGGAAGTACGGCATACAATAAAGCGCTTGGCGGGGCGATTTTACATCCATCGCTCGAAGCGATCCAAGTCGCAGAAATGGCATCGATTAACAACCGCGTGTTTCGTACGATTGGCTCACCGCTTATTTTGCCTGCGCATCATACGTGCATGTTAAAGCCGGTCAATGACGTTGATTTTCAAATTACGATCGACCATTTGTCGCTACTTCATAAAGATGTGAAGTCGATACAATGCCGCGTCGCCGACGAAAAAATTCGCTTTGCTCGCTTCCGTCCGTTTCCGTTTTGGAAGCGCGTGCGCGAATCATTCATTCAGTAGAAAGGGATTTGTATGTTTCAACTTCGTTGGATCGTCACACAACAACAAGATGGGATGCTCGTTCGTGAATTTTTAAAACAACAACATATTTCAAAAACAGCGCTCACCGATATTAAATTTCAAGGGGGACGGATCGAAGTGAACGATGTGCCTGTGACCGTTCGTTACGTGCTAAAAGCAGGCGATGAAGTGTGCGTTTCGTTTCCACCAGAACAAAAAGGGGTACATATGGTCGCTGAGCCGATTCCGCTTGCGGTCGTGTATGAAGATGATTATGTGATCGTCATCAATAAGCCTCCGCACATGTCAACCATTCCGTCGCGCGAACATCCGCATGGGACGCTTGCGAATGCGTTATTGTATCATTACGAACAACAACAGTTACAAACGACGGTGCATGTCGTCACACGGCTTGACCGCGATACGTCCGGGCTTGTGCTTGTCGCAAAGCATCGCCATGTGCATCATTTACTTAGCGAACAACAAAAGCAAGGGCGGGTGAAACGGCGGTACGAAGCGGTTTGCCACGGTTATGTCACCCCGCTCGTTGGAACGATTGATGCGCCGATCGGACGAAAAGGCGACAGCATCATCGAGCGGGAAGTGCGATTAGACGGTCAGCGGGCGGTGACGCATTATGAAGTATTGCAACAGAAAAATGAGATGACGCACGTGTCGATTCGATTAGAAACGGGGCGTACGCATCAAATTCGCGTTCATTTTTCTCATATCGGTCATCCGCTCGTTGGCGATGATTTATATGGGGGATTGCGGGAACATATCGACCGCCAAGCGCTACATAGTTGTGAGCTGACGTTTTTTCATCCGTTTTTTGAAAAAACGATGACGTTTCATGCGCCGCTCCCTGACGACATCGCCCGTTTGCTTTAATCAAACGGGCGAAACTTTTCAGCGACATACGGCATCGTTGATGGAACAGAAACCGTCTCCATTTCCGGATAGCGAAGCGCTGTGAGTTGTCCGCCGAATACGCAGCCGGTGTCGATGTTGACGGTGTTGTTTAGCCAGCGCGGCTCTTTGACGGGCGTATGTCCGTATACGATAAGCGCATCGCCTCGGTAATGTTTTGCCCAATCTCGGCGCACAGGGGAGCCATCCGGATGTTTTTCACCTGTAATATCGCCGTATAAAACGAACGTTTTTACTTTTTGATGGAATTTTCCGATGTAATCTGCGCGAATGCCAGCATGGGCAACGATTAGTTTTCCTTCATCTAAGACGGCATAAAGGGGCGCTTGTTCGTACAGTGTCATAAACTGCGTACGAATGCGTGTTTTTGTTTTTTCATCTGCTTGTTCCCATTCGGCAACCGTCGTTTCAAGTCCGTGTGTCACTTGCACATTTCGACCGAGAAAAAAACGATACAATTTGTCGCAATGATTGCCTGGGACGTACACCGCTTTGTTTTGTTGAACGAGCGAGATGACCGTATCAATGACGCGCAATGACTGCGGACCACGATCGGCTAAATCGCCGACGAACGCAAGCTTTCGTCCGTTCGGATGAATCGGGATATCGTGTTCCCAAACGTAGCCAAGCTTTTTTGTTAATAACATGAATTCGTGAAAACAACCATGAATATCGCCAATAATGTCGTACATTTTTCCTCCTTTCTACAAAAATAGCCGCATACAAGCGGCTATCATTGTTCAGCAGAAAACATAAATTTTTGTGTGCGCGAACGGACGTTTAAGACGAGCCCGATTGCAAGCATGTATGTGGCAAGCGAGCTTCCTCCGTAGCTGACGAATGGAAGCGGAAGACCGGTAATCGGTAGTAACCCGATCGTCATGCCGACATTTTGGAATACTTGGAACGTAATCATGCCGATGACGCCGGCGCATAAATAACTGCCGAATGGGTCGTGGCATTCTAGCGCAATTTGAATCATGCGGTAAATGAGCAAGAAAAAGAGCGACACGACGATGCTTGCCCCAATAAAGCCGAATTGTTCTCCGATAATGCTAAAAATAAAGTCGGTATGCGACTCTGGTAAATAGACGTCTAAGTTTTTATATCCTTTTCCATATAATTCCCCAGATCCGATCGCCAGTAGCGATTTAATAAGCTGAAACCCTTGATCGCTTGAATATTCGTACGGATTCAACCAGCCGTAAAAACGGTTTAATTGATATTGTTGAATTTTTAATACGTCTGGGAAATATAAAAACGCCACGATAAACGCTGTTGCGCCAAGTACAGCAACACCGACGATAGCGGCGATAATGCGCAAACGAATGCCGGAAACGAGAATGAGCGAGCCGGTGATCGCCATAAATACCATTGACATCCCCATATCAGGCTGACGGGCAAGTAAAAAAAGCGGCGGCAGTAGCGAAAGCCCGATTTTTCCGAGCAGTTTCAAATCGTCTTGCAACGTCGGGTCATGGTATTTTTCACGATGGTTGACGATAATCCGGCTAATGACGATAATCATAAAAATTTTCATCAGCTCAGACGGCTGAAAGTTTCCGCCCGGCAGGCTGTACCAGCTCGTTGCTCCTTTAATCGTTAATGTACCCGGGACGTTTAATTCTAATCCAAGTAAAAGAATCATCCCGAAGCCGTACAAATACCAAGCGATTTTAAACAGTCGATCGTAATCGACAAGCATCGTCACCGCAATGACGACGACTCCGACGCCATACCACATGAGCTGCTTTTGCGCAAAGTTAATATGTTGCAGTTTAGCGGGGAGCGTCTCGCGCGCGCTTTCGATGGCAATGGCGCTGACGATCGCAATTAAAAATAAAATGAACAATAAATGATAATCTATTTTCGATTGAACGGTTTTTTCGTTTTCCATCGTCGTTCCCCCTGTGTTTCATCGTGCATTCTCATTTTACATCGTTGCTTGCAAGTTGGCAAAGATTCGCGCATAATAAGAAAAGCGATTTTTGTCGAGAGGAGGGGTATTATGTTGCAGGCGTTATATGATGGAAAAATCGAAGCGTTTCGAAAACAGTTTTTAAAATTGCATCCGTATGATCGGGCGAAGTTTTACGTTGAACAAAGCCCAGAAGTGAGAAAGCGCATGTATGAATATTTGTCGCCAGCGGAAATGGCGGAAATTTTTGACCACCTCGATATTGAAGAAGATGAATATAAAATTTATTTGTCGGAAATGGATCCGTTATTTGTGGCGCAAATGCTCGCGCACATGTATGCCGACAATGCGGCGGACGTATTAAATGAACTAGATAAAAAAGAAGTGGCGAATTATTTAACGATTATGGACGATGAAGCGGCGAAAGATATTCAAGGGTTGCTTCATTATAAAGAATATACGGCCGGAAGCATTATGACAACGGAATATATCGCCATTCACGCCAATCAAACGGTGCGTTCGGCGATGCAAATTTTAAAAAGAGAAGCAGCGAATGCGGAAACGATTTATTATTTGTATGTCGTCAATGAACAACGGCAGCTCGTTGGGGTATTGTCGCTACGCGAGCTGTTGACATCGGATGATGATGCGATGATTTGTGATGTCATGAACGATCGGGTCGTTTCTGTATTTGTTGATGAAGATCAAGAAGAAGTGGCGCGCAAAATGCAAAACTACGATTTTTTAGCGCTTCCTGTCGTCGATATGAACAATCATTTGCTTGGGATTATTACCGTCGATGACATTGTCGACGTCATTTCGGAAGAAGCGACAGACGACTATTCGAAACTCGCGGGGGTTCCGGATGTCGATATTCAATACACTCCGTTCGAAGCGGCGAAAAAGCGGTTGCCGTGGCTCATTATTTTACTGTTTTTAGGCATGATGACGGCGAATTTAATTAGCCGTTTTGAAGACACGTTGCAAAAAGTCGCGATTTTAGCGGTGTTTATTCCGCTTATTGCGGGCATGTCTGGAAATACAGGGACGCAGTCGTTGGCGGTCGCGGTGCGCCGTTTAGCGATGGGGGATTTCGAAAAAGAAGGAAAGTGGCGCATGCTTGCACGCGAAGCGCTAACGGGGCTACTTATCGGTTTATCTTGCGGCGTCGTCATTACGATTGTTGTGTACGTATGGAAGCAACAGTTTTTCTTAGGTGTACTCGTCGGATTAGCGTTATTTGCGACGTTGACGGTTGCGACAGTTGCAGGGGCGCTTATTCCGCTCTTTATGCATAAATTGCGCATCGACCCGGCTGTTGCATCTGGTCCGTTTATTACGACGATTAACGATTTAATTAGCATTCTCATTTATTTCGGTTTAGCGAAGATGTTTATGGACTATTTATTATAAAATTCCCTATTTGAAAGTAGGGAATTTTTTGTTATAATCATATTAATACTAGGTTCTAATAACAAATCATAAATTTAAGGGGATGAACGAATATGCAATTATCATTACAAGGAAAGACGTATGTCGTGATGGGTGTGGCAAATAAACGAAGCATCGCTTGGGGCATTGCGCGTGCGCTTCATGCGGCAGGGGCGCGGTTAATTTTTACATATGCAGGTGAGCGTTTTGAAAATGAAGTGAAAAAATTAGTGGCGACGTTAGAAGATGACACAGCGCTTGTATTGCCTTGCGATGTAACGAAAGATGAGGAAATTGCCTCATGCTTTGCGCAAATTAAAGAGCAAGTGGGCGTCATTCACGGTCTTGCGCATTGTATCGCATTTGCGAATAAAGAACATTTAGAAGGCGAGTATATGAACGTCGATCGCGAAGGATTTTTACTTGCGCACAACATTAGCGCCTATTCGTTAACAGCGGTGGCGAAAGCGGCGAAAGAGCTAATGACCGAAGGCGGCAGCATCGTCACATTAACGTATTTAGGTGGCGAGCGCGTCGTGCAAAACTACAACGTCATGGGTGTGGCAAAAGCATCGTTAGAAGCGAGCGTGAAATATTTAGCGAACGACTTAGGGAAATACGGCATTCGCGTCAACGCCATTTCCGCAGGTCCAATTCGCACGTTATCTGCGAAAGGTGTCGGCGATTTTAACTCGATTTTAAAAGAAATTGAAGAGCGTGCACCACTACGTCGCACAACGACACAAGAAGAAGTTGGCGACACAGCCTTATTTTTATTTAGCGACTTATCGCGCGGCGTGACTGGAGAAATTATCCACGTCGACTCTGGCTACCACATTTTAGCGCGCTAATTTGAAAGCTGTTTGGCATCGACCAAACAGCTTTTTATGTATTATGGCATGCCCCTTTCTTTTTGCGCATATAGTAGTCGTAAAAAGGAGGGGTGTGGGAATGAAAAAGCGTGTGGAAAATGCGCCGTTGTTGTATATCGTTCAGCCGAATTTAGGGCCGAAAACGTGTTATATGCAACAGACGTTTCGGACGAAAAAAGAAAAGCTATCGTATCCGCCACCGTCATTTGCGAATTTTCGCGAGATGAATACGGCTGAGCGTATTGAATTTTTAGCGACGCTCCCGAATGAACTTCGTCCGGTGACGTGTGAGTTGAAAACGAAAAATCGCACGTATGAAGGAATCATTCAAACGTGCGATAAGAAAAAAGTCGTTTTTACATTAAGTGAAGAAGAAAAAACGATCACGATCCCGATTGAACATGTCGTATCGGTATCGCTTATTGGCAAATCGTAATATATACACGCTCAAGTTGCTCGGCTGTGTTTGCGAAGGAAAACGTCGTTTCCGCTCGTTTTCGTCCTTCGTGAGCAAGTGCGAGCGCTTTTTCTTTATCGTGCAATAATTCGCTAATGGCGCGTGCGAACGCTTTTGGTGATGCATAGTCGTCAACAACAAGCCCGTTTACGTTATGTTCGATCACTTCGCTATTTCCGCCGCGGTTTGTCGTCACGATCGGCACGCCCGCTGCCATCGCTTCGTAATGTACGCGGGCAAGCGGCTCGTGCCATTGCGAACTGCAAACGAACACATCACCGATTGTGAATATGTGTGGAATGTATTCGGACGGAATGTAGCTTGTAAATTGAATACGATCGTTGTAAGGCTTCGCTAGTTGATGAAGGAAGCGCACATATTCGTTTGGACGATTGTCGCTAAACCATTTGCCTCCGACGATGACGAGCTTTGCCTTTGGACGTTCGGCTAATACATGATTCATACTTTCAATGAGCACATGCACGCCTTTTGTTTTGCTTAACCGCCCGATAAATAAAATGACGTCATCATCTTCTGTTCCAAAACGTTGGCGCATGGTGGTGCGCCTTTGTTTTCCTTCCTCCGTCCATGGTGGCGTGTAGCGTGTCGCATCGACACCTGAGTAGACGATGTGAATGAGATCGTCTCGGACATCGTATCGTTTTGTGACGGTTCGTTTCATATATTCACTTACCGTTGTGATCGCATCTACTTCCGCAATCACTCGTTCGGCAACGTCACGTTTCATTTTCATCGGCGAAAACATATCGTTATGCAAACTGGTGACGAAGCGGCTATTTGGTGCTGCTTGTTTGTAAAATAACACGTTTACGGGGCGGTTAAAAACGTGAATGACGTCAAACGTGCGCTTTTTTAGTTCGTTGACGATATGTTGTTCGTATTGTTCTTTTGGTACGCGCACATATTCGATGCCATCACGTATTTCGTACATCGGAAGCGAAGGGTCAGTAATCGAAAAAATAGTGAGCGTATGTTTAGCGGCAAACATGGGAGCGATGCCATCAATCATCAGTTGAATAGCGCCCCCTTTGACGGCTGGCGACGGCAATTTTTCTGTACAAATGAATGCGATGTGCATAGCTACCTCCTGTAAAGCGAGCGAATATATTCGACTTCACGACGCAACCCTTCTCGTAACGGCACGTTCGGGGCGTAGGCAAGCATGTTTTCTGCTTTTGAAATGTCCGCCCACGTATGTTTCGGCTCGCCGATCGCTTTATTCATATATTGTTTGTTTGCTCGTTTTCCGATCATCTCTTCGAGCATAGCGATGACGTCGTTTAGCGAAGCTCGTTCTTTCCCGCCGATATTGAACGTTTCGCCAATCGCTTTGTCGTTGCCAAGTACAGCAAGCGTGCCATTGACGCAGTCGGAAATGTACGTAAAATCGCGCGTTTGTGTGCCGTCTCCGAAAATCGTGATTGGCTCA
Organism: Anoxybacillus kestanbolensis; assembly: GCF_001996285.1. Lineage (NCBI taxonomy): Bacteria > Bacillati > Bacillota > Bacilli > Caryophanales > Anoxybacillaceae > Anoxybacillus > Anoxybacillus kestanbolensis. The sequence continues at coordinate 15,398 of NZ_MQAD01000001.1, read as the reverse complement.
TCAAACAACATTTGGCGAATAAAGCGATGAAATGCCATATCAGGTCGCTGGCGTGGACCGTATACAGTAAAATAACGTAAAATCGTCATCGGCACGCCAAACTCCGATTCATATACGTGGCATAAATGTTCGCCAGCAAGCTTCGTGATGCCGTACGGTGAAAGAGGAGTCGGAGTCATGTTTTCATGCACGCGCCCATGTTTTTCTCCGTAAACGGATGAGGTGGACGTATAAATGAACTGTTTTGGTCGATGTTGTTTACACGCTTCAAGCAACCGTTGCGTTGCTAATACGTTGTTTGTTGTGTATAAATCAAATGACGTTCCCCAGCTTGTGCGTACGCCCGGCATGCCAGCAAAATGATAAATGACATCGACTTGTTTGACGATGTCGTCGAGCGGCAACGACAATAAATCGCCTTCGAGCCATGTAAAACGGTCATGTTTTTTTAACATGTCGATCGTTTTTTCTTTCCATTGTTTTGGCGTCGGACCGGTGAAACAGTCGATGCCGATGACGTGATGGTGCTGTAACAACGCTTCGCATACGTGCGAACCGATAAAGCCAGCTGCTCCTGTAACAAGTATGTTCATCTGCGCCCCACCCCGATATAGTGTAGTCCTGCGTTTATGATCGCCTCACGAGGCAAGCTATTTCGTCCGTCGATGACGGCGTTTCCGTTCATCATTCGTTTTACTTCTTCCCAGTTTAACTGTTTATACGCATCCCAATCGGTCGCAACGATAAGCGCATCAGCCTTTTTAACCGCTTCATCTATTGTTTTTGCTTGTTTAACCGCGACGTCGAGTGGAAGTGTAGCTTTTGGATCATGAGCAATGACGTCAGCGCCATGGGCGTGCAGTTTGGTGATGAGTAAAACGGCGGGAGATTCGCGAATATCGTCTGTATTTGGTTTAAAAGCGATGCCGAGGACGGCAATGCGTCTCCCAGCAAGTTCTCCTAACGTTCGTTTCATTTTTTGAACGTACCAATTGATCTGCGTGTCGTTTACCGCTTTTGTCGCTTCTAACATGTACGGTCGCACCATTTGTTCATACGCCATTTGAATAAGAGCTGTCACATCTTTCGGAAAACAAGAGCCCCCATAGCCGATCCCAGCTTGTAAAAAGTGCGGACCGATTCTTCCGTCAAGTCCGATTCCTTTGGCGACGTCGACAACATCGACACCGTACGTGTCGCAAAGGCGTGCCATTTCGTTTATAAAGGAAATTTTCGTCGCTAAAAAAGCGTTGGCAGCATATTTTATCATTTCTGCGCCACTTAAACTTGTCACGACATATGGTGCATGAATGCCGGCATATAACGTTTGCATGATGGAAAGGGAACGATCATCATCGTCACGTAAGCCGATGACGATACGGTCAGGATGGAAAGAGTCGTAAATGGCAGAGCCTTCCCGTAAAAATTCAGGGTTTGAGACGACGCGTACATGTTTTCCTTCGTTTTTTAATCGTTCGTATATCCGTTCGTTCGTTCCGATCGGGACGGTGCTTTTCATGACGAGCGTTTGATGATCGTTTACATGTGGGATAAGCATGTCAATGGCGCGATTGACGTAGGAGACGTCTGGTTTTCCTTTTACATCTGGAGGTGTGCCGACGCAAATAAAAATGACGTCTGCCTCTTGTATATGTTTTCGTCCATCATGATGAAAAAAAAGCCGACTTTGATGGTCGGTAAATAACTCAGCTAAACGTGGCTCGTAAATTGGGATTTCTCCGCGTTGTAAGGCGGCAATTTTTTGTTCGTTTTCATCAATACAATGAACGGTATGCCCGATTTTTGCGAGAACAGCAGCTGTCGTTAATCCGACATAACCGGCACCAATGATACAAACGTTCATACGTTCACTTCCTTTACTCGTCTTCGTCTTCTGTTTTTTTCGTTCCAATTGTTGTTGTTTGTTCTTTGCCTGCGGCGACGAGCGCCTCGGTCGGAAACTCGACTGCGACGATGTCACGACAGTTGAGCGTAAGCGCTGTTCCTTCTTTTTTATAAAATGGGTCAATAATGATTGTTAATGTTTTCGCCAATGTGTCGACTTGCACGAGCTTCACGTTATAGTACGTCTCGTTGTTTGTGTGCACATGTAGTTCTGTTCCTTCGCTTAATGTCGAAAGTGTCGCGCACATTTGTTGGATATGGCGGTGTTTCGCTAAAAGACGGTTGCTGAAAAAAATGTTATACACAGTTTCACACCCTTTTTTATGAATTGACTCATTGCATTATATGTGAAATGAAAAAAAGGGAATGGGCGAAAGCACTACATGTTTTGTGAATGGAGAACATAAAGTGAAGCGAGGAGGCGAGAGAATGGATGCTTTTCCCTTTTTTTTGTTATGTGTTGCTTCATTTCGTTTGACGCGCTTACTTGTGTACGACCGCATTACGTCGTTTTTGCGCGCGCCGTTTCACGATGAGTTCGAACAAGACGGAGAGACGTATATTGTCATCAAAGGGACAGGGATAAGAAAGTGGATCGGGGAGCTGTTAAGTTGTCATTGGTGTACAGGGGTGTGGTGTGCGGCGCTGTTGTACGTCGGAACAGTTTATGCGCCAACCATGTTTATGCCACTTGTATCGATTTTAGCGATCGCAGGTGTCGCGTCTGTCATCGAAATGATTGTCCAAAAATGAAGCAAATAAAAAAGCGGGCGGATGCCTGCTTATTTATTAATAACGATATGATTGAAAGATGATACCCCTTGTTTCAGCTGGCGAAAATAAACGAACCCCTCGACGACAACCGTTTGTATGACGCGTAATTCAAATGACGGAAAGCGCAGTTGTTCGTTTGGCAAAAGCGTCGTTTCATCGATTGGCTTTAACCAATATTCTCCTTCTTTTATTTTTTGGCGCCAATTGTCGACCGCAAACGTCCAACCGCCTTCTTCTTGCAGTTGTCGAAAGGAAAACTTTCCACTTAATTGCGCATGATCGGGAGGACGAAGGCGAAGGCAAATGATCGGATCGTTAAGCGGTGTATTACCAATATTTTCGACAACGAAATCGCCGATGACCGTCACATGTTCGTCTTTTTCTTCAGGAATCATCGTCGCGTACGCAAAATAGGCGTGGGCGCGCTCTGTCTTTTCCTCTTTTTTTCGCTTTTTTTCTTGTTCGAGCGCCACTTCGTAAAACAGAAGCTGTTGTTCGAGCTTTTCGATCGTTTGTTCACATTCATCCATTTGTTCAAGCTGTTTTTGCAAATAATGATTGCGCAGCTGCTCGCGCTTCAGTTCGGTTTCGACGAGCTGCAATAGTTGTTTATATTTCGCGACTTCTGAGCGATAATGAATCACTTTTTGTTGCAGTTGAATATGTTGGTCGTTCATCTCCTCCCCCCTATAAGCATTCTGGGCATCCTTGCCAACCATTTGGAGTCATATGGCTTGGTTGAACGATAAACATCGAACAAATGAAAAATACGATCCATATTTTTTTCGTCATTTTATGCCATCCTCTCCTTTTGTTGTTTCAATATTCATTTTATTTTATCATATGTCATATATACCAAAATAAAGGTGTGATTGAATGAGAACATCGTTTTCTATTTTGACTACAATCGTATTTTTATTTTTTGTTCCATATGCAGCAAGTGAAAAAACAGGCGTGCCATATATGGAATGGACGTTTCTTGTCGGTGTGATTGCCACAAGTTTTCTTTTTTATATACATGGAAGTGGGTATATGTGGAATAGGTATTCAGAAGAAGTGAAAAATACGTGCTATCGTTCTTATTCCTTTTGGATTGCTTGCACATATACGGTAATCAGCTACATGTTAAACATATAAAAGAAGCAGGCTGTCTGTGAGCCTGCTTTACTCATTAATGTGCTGGGAATACTTCAGGGCATTGCGGTGGGAATTTGTCTGTTGGGCAAAGCGTCGCTTCTAAAATTTCTTCGCGCGGCTGGCAGTAGCGTGCTTCGACTTCAAGTTTTACCTCGGCTTCCATTTGCACTTCTAAACATAATGTAATCGATACATCAAGCTGTGAGAAGTTGTCAGTGCAAATTAAGCTAGCGTCACATTCGAAAAACGAAATGTGGCAATCGAGCGTCGTGCCTTCTGGTGCGCATAAAATAAACGTTTGCGCTGTCGCAAATGGGATTGGGCTAGATTCGCAAACGACGTGGCCGTTCGCATTGACAACTTGCACAACAACGTGACCTTTCACAAGCACTTTCACTTTTTGCAATGTGACTGTATCGCCTGATGGAAGCGTGACGTGAACAGGTTGACGTCCGTTTGGTTGTAAAATTTCTTGGCAAATTAACGCGTTGTTGTCGACTGTGCGATCAATGCGATTGCCTTCATCGTCTGTTAAAAAGCAGCGAATCGAGAAATCGCCAGCGCTTAAGCCGTTGGACGCGAAGAAATCACAAACCGTTTGCCCCTGGCGCGGACATCTGCTTTCTGGAAAGATCGCTTCCAAATCCCCATTTGAAAAACTACGCAACGGCACATCGACTTGACGAGTAACCCAGTCATACACTTTGCGTGTTTTAATACACACTTTTTCTTTACGCTCTTTATGATGCGTCATGTCTCGTTCCTCCTAATTTCAGTTTTTCCCGTCGCATGTGTCGGGACTACTGTATAGTATGAGAAAGGTAGGTAAGTGTGCAGGGATAAGTGCGGAATTTTTTTGTCATAAATGAGCGTCTGTTTGAATTGTTATGTAGTAGAGAGGGGGAGGCATATGCAAAACGAGTTAGACGTCTTGCGGGCGGAAAATGTGTTGTTAAAAGAATTGGCGGCGTTAAGTGAACAACGGTACGAGGAAGTGAAGCGGTTAAAAAAAGAGAATGAGGAGTTAAAAAAACAAATTGAGCAATTAACGAAACAGTTATTTCAACAACGGCCAGATTCGTGGTTTATGCATACGCTTCAACGGCAACAAGTGCTAAAAAATGCCAAATTACCGTTGTCGACTCCGTTTTCGTTTGCGGAAAAAGAGAAATAGGAAAAAGGCATAGTCACTTGCTCCATCTTTTTCATATGCTATTGTATCTTACATGTTGTGGAGGGTTTGCCAATGGAAAAGAAAAAGCCAATTGTTCTCGGTGGATCACAAGCTGCAAAAGTATATACATCTTCACCAGCACCTGTAAAAAAAACAGGCGGTTGTGGATGTGGAAAGAAATTAAAACAATAGCATGGGGGAGAAAATGATGGAGCGTTTTAAAAATTACGGACTATGGTTAGCGATCGGTTCGTTTATTGCGCTTTTGCTTCAAACGTTTGGAGTCGATATTGATTTAGGAAAATATGAGCAACTATGGAACGCCTTTTTAAGTATTTTAGTCATGGCTGGAATCATCAATAACCCGTCGCTCGGAAACGGATTTCGCGATAAATGTTAGCTCCTTCGGGGGCTATTTTTTTTGTATAACTTTTTCGAATGAGCGCATGCTATGTGATGAGAAAAAACAAAGGAGGTTTTTATATGACTGTTGCAAGTTCTGTGAAACAAACGTTAGCGGGGTTGAAATCAGCGCAGGCAAGTTTTGAAACGTTTGCCCTGCAAACAGAAAATGAAAAAGCAAAACAATTGTATCAACAAGCGGCACAACAAACGCAAGCGGTCGTCGATTTAGTAGCACCGCGCTTGCAAGAAATTGAACAAGAAGAGCCACAATATAAACAGTAAGTAATGCGGGTGTCCAATAAGGGCGCCCTTTCGTTACATGCATAGAAAGGTGAATGCTATGAAAAAATGGCTTGTACTCATTTCCGTTTTTTTTCTTATGAGTTGTGCAGATGAACAGAAAGAAAAAAACCAGTCGCTTCAACTAGAAAATATGACCAATGTTAGTCATAACGGAAGCGCGAAACGAAGCGACCAACAACACGCCGAAAAGGCCGTACAGATGTTAAAGGAACGGCAAGATGTGAAAGATGCGGTGGCGGTTGAGGCGAACGGACGGTTGCTTGTCGCGTATCAAGTGAAACATTTGCATCGCTTTCGCATGAAACAAATTGAAAAAGATGTACGGAATATGTTAAACGATGCGTTCGATGAAAAAGTGATCGCCTCACACGATTTAAAAATTTTTTGGAAAACGAAAGCGTTAAAAGAAAAAATTGAAACGAAACAGATGAACGAAAAAGAAATCGAAAAAGAAGTAACAATCATTCAAAAATTAAGTGAAGAACAAACGTGAGGTGAGATGATGGCAAACGAAAAGCGAAAAAATTTAACGCCCGTTCAACAAGAGTATCATCAATTTGAACAAGCGCGGGAAACGAAGCGACCGGTGTTAAAAAATTGCGTGCGTGCCTTTTTTGTTGGCGGTTTGATTTGTGCGATTGGCCAAGCGATTTCTTATTTTTACATGTACTTTTTCGATTTTACGGAAAAAACGGTCGGCAATCCGACGGTGGCGACGATGGTATTTATCGCGATGTTGTTAACCGGTTTTGGCGTATACGACCGATTGGCGCAATTTGCCGGGGCGGGAAGTGCGGTGCCTGTCACCGGATTTGGAAACGCCGTCATTTCGGCTGCGATTGAACATCGGACGGAAGGGTTTGTGCTCGGTGTCGGTGGAAATATGTTTAAGCTTGCCGGTTCAGTCATTTTGTTCGGTACGTTTTCCGCTTTCGTCGTGGCGCTCATTAAAACGATCGCGGTGAAATGGGGTGGGCTCGGATGATGAAAGGACATCGCACATGGGTGTTTGAAAACCGTCCGGTCATCGTCGCCACCGCGGCAGTCGGCGGCCCGTTTGAAGCGAACGGAAATATCGCCGATGATTTTGATTTGCTTCATGAAGACCTTTGGCTTGGGGAAGATTCGTATGAAAAAGCGCATAAAGTGCTGTTTGAAGAAGCGTTTTTTCAAGCGATGAAAAAGGCGCGCATCGAAAAGGAACAAGTGCAATTCATTATTTCTGGCGATTTAATTAATCAAATGACGCCGTCAAGCTTTGCAGCACGCACGCTTAGCACTCCGTATTTAGGTGTATTTGGCGCTTGTTCGACATCGATGGAAGCACTCGCGTTAAGCGCATTTATCGTCAATTACGGCGGAGCGAAGTACATATTAACAGGTGCTGCAAGCCATAACGCTGCCGTCGAAAAGCAGTTTCGTTATCCGACCGAATACGGTGGGCAAAAGCCACCGACGGCGCAATGGACGGTGACCGGGGCAGGGGTAGCGCTCGTCGGAAGTGAAGGAGATGGCCCACGCATTACATCGGCGACGATTGGGCGCGTCGTCGATATGGGATTGACCGACCCGTTTAATATGGGCGGGGCGATGGCGCCAGCCGCAGTCGATACGATTGAAGCGCATTTACGCGATATGCAAGTCGATGCGTCGTATTACGATTTAATTGTCACAGGCGATTTAGGAAAAATCGGCCGCACCGTCTCGCTCGATTTGTTGCGAAAAAACGGAATGGAGCTTGAAGAAGAGCGATATCAAGATTGCGGGTTAATCATTTATCGCGAAGGACAGCCGGTGTTGTCGGGAGGGAGCGGAGCGGGGTGTTCTGCGACGGTCGTGTACGGTCATTTGTTGAATCGTATGAAGCGAGGAGAGATAAAGCGCATGCTCGTCGTGGCGACAGGAGCGCTTTTATCACCGCTGACGTTTCAACAAGGGGAAACGATTCCTTGTATTGCTCATGCAGTGGCGATTGAATATGGAGGCGATCATTCATGATAGCGATGTTTTTTTGGGCGTTTGTCGTCGGAGGGCTCATTTGTGTCATCGGACAAGTGATGTTTGATGTGTTTAAGTTGACGCCTGCGCATACGTTAAGTGCACTTGTCGTGGCTGGTGCGATTTTAGACGGATTTGGATTGTACGAGCCGCTTATTGATTTTGCAGGTGCAGGGGCAACGATTCCCATTACAAGTTTCGGTAATGCGCTCGTGCACGGGGCGATGCAAGAGGCAGAAAAACATGGCATTGTCGGGGTGTTGACGGGCATGTTTGAAGTGACGAGCTCCGGCATTTCAGCAGCCATCGTATTCGGTTTTATCGGAGCATTATTATTTAAACCGAAAGGATAGAGGGACATGACGATTGGTTCACAAGTGAAACAAAGTTTAGCGAACATGAAAGCGATTCATGCGACGTTGCAAGAGCTTGCGCTGACGTCAACGAATGAGGAGGCGCAACGAGCGTTTCATGAAGCGATGTTACAGACGGAACAAATGATCGCGGCATTAAAAGGACGCATCGCGACGCTTGAGCGCGAAGAGCCGCAATATAAGGGGATGTAAGTATGCCAGCATGGTTAGAAGTTGCGATTCGCTCGATTTGCATTTTAATTGGACTGTTTGTCATTACAAAATTGTTAGGAAAAAAACAATTATCGAAGCTGTCGTTTTTTGAATATATCGCCGGCATTACGATCGGAGATATTGCCGGGTCGATGTCGATGGATTTAGACATTCGCTTAACGGAAGGGATAACGAGCATTTTAATTTGGTCGCTTTTTCCTGTCGCCATTTCGATCATTTCGCTACGCAGTAAAAAATTTCGTGATTTCGTTGAAGGCAATTCCACCGTCTTTATTAAAAACGGCAAAATTTTAGAAGATAATTTGAAAAAAGAAAAATATACAGCCGATGAATTGCTTGAGCAGTTGCGGAAAAAAGATGTGTTTCGCGTTGCCGATGTGGAATTTGCGACGCTTGAGGCGAACGGTGATTTAAGTATTTTATTAAAACGCGACAAACAGCCGTTGACGCTCGGAGACATCAAACCGTATGTGCCAGAAGAAAAAGAACCCCAAACGGTCATTATGGACGGCAAAATTTTAGACGAACCGCTCGCAACTGCGCGCTTAAACCGCGGCTGGTTAAAAAAACAGCTCGATCAAATGGGCGTCGCTATCGAAAACGTCTTTTTAGCGCAAGTCGATTCGTACGGCCAGCTGACCGTCGATTTATATGACGACCGCATTCAAGTACCAGCACCGCAACAAAAGCAACTATTGCTCGCCTCGATGAAAAAAGCAGAAGCGGACTTTGAACTATTCGCCTTGCAAACGAATGACGATGACGCAAAGCAAATGTATGAACAACAAGCAAAACAAATGCAACAGCTTATTCAAAAACTGCAGCCGTTTCTTATGTGAAGCCACGACACGTACGTGGCTTTTTTGGTGTTCGTTATCCCCTTCAACGTAATTTTTTGATTTATATGTGCAAACAATCAGCTAAATTAGCTGATTGTTTGCAGAAACTCCTCGACTTGTTCGCGTGTTTTTGCATTGGCGCTATGCAAGTGGGCGATTTTTTCGCCGTTTTGGAATACAAGCAAGCTTGGAATGCCCATAACGTTGTACGTTTCGGCGATGTCTGGCACATCGTCGCGATTGATGTCATACCATGTAAATTGTGGATAACTAGCGATCACTTCGCCGATAAATTGATCCATGCGCACGCAATCTGGGCACCATGTTGTAAAAAACTTTACGACAACGGGCGTGCTTGAGGCGATCGCTTGTTCAAATTGTTGTGCATCTTGTAGTCGTTCCATATGACACGTCCTTTCTTTTGATTTCGTCTTTTATTTTAGCACATTTTTACGTTCGTTACGTATGAAAAAGCAAGGGGGGAAAGCGATGGATCGATTGGAAAAAGAACTGCAATCGTATACGCGCGCCAAACACCAAAAGCACGATGCATTAATGAAAGCGTTTGACACATGGGGAAAAGAGATGGAGATGACGCTAAACAAACTTGAAAAAATAAATGGGGCGCTATTTCAACAGTTTCAAGCAAATATGGGCGATGCGGAAGCGTTTTTTGCGAAAAAAGAAAAGCAGTTCGCCCGCATGTTTCGGCAAGGAGGGGAATTTTTATAGGAGCGCCCATACCAAATCCATTTCGATGCATATGATGTAAGCGACAACGTTGAAGGAGGTGCAGTCTTATGGGTTACGGATATTGCGGATATGGTTACGGTGGCTACGGCTACGGCGGCGGATACGGTTCAACATTCGTGTTGATCGTTGTGTTGTTCATCTTGTTGATTATCGTTGGTGCAGCGTTCGTTCACTAAGAAGAGACGTTCCAAAGGGCATACCTTTGGAACGTTTTTTTTATGTTTTTCATATGCTGAAAAAGAAAAGTGAAGGAGGTAGCGAAGATGGATCAACATTTTTTTAAAAACATTGAAAAGAAAACGGGTGTGAATATGCAAGATATTTTTGCGCTCGCCAATTCGTTGCAACATGCGAACTTTAAAGATGAAAAAACGGTGCGCGGCATCGTCAAGCGCGTCGCTCAAATTGCGAATCGTAACGTACCGAAAGAATTGGAAGATAAAATTGTGCAATCGATCGTCAATAACGGAAAACAGATCGATTTTAATACGATTGCCAACATGTTAAATAAAAAATAAGAAAAAAGCGAAAAGCCTTAGACGAGGCCTTTCGCTTTTGTTTGAAGAAAGGAAAGCAAGCGCGAGGCGTTTGCTTTTTTTAATCGGCGCATGGACGGAACGGAAATAAAAAGACGTTGTTTCGCGCGCGTGATCGCAACGTATAGAAGGCGACGTTCTTCTTCAAGCGGAGCGACATCGCCATTTCGGTATGCTTCAAGCGCATAGTCATGCGGCAATAGCCCGTCGACTGCCCCGATGATATAGACGATTGGAAATTCTAGCCCTTTTGAGCGATGAATCGTCATGAGTTGAACGCCATCGTCGCACGTTTTATTGACGTATGCTTGAACGCGTTTGACGTGAGATAGAAACGCTTGAATCGTTTTAAATTTCCGCGCGACGACTTTCATATCGCGCACGTCGTCGGATCCTTTTTCAATTGCGTTACCTTCGTTGCCGCGCTTTTTTAAAAATTCGCCTAGGCCCATCTCTTTTTCGATGAAATCGATCGCGTCAAACGGCTTCATCTCTTTCACTTTCGCGAAAAGCGGGGCGATTGTGCGTAATTTTTGTTTTTGAAACGGCGGAATGCCGTCAAGTTTAGCAAGCGCTTCAACGAGCGAACAGTCTTGTAAAATGGCGTTCGCCTTTAAGTCGTTCATAATCGTTTGTTTTAAAAACAAAACGGTGGCGACGTCGGTCATTGCTTGTTCGTCGTTTGGATCGAGCGCAAGTTGAAAAAAGCTTAACAAATAGCGCACGATGCGACGATTGTAAAACGAATCGCCGTCTGTCGTGACGGGGATGTGCAGTTGTGAAAGCCGTTCGAAGACGGCACGCGCCGATGCGTTCGTGCGACATAAAATGGCGATATCGCTTGGGTGCACACCTTGTTTCATTCGTTCTTCGATGTCACAGGCGATCATCGTTGCCTCTTCTTCTTCATCGTACGGAAAGAACAACGTCGGCATATGTACGCTATCGGTTTGAGCGTTCATTTGTTTCGGAATGCGCGTGCGACTTTTCGCAATGATACGGTTGGCGAACGATACGATCGGATGCGGTGAACGATAGTTTTCGGTAAGCTTGACGATTTTCGTGTTCGGAAAGTCTTGTTGGAATTGCTGAATAAACGATGAATCGGAGCCGCGAAACGCATAAATCGCTTGGTCATCATCGCCAACGGCGCAAATATGATGCGTGTGGGACGCAAGTAGTTTCATCGTCTCGTATTGCACGCTGTTAATGTCTTGAAATTCGTCGATTAAAAAGTAATGAAACCGTTCGTGATATTGTCGCAATCGTCTTTCGTCCGTCCGTAACATGTCATAGCACGCGTATAACATATCATCAAAATCAAACAATTCGAGCTGTTGTTTTTTCGCTTCATATTGTTTGTACAATTGCACAACGCGCTCGTCCCATTCGTTTTCAATGGTGATGGTGTGAAGGGGCGTCAGCGTATTTTTCCAATATGAAATACGTTGCATCGCTTCGTCGTACGGAAAATCACGTTCATCGATGCCGATGTCGCGGCCGATTTCTTTCATCATCTTTTCTTTTTGCCAGTCGCGAATGAGCCGTTCGTGTCGCCAACGGAACGGATCGGCATGTTGCAACATGCGATAAAATAGGCTATGAAATGTGCCGACGGTCGGGATGTTGTCAAGGTTGTACGACTGCAGTCTGTCGACTAGCTCTTTTGCTGCTTTTGTCGTAAAGGTGACGATCATCATGTTTTTCGATTGAATGCGATGATGTGCGATCATGGCGGCAGCGCGCGTCGTTAACGTGCGCGTTTTTCCGCTTCCAGCACCCGCAAGCACAAGAAGTGGACCTTCCACGTGTTGAACGGCTTCGTATTGCTCTGTATCGAGCGGGATACCGCATACGGTCATTTGTTTTTTTTCTTTCGTTTGAAACGGTTCGGTTGGGCGAATCGAGATGATGTTCGCTTGTTTTCGTTCTTCTTTTATACAAGCATTTGACACATGATAAAAGTGCGGGGCATGTTCAATCGCTAAATGAAAGCGAACGACTCCACCGCACATCGGGCACGTCCATTTGTTGCGTAAACTTTGTTCATACACGAGCTCATATTTTTCCCTTGGTAACGTATGAATGTCAAACAACTTGCCGTTATATTGCGCCTTATTCATCGCTTGAACTCCTTTGTGTAACGTCAACGTCTATGTTAACAAAACATACAATAAGAGAAAAGGAGTTTTTTGTTGGTTGGCGAATATATAAACAAAGGAGGCGATTTGTATGCACATCCCACCGATTCGTTCAAACCCGCTTCATGTTCCGCGCGTCACAAACATACAACGAGCAACAAACGAGAAAAAACAACAAACGTCCCAAAAGAAAAAACGACCTCAAGATCGTTCTTTAAAAAAGCGTTAGTATGATTGTACGTGCATGCCTTTGCCGTCTTGCCATTCGGCGTATAAAATGTCGCTATAGTTTTCAAAGCCAGCATGGCGCATATGTTTTTTCAGCCATTGTTCGTCCCAGCCGTTTTCACGTAAATTGTCCCAAATGACTTCCCCGTCGATAATGACCGTCACAGGCAATACCGCTTCAGATGCAGATATGTTGTGGTCTTGGCGCGTCGGTTGTTCGTATGGGGCTTTTTTCATGACGCTTACGGTTCCGTCTGTTTCTAAAATGGCGTATTCGACTTCGCGAATGGAAAAGACGTTGCGAGAGCGAAGTAAATGTTGCAGTTGGTTTAAATCAAGCTTCGTTTTTTTCAATGCGTCATATAAAATTTTTCCTTTCGAAATGACGATTACCGGTTTTCCTTCGAGCAATTCACGCAGTTCTTTTTTCTTTTGCGTAATCATTTCAGTTGCGTAAATTAAAAGTCCCCAAAGAGCGATTGCGAACAATACTTGCGCAAGTCCGACATTTACATCGTATAGTCCATTTCCGACAAGCTCTCCGAGAACGAGGGCGGAAATGAAGTCAAATGGTGTAATTTGCGTAATTTGTGTCCGTCCGAGTATTTTCGCCATAATAAACAAGGCGATATAACCGACAATGAGTTCGACTGCAATTTGTCCAAATTCGTTCATCACGCTAATCCTTTCTTCTGTCGCTTCTTTTGTTAGTATGCCAAAGGAAAAAGAAAACATGCGACCGTTATGATCGCATGTCGATTGTTTTTACCATCGTCACATGAGGAATGCCGGCATCAAGAAAGACGTCGGATACCGTTTCGTAGCCGAGCTGTTTATAAAACGGTTCGGCGTGGGTTTGCGCGTTTAATTTTACTTTTGTAACGTGCTTTGTTGCGTATTGCTCGATCGCTTCCATGATGCGTTTGCCAAGGCCGCGTCCGCGATAAGCAGGGAGGACGCAAATGCGTTCAATTTTACCGACGTCGTCAATCGTTCGGAAGCGTCCTGCCGCAATCGGTTTGTCATCGTCGTATAGTACGAAATGAATGGACGTTTGTTCAAATGCGTCAATCTCTTCTTCTTCCGACACCCCTTGTTCGTCAATAAAGACGGCGCGGCGAACGATCAGGGCGTCGCGCCAAAGCGTTTCCTCTTGTCCGTATTTGACGTACATATGATTATTCCTTTCCGAGATGAAATGTTTCGTATGCCGACCAAGATCCGTTGTCAAGCTGATATAACAGATGGAAGCGGTCGACTTGTTCTTCAAAATGGACGGACTGCATGTTAAAGCGTCCGAATACGTCGGAATATTCGTCGTTTGATAAATCGCGTGCGATCGTAATGTGCGGTACGAACGCATAGTCCGTTTGTTCGATAAACGGTGGACGATGTAATTTTTCATGTAGTTTGATGAGCGGCTCTGTTTTTTCCACTTTTAAATAAATGACATTGTTGACTGGATAAAACGAACTAAATTTCGTGACGCGCAACGTGAATGGCTCTGTTTCGCGCGCGACGTTGCGAAGTTGTTGAACGAGCTCATTGAGCTTGTCCTCTTCCACCTCAAACGCATACTTTAACGTGATATGCGGTGGGATTAAGGCGTAGTGAGAGTCGTACCGTTTACGATACGAATTTGCAAAATCTTGAATTTTTTTTGATGGAAAAATCGCGATGCCACATTTCATGCGATTTCCTCCTTTCGTCATTATATTTATATATTATAACAAATTTTCGGAAAATACTGTTACATTTCAATAACTTTTTTTAATCCGATCGGTAAATCCGGTTGCCAGTATGTCCATGAATGATCGCCGTCAAACTCGTGGTAATGATAGCGAACTTGTTTTGTTTGAAGAACGTGAGCAAGCGCACGATTTGGTTCAATGAAATTACGGACAGCACCGTCTGTCGTTTTGACTTCGGTCTCTTTTATGCCGATGGAATGATAAAGCGCAAGCAAATGCCAATTTGAAAAGGATTGTATATGTGCCATCACATCGTCGTTCACATACGGCGACTGCATGACGACTTTTCCGAACGTATGTGGGTATGTCATCGCAGTAAGAAGCGAAACGGTTCCCGCAAGCGAATCACCGACGAGAATGCGAGTGGATCCCATTTGATATGTTGAAAAATGTTCATCAACGAGTGGCACGAGTTCGTTGGCGAGAAAGCGCATGTACGCTTCGCGTTTTTTTCCGTTCGGATGATATTTTTCATAGCGATCTGACACATCGCGATACGGCACGCCGATCACGACAGCGCGCACGCCAAGCTCGTCAATGACGCGCCCGATTTTTCCAAACATAAAATAATCTTGACCATCTTGTGCGATGATGACGAGATGTTTATAAAGCGGTGTAACAGGTTTTGAACAGTACACAGGTAGCGCCAGTTCTTCGTTTAAATGTTGGCTGTGAAGTTTTAACTCTTGCATGTTCTCCCATCCTTTTACGACGTTGTTCTTTTTTATCGTACCACATTTCTGCATTTTTTGTCGTTGCGTGATATGGTTCTGTTTTTTCATCCAATCGTAAAAATATATTAAAAATTTTGATAAAATATATTTGAGATCCCACTTCTTTCGTGATTATCTTTACATCTTATTGCAT